>NZ_JAAAPK010000011.1:0-300000 GCF_009909105.1 Corallococcus exiguus
CGGCATGCGGCGCGGGTGGCGGCGCGTCCCGGGCACGTGCTCCTCGTTCAGTCCCTGCAGCGGGCATTCCTGGGAGGCGCCGCCCAACTGCTGCCGCTCATGGGCGGAGAGGCGCTGCGCGAGTGTGCCTTCCGCGCGATGGCGATTCTGAACGAGCGCGACATGCAGGCACTTCAGCATGAGCTGCCAGCGCTGCTGAAGGCTCGCGATGAGCGCGTGCTGAATGCCTTCGCTCCCGTCCCCATGAAGCCTGCGTCCCCCGAGGCCCCATGCGCCCAGGAGGGACTCGTTGGTGCGCCCGTGGCAGCCACTGAGATGGCGGACGCGCCGGAGGTACGCCCTTCTGTCGAGGAGCGGAGCCCCGGTTGCCTTGAACCGGCCTCCGAGGACACCGAGACGCTCGGGGTTGCGCCGTGCCCTCAGGTGCAGGCCCTCTCCGTGGCTCCGGCCAGCGAGCCACTGCTATCTCCAACAGCTCCGGGGCCTACTCCCCCTGAGGTTGATGGAGCGCGCGCCGAGAGAGAGGTAATGGGCTCGGCCTTGGGCAACCTGTCCAGCTGTCGGGCTGATGGGGACGGTTCGTCTCCGGAGAGCGGCCTCCCGCGGATCGACGCTTCAGCTACCGGCCCTTGTGGACCACCCTGCGCGAGCCTTGCTTGCGCGCAGGATGGGTCAACGTGCCTCGGGCCTCCTGATCAGCCGCCGTAGCAGTTCAGGGTCGAGCCGCCACAGTAGCTGGAGCCGGAGTTGCTCCAGGAGCCCGCCGAGTTGGTGCAGATCTGGTTCTGCCGGCGCTCCAGCGTGGGCGTGCAGCAGCCCACCTTGATGGTGCGCGTCTGGCCGGGGATGCAGCCTGCCTGCGCGGACACCTCCTGCGTGTCCTCCTGCAGCGGTGCGCCCTCCTCCGGCGCCTCCACGCCACAGCCCACGGTCCCCAGCAGGCAGCCCACCAGCAACAGTCCCCGCTTCAGCGTCTTCATGTGTCGCTCCCGGTTGTCGTGCTTCACGGCGGCCCGGGACGCTATCAGGGACTTCCGTCTTCACCAGGATGAACGGGATTGCCCGAACCCGGGAGTCGGGCCCACAACACCGTGGCGTTGGGCCGGGCGGGCTCCGGGGTGATGCCCAGCCTCTTGAAGTCCTTCGAGTAGCGCGAGCCCTTCAACACCACCACCCGGCGTGCCACGCGCCGGGCTTGGTCCACCGTCTCGCGCGTCAGCGGCGAGTAGTCCGCGTGGCGGCGCAGCGCTTCGAACGCGGCGGAGGACTTGCGCTCGCGCTCGAACATCGGATCGAAGAGCACCACGTCGAACGCGCCGTCTGGCAGCCCGCGCAGGAACTCCGCCGCGTCCGCGTACACCGCGCTCACCGCGCAGGCGGCCGGGTGGCGCTCGAGCCCCTTGAGCCCGTGCCGCACCAGGAGATACAGCGCCGGACTCTTCTCCAGCGCGATGACGCTTCCGCCCGGCCCCACCAGCCGCGCCGCCACCTGCGCATCCGCGCCCAGGCCCAGCGTGCAGTCCAACACGCGCTCCCCTTCGCGCAGGGCCGCGACGCGCACGAGCTGGTCCTCCATCACGCCCGCGTCCAGCTGCTTCACTCGCAGGTGCGCCAGCCCCGGTGAGAAGCGCAGCGTCCCTTCCGCGTCCACCAGCGACACCGCCGTGGACTCGAAGACAATGAGCGCGTCCGCCATGTCGGTGAGCAGCTTCTTCAGGGGCAGCTTGTGGTGGCGCTCCACATACGGCACGCCCACCGCCTCCGCCGCACTCCGCGCACGCTGTGCGAGCGGTGCGTCCACCCGGTCCGACGTGGTGACCACCAACGGCTGGCGGGAGGAAGTCTGCGTTCCGGGCGGAAGGGACATGGGACGGCACAGCCTACCCCGCGCGCAAGCCGTCCCTCCGGGACATGCGCCTGTCCACCGCCCATCACCCCACCGTCCCCCGGGACGCATGGCCCCACCCGGCGCCCCTTCTTACTTCTTCAACACCACACGGGGATGTCACGGAAACCGTGTTCATACGGCCTTGCCGGTTCAGGGCCGTGAATCGTGAATGAAGAGGGGGATGAACATGAGACACCCACGAATGGCCCATGCGGGAGTGATGCTGTTCAGCGCCGCGGTGCTGATTGCCATGGCGCTGCCGCGGATGGCGGCGACTGCACCCCAGCCGCTGCTGGACGCGCCTCGCGCCTCTCCCACGGGGATGGGGCCTCGCGCCGTGGCGCTGGGCGATTTCGACGAGGACGGGCGTCTGGACGTCATCACGGCCAACCACACCGCGGGCACCGTGTCCGTGTTGCGGAGCCTGGGGGACGGAACGTTCGCGCCCGGCATGGAGCGGCCCACCGGGGCGTTGCCCGGCGCGGTCGCGGTGGGGGACTTCGACGGGGATGGCCACCTGGACGCGGTCACCAGCCACTTCGGAGGCACGGTGTCCGTGCTGCTGGGGCGCGGGGATGGGACGTTCGGCGCGCGGACCGACCACTCCGTGGGCGCGGAGCCCTCGGCCGTGGACGTGGGCGACCTGGACGGCGACGGACGCCTGGACGTGGTGACGGCCAACTCGCTCGACGACTCCGTGTCGGTGCTGTTGAACCGGGGCTCCGGACGGTTCGTGCATCAGAAGGATGTCAACGCCGGCACCAACCCGTTCGCGGTGAAGGTGGCCGACGTCAACCACGACGGGATGGCGGACCTGGTCACCGCGAACTTCGTGGACACGGTGTCGGTGCTGCTCGGCAACGGGGACGGGACGTTCCGGCCGCGCATGGACTTCGCCACGGGCAACGCGCCCTACTCCGTCGCGGTGGTGGACGTGGATGACGACGGGAAGCTGGACGTGGTCACCGCGAACTTCCGGGGCCAGAGCGTGTCCGTGCTGCGCGGCACAGGCGCCGGTACGTTCCCCGTGCGCGTGGATTTCGCCGTGAAGGGCGGGCCGTACTTCGTCGCGGCCGGCGACTTCAACGGCGATGGGATGCCGGATCTCATCACCGCGAACTTCAACGAGGACACCGTGTCCCTGCTGCCCGGCCAGGGCCACGGTTCCTTCGGCGCGCCCACGCGCCTGGCCACCGGCGAGGGCCCCGCGGCGCTCGCGGTGGGCCTGCTCGACGGCGACCTGAAGCCGGACGTCGTCACCGCCAACACCCGGAGCCATGACGTGTCCGTGCTTCGGGCCGCGGCCTCCGCGGACGTGGAGGTGACGCTCACCGCTGTCCCCAGGCCGGGTGTGTCCGTGCCGCGCATCGACTACACGCTTACCGTCACGCAGCACGGGCCGGATCCGCTGAACCGGGCCGTCATCACCGTGGCCCTGCCCCCGGGCCTCCAGGCCAGCACCCGGGACTGCCTCATGGCCGCCGGCACGCTCCAGTGCGAGGTGGGACCGATGGCCGTGGGCGACACCGCCCTCCTGCGGTTCTCCGCGCCGCTGCCTCGCTCCAGCGTGGGCCTGTCCTACCGCATCACCGCCACGCGGACGCTCAGCGTCCCCGAGGACCCCCACTCCGCCAACGATGCCGCGAGCCAGGACTACGTGTCCCTGGGCGGACTCGCGGCGACGTGGTGGTAGCGGTCCAGCCGGAGCGCCTTCCCTGGAGCGCATCAGCCAACGACGTGGCGAGCCTGGACCGCGTGTCCCTGGGCAGGCTCGCCGCGACGTGGTGGTAGCGATCCAGCCGGAGCGCCTTCCCTGGAGCGCTTCAGCGCGGGCGCTTCAGCTTGGACCACATGAGCCCGACGAAGGTGTCGGGGGCGGGCTCCGCGGTCATCAACTCCTCGTCTTCGTGACCGCGCGCGGGTGGCGGCAAGGGCTTGGGGGCCACGGGAAACGGCAGGGGCTCCGAGGTGTTCAAGCCCTGTGCCTGGCGCTCCATCACCTCCGCGAAGGAGCGCTGGGGCGCGTTGCGCTCCGCCACCGGCGCGGCGCCTTCCACGCTCTGGAGGGCCCGGATGCGAAGGATGACGCTGGCGCCTTCCGCGCGCGAGATGCCCGTCACCCGCCCGATTGGACCTCGCGGCCCGCGTTCCCGGCTCATCGGTTCCCTCCCGGTCTTCGCTAGAACCGTAGCGCCTCCGGCCCCCCGCCGGCCACTGCCCGGCCCTCCGGCGAGCCACGGAGAGGCCCGCCCGGCCGGCAGGTCATCGTGGCCCCGCTGTAACCGTTCCCCGGTGTCGCGCGTAAGTTGGAATGGCGCCCTTTCTTCCGACGGCGCCCGGAGGCTTCGCGACCCATGTCGTCCGCCCGTGCAGTGCCGTCTCCCACCCCGCGGCCCGTGGCGCACCGGCTATGGCCCGCCCTGCTGGTGCTGGCCGCCGCCCTGAGCGCGTGCACCGAAGCGCGTGGTGCTCCGCCCGGCGAGAAGCCCGCGGCCACCGCGTACGCCCCGCCACAGGACGGCCGCGCGTACACGAAGCCGTCCGACGCGGAGCTGAAGCGCAACCTGTCCCCCCTCGCCTACCAGGTGACGCAGCACGAGGCCACCGAGCCGCCCTTCCGCAACGCGTACTGGAACAATCACGATGAAGGGCTCTACGTCGACGTGGTCAGCGGCGAGCCGCTGTTCTCCTCGCGCGACAAGTTCGAGTCCGGCACCGGCTGGCCCAGCTTCACCCGCCCCCTGGACAAGGCCCACGTGGTGGAGAAGCGCGACAGCACCCTGGGCATGGAGCGCGTGGAGGTTCGCTCGAAGGACGGCGACTCGCACCTGGGCCACCTCTTCGAGGACGGGCCCAAGCCCACGGGTTTGCGCTACTGCATCAACTCCGCGTCGCTGCGCTTCATCCCCGTGAATGAGCTGGCCGCGAAGGGCTATGGCAAGTGGCTGCCCTCCTTCGGCCGAGCGGCCCCGAGCGAACCCCAGGGCACGCTCGCTCCCGCCGCGGGCGCCGTCGTGCTGGCGAAGGCGACGGCCCCCACGGAGGCCACTCGCGAGACGGCGTACCTGGCGGGCGGGTGCTTCTGGGGCATGGAGGACATCCTCCGGAAGATCCCGGGCGTCATCGACACGGAGGCCGGCTACACGGGCGGCTCGAAGAAGGACGCGACCTACGAGGACGTGCACACCGGGGAGACGGGGCACGCGGAGGCTGTGCGCGTTGTCTTCAACCCGAAGCTGCTGACGTACGAGGCGCTGCTGGAGCAGTGGTTCTTCCGCATGCACGACCCGACGACCCTCAACCGTCAGGGTAATGACGTGGGCTCGCAGTACCGCTCCGCCATCTTCTATCTGTCGGACGACCAGCGCCGGACGGCGGAGGCGGTGAAGGCCCGCGTGGACAAGTCCGGCAAGTGGTCCCGGCCCGTCGTCACGCAAATCACCGCCGCCAGCGAGTGGGTGCCCGCCGAGGGCTACCACCAGGACTACCTGGTGAAGAACCCCGGCGGCTACACCTGCCACTACCTGCGCGACTGAGAGCCCCGCCGCGCCCTCAAGCGGCGCGGTCGTGCACTTCGAACGTCATGCCCGCCTTGCGCAGGCGCTCCACCAGCACCATGCCCATAGCGGACGCGGGGGTGAGGACGCCGCCCCGCTTGGGGATGGTGTCGAAGGCGAGGCACAGCGCGGACTCCGCGAGCATGCGCGCCGTGGCCGCGTAGCCCGGGTCGCCCTTCGACGCGACCTTGCCCTCCACCTTCACGCGCTGGCCGCTCTTGGGCGAGTGGCCCTCGCCCAGGAGCCGCACCTCGAAGAGGCCGCGCTCACGCACGGTGGCGGACGGACCCTCGCCCGGCGCGGGCAGCACGTGCTTCTCCAATAGCTCCCGCGCGGGGTCCACGTTCGACAGGAGCATGAACCCGCCCAGCCCCGCGGTGGTCGCCGCGGCGAGCGCCAGGCCCTTGGGCCCGGGACCGAAGTCGGAGACCTCCGAGTAGAAGAAGTCGCGGCCCCACGGGTAGCCCAAGAGCGCGTTGGAGCGCCGCACGACGCGCGTGTTGACGGAGGCCATCACGAAGGGCGCGGTCCACGTGCCCGTGTCCGGGCTCTTCTTCACCGTGGCCAGGTCGCGCTCCTCCTTCGTGCCTCGGGAGGGCTCCGGATCCAACGCGTGGGCGCTGGTCAGCACCTTCTTGAGGGCAGGCTCCGCCTTCACCGCCGCCAGGGTGTCCATCATGCTGGCGATGGTGCCGCCGCTGAAGCCGCCGCGCATGCGCGTCAGGTGGAAGCGCACCTGGTCGCAGTGGCCGCCGTGCTTCTCACGCATGTAGTCCTGGACCATCAGCGTGCCCAGGTCGGAGGGGATGGAGTCGAAGCCGCAGGTGTGCACGATGCGGGCGCCCGTCTCGCGCGCCCGCGCGTCGTGGGCGTCGATGGTCCCGCGCATGAACTGCACCTCGCCCGTCAGGTCGCAGTAGTCCGTGCCGGCGCGGACGCAGGCGTCGACCAGCTCGTTGCCGTAGCGGGCATAGGGCCCCACGGTGGAGATGATGACGCGCGTGCGCGCCACCATCGCGTCCAGCGAGGCCGCGTCCTTCGCGTCCGCGAGCACCACCGGCAGGTCCGCGAACTCCGGCCGCACCTTCACCAGCTCCGAGCGGACCTGATCCAGCTTCGCCTCGTCACGCCCGGCGATGGCCCACTTCGCGCGGTGCGTCTCCTGATTGCGAGCCAGGTACTCCGCCACCAGGCGGCCGGTGAATCCCGTGGCGCCCCACAGGATGATGTCGAACGCGGGCTTCTTGTCGTGGGCCATGGGGCGGCGCGTAGCCGGACCCTCCATGTGAGCGCAAGCGCGATTCCACGGCCCGTGAACGCCCTGTGCGGGGCACCACATCAGGCGCGCAGGCGCAACCGGATGGGCCCGCGCGCGGTGGAGGGCTCCACCACCCTGCCCCCCTGGACGATGTCCAGCACGCCGCGAGCGACGAGCCTGCGCGCTGCCTCGCGCACGGGCTCCATGCACGCGCGCCAGTCCTCGCCGCCGGACGCGCGGGCGACTTCAGAGGGGCACACGGTGGCGCCGCCTGCCCGCTGGGAGAGCAACTCCAGGATGCGCGCCTCCCACGGGGAATCCCGCGCCTGGGTCCGCTTCCCCCGGCACGCCTCCGAGCAGTACCGCACCTGTTCCCAGTCGCGCGCCCACTTGCGGCGCCAGGTGATGGCGCGGCCGCAGACAGCGCAGGGCTTGGGAGGCGGAGGGGACGTCATGCACTCCCATCGATGCGTCCCGCCACGCCGGGTTTCAACCCCCGCCGACGTCGATGACCGGGATGCGTCAGCCCAGCGCCGCCTCCACCTCCACGGCGCGGTGCGCGTACGTGTGCTCGGCCAGCACGCGCCGGAGCGCGGCCTGTCCCATGCGCCGGGCGTCTTCCGGGGTGAGGCGCTTCACGTGCTCGGCGACCTCTTCACCGGAGCGGGCCACCAGGACCTCGCGGCCGGGCTCCAGGAATTGCTCCACGCCCTCGAAGGCGTCGGTGATGAGGCAGGCTCCCGCGCCCGCGGCCTCGAACACGCGCGGGGACGGTGAGAAGCCGAAGCGCGCCATGCTGTCGCGGTGCAGGTTGAGCACCGCGCGCGCCGAGCTGTTCACCGCGTTGTGGTCCTGCGTGTAGACGTGGCCCAGGCGCCCGACGTTGGAGGGCACGACGCGTTCCTCCCAACCGTTGCCGCCCAGGAGCATGCGCGAGCGGGGCAGCGACTCCGCGACCTTGAAGAAGCAGGCCTCCACGCGCGCCTCTCGGTCCGGCAACCGGTTGCCCAGGAAGGCCAGGTCGCAGGCGAAACGCGACTCAGGCGCCACGGGGTGGTGCGTGTCCGGATCCACCGCGGGGTGGATGGCCACGCAATGCTTCGCGCCCAGCTCGCGGTACGCGTTCACCACCGGCGCGCCGCCGCCGGACGTGAGGATGTGGTCGAAGCGCGGGATGAGCTGACGGAAGAGATGGTGGGCGTCCTTCGCCACGTGCTCCAGCGTGGCGGGCGCGCTCATGTCCCAGAACACCACCTGCGTGCCGGAGCGGCGCAACTCCAGCACGCGCGAATCCAGATACGCGTCGAGGGCGCCCACGCCACTGGCCTTCACCACCACGTCCACGCCGAAGGCGTCGTCCAGGCACTCGTCCACCGAGCCCAGGTTGTTGGAATAGACGACGACGCGTGCCTGGTCCGGCCCCTGGAGGTCGCGGTGCTCCTGCCGGCCGGAGGCATCCGGTTCATAGAAGGTGACCTGGTGTCCGCGCGCGTGCAGGGCGCGCAGCAGGCCCCGGTAGTAGGTGGCAGCGCCGTTCCACCAGGTGGACACGAGGCTGGAACCGAAGAAGGCGAAGCGCAGGCCACGGCTCATGCGAGGACTCTTTCCGAGGACAGCGGGTGAAGGACGTCGCCGGACATCCCCAGCTCCTGACAGAAGACGAGCAGCGCCTCCACCCGGTGCGCGCAGGTGTGCCGCGACAGTACCGTGCGCAGGCCGGCTTCCGCGAAGGCGTGCCGCATCTCCGCGTCCGCGACCAGCGCGGACAGGTGGCGCCGCATCTGCGCCCCGTCCCGGGCGACGAGGTAGTCCTTCCCCGCGGTGAACAGCCCGTCCGAGTCCTCCCACGGAGCGGACACCAGCGGGATTCCGCACGCCAGCGCCTCGAAGGGGCGGATGGTGGGGACGCCGGGCAGCAGCGTGGCGTAGGGCCGCCGGGGGATGTGCACGGTGACGCGCGCCTGGGAGAAGGCCAGGGGCACGCGGTGGTTGGGCAGCCAGCCGGCGTACTCGATGCCGGCGTCGAAGAGGGCTCGCAGGGCGGGGACCGGGTAGCGCACGCCATGCACTCGCGCGGTGAAGCCTCGCTCGTGCACCGGCTCCACGAGGAACTCCTGCAGCTCCTTCGTGCGCTCGTCATCCCCCCAGTTGCCAATCCAGACCAGGTCCCGCACCTCGCGGTTGCGCGGGTGCGGGTGGAACACGCGCACGTCGGCGGCCTCGTGCCAGGTCCACGCCCGCCGCGCCCAGCCCCGCTCCAGGTAGAGGTCCCGGAGCACGTCTCCGGAGGCGAGCACCCCGTCGTACCGGGACAGATCGTAGCCGGCCATCACCTCCGGCGCGCTCACGCTCCGGTGGAAGGTGTCGTGGAAGAGGAGGCGGAAGCGGCCGCCGTCACGGCGGTGCACTCCGATACGGCGCACCAGGTCCGGCGGCGTCCAGGCGTGCACCAGCACCAGGTCCGCGCCATCGAGCACCGCCTCCAGGTCCAGCGTGTCGGGCGCGTACCGCTCCGGACGCACGTGTGGATAGAGGGCGCGGACCTCGTTGAGCGCGGCCACGCCGTGGGGCTCCTCCAAGAGGCACTGGAAGCTCCCCGAGTCCTCGGGTTCGAACACACGCACGGAGTGGCCTCGCGCGACCAGCTCCGTCGCCACCCCGCGCAGGAAGTGGGCGTCACCATGGTTCCAGTCCGACAGCAGGGAATGACAGAAGAGGATGACACGCATCGATGGACGACTCCTCGGGCTCCCCGCCGCGTGGCCATGGCCCGGTCGGGAAAACGGTAAACACCCCGCCGTCCGGTTCACCCCTCCCTGATGGCTTGTCTGGGCGTCAGCCCTCGGGGACGCCCTTTCCCCTCCCTCCAGGGTCCCTTGTTCGCGAAGTACGAAAGGCTTCGTTGACACCTACGAAATCGTTCGTATAACTATGCGTAGGAAGCGGTGAGGAGAGAGGAAGCCATGAGCCGAGGAAAGCTGCCGCGACCCACGGATGCCGAGCTGGCCATCCTGCGGGTGCTGTGGGACGGGGGCACGCGCACGGTGCGCGAGGTCCACGAGACGCTCCAGGACGGGAGCGGCTACACGACCGTCCTGAAGACGATGCAGATCATGACGGAGAAGGGGCTGGTGACGCGCGACGAGTCCCAGCGCGCGCATGTCTACAGCGCCCGGCTCCCCCGGGAGAGCACCCAGCAGCAGCTGGTCACCGATCTGATGGACCGCGTGTTCGGCGGCTCCCCGGCGCGGCTCGCCCTGCAGGCCCTGTCCACGAAGAAGACGTCCCCGGAGGAGCTGGCGGAGCTGCGCCAGCTGCTGGATTCGCTCGAGAAGGAGTCGGAGTCATGAACGGTCTCATCCTGGAAGCGGTGGGTTGGGCGCTCGTGCACCTGGTGTGGCAGGGCGCGCTCGTGGCGGTGGCCCTGGCGCTGGCGCTCCGGTGGGTGGGGCGGCGTTCAGCGAACCTGCGCTACGCGCTGGCGTGCGGCGCGCTGGGCATCATGCTGGCGCTGCCGGTGGCCACCGCGTGGCGGCATGCCTCGCGCGCTGTGGAGTCCCGTCCGGCAGTGAGCACGGCGTCCGTCCCGCGGACCGTGAAGCCCATGGCGGCACCGGTGTCCGTTGCACTGACGCAGCTGCCCGCTCCGCGTCACCTGAAGGAGACCGCGACGCTGCCCCGGCTGGACGGGGTGTTCCAGCAGGTGGGCGAACACCTGCCCTGGCTGGTGCTGGCGTGGGGCCTGGGCGTGGCGGCGTCGTCGCTGCGCCTGCTCAAGGGCTGGATGGGATTGCGCCGGCAGGTGGACGAGGCGGTGCACGCGTCGTGGGAATGGCAGCAGCGGCTGGAAGTGCTGGCGCGGCGGCTGAACCTCACGCGTCCGGTGCGCCTGCTGGTGTCGTCGAAGCTGGATGTGCCGTCCACGCTGGGCTGGCTGAAGCCGGTGGTGCTGGTCCCCACCGCCACGCTGACCGGGCTGGCCGTGCGGGAGCTGGAGCTGGTGCTGGCCCACGAGCTGGCCCACATCCGCCGTCACGACTTCGCGGTGAACATGATTCAGACGCTGGTGGAGACGCTGCTCTTCTACCATCCGGCCGTGTGGTGGATGTCCCAGGTCATCCGCGTGGAGCGCGAGAACTGCTGTGACGACCTGGCGGTGCGGCAGGGCCCCGGCGCCCTCCCCTACGCCCGAGCGCTCACCGCGCTGGAGGCGCTGCGGTTGCAGGGCATGGACGCCAGCGGGCCCGCGCTGTCCGCGCTGGGCGGTTCGCTGAAGGACCGCGTGCGGCGGTTGGTGGTGGCGCCCACGTCGCGCTGCTCGTCGCGCTGGGCGGCGGGGGTGTCCATCGTCACGCTGGCCAGCAGCCTGGCGCTGGCGGTGCCGCTGACGGCGCTCGCCGTGCAGCCCACGAAGCCGCCGGAGGTGAAGGCCCTGGCGTCTCCCGCCGTAAGCGTTACGCCCCGTCCCCACGTCTCCGCGCCCGCGCCGGTCGCGGCTCCGGTCCTCGCGGCGCCCCCTGCTCCGCCACCCGCGCCCGCGCCGGTCGTCGCGCCGGCTCCGAACCCCGCGCCCTCCTCGAAGGAGAAGGCCCGCGCGGCGAAGAAGGATTCCGATGATGCCGACGAGAAGACCCGCGTGGGCGTGGATCCGCTGAGCGTGGACCAGTTGGTCGCGCTGAAGATCGCGGGCGTCACGCCGGAGGTCGTCGACCGCATCACCGCCATGGGCTACGAGCCCACGGTGGACACGCTGGTGGGCTTCCAGCACGCAGGCGTCACGCCGGACTACGCGAAGTCCATGACGGACCGCTTCGGCCGCTCCATCCCCGCCGAGCAGCTGGTGGCCATGAAGCACCTGGGCGTCACGCCGGAGTGGCTGGGTCAGATGGCGGCCCTGGGCTTCGGCAAGGAGGACTCCGACGACCTGCTGTCCGCGAAGGCGCTGGGCATCAACGCCGCGTGGCTCAACGAACTGAAGGCCGCGGGCTTCGGGAAGCTGAGCCTGGATGAAGCCGTGCAGCTCCGTGCGCTGGGCGTCGACTCCAGCTACTTGCGCGAGCTGGAAGGCGCGGGCGTGAAGCCCGCCACCGTGGATGAATTGGTGCGCCTGCGCACCGGCGGCGTGGACGCGGACTTCATCCGCCGCATGCAGAAGTCCCGGAAGTAACCCCTCCCTTCCTCTCCCAAGCGGCCCCACCGCGCGCTCCATCCCGAGCGCGCGGAAGGGCCGCGCCTTGCCGAAAAAAGGAGTCGCCGTCATGACGTCGCGCCTGTCTCCGTGGCTCACCCTGGTCGTGATGCTCCTCACCCTCCCCGTCCTCGCCGCCGAGGCCCAGCGCACCGGCACGTGGGGCGCGTACGTGAAGGAGCAGCAGCTGCAGCTGTCATTGCAGCCCAAGGACCGCCCTGATTCGCACCATGGCTTCTCCGCGCCGCTCGCCGACTTCCAGGGGCTGTCCACGGCGGAAGGAAGCAGCGCCCCCTTCAAGCTGGTGCGTGAAGCGGGCACGTTCGATTTCGAGGGCCGCTTCAAGGACGGTCAGGGCGTGGGCACCTGGCGCTTCACCCCGGACGCAAGCTTCACGAAGAAGCTCGGGGAGCTGGGCATTCCCAAGCCGGACGCGGACGAGCAATTCCTCCTGGCCAGCGTGAACGTCGGCCCGCAGCGCGTCCAGGCGCTCGCGGCGGTGGGCCAGAAAGTCATCACCGTGGATGAGCTGGTCCAGGTGGGCATCTTCAACGTCACCCCGGAATACGTCCGCGCCATGGCGGCCGAGGGCTACCCGAAGCTGACCATCGAGCAACTGGTGAGCTGCCGCATCCACAACGTCACGCCGGAGCGCATCCAGGGCCTCGCGGCGATGGGATTCAAGGGCCTGCCCCTCGACTCACTCCTGGCCATGAGCATCCACGGCGTGACACCGGACTTCGTCCGCGAGATGCGCGGCCTGGGCTTCAAGGACCTGAGCGCGGATGACCTGGTGGCCATGCGCATCCACGGCGTCACGCCCGCGTTCGTGAAGGAGATGCGCGACGCGGGCTACGAGAACGCCACCGCGGAAGACTTCGTCTCCATGCGCATCCACGGCATCGACTCCATCTTCGTCCGCTCCATGTCCAAGAAGCGCAAGTAGCCAGACACGGTGTCGTAGGTTTCCCCTACGTCATCCGGCCTACCCCGCTTGTCATGCGAACGCGGCCATGCCGCAATCCGCCGGTGCAAGGCATTGCCGCCTTGCACCGACCGGAGCGTTGCCCATGCGCAGCATGATTCGAGCGTTGTTCGTGATGAGCCTCACCCTGGGCGTCGTCACCGCCTGTGGCCCCGCCACGGGGGCTGACGAAGCCGGTCTCCCCAGCGGCGAGGGCCAGGTGGAGCAGGAGATCGGCACGGATCCCAACTGCCCCTCCTCGCAGATGCAGTCGATGATCACCTGGCAGGCCGCGTGCAAAACGTCCTGCTCGAACTCCGCCGGGTACGACGAGCCAAACACCACCTACGGTGGCTATGGGTTGCCCGGCACCAAGTACAAGCGCTGCTGTCCCCCGGGCGGCAGCTGTACGACCTGGAAGCTCATCGGCCCGGTCTGCCAAGTCTGCGAACTCAACTAGCCCACAGCCAGGGCCCCGCCCGGCCGGACGCACGGCCGGGCGGGGCCTTGACGTTTGGAGCGCCAGGCCTTAACACTGAACCAAATGGTTCAGTCTCAAGTCGCCCTCGACCGTACGTTCGCGGCGCTGTCAGACCCGACGCGCCGGGCCATCCTCCTGCGACTGGGGGGAGGGACCGGCACGTCCATCGGCAGCCTGTCCGAGCACTTCGAGATGACGCTCACGGGCTTCCAGAAGCACGTGCGCATCCTGGAGGAGGCGGGGCTCGTCACGACGGAGAAGGTCGGACGGGTCCGCCAATGCAAGCTCGGGCCGAAGCGACTGGAGGACGTGGCGAAGTGGATGGCCACCTACCGGACCATGTTGGAGCAGCGCCTGGACAACCTCGAGGACTTCCTCGAGCGCACGAAAGGAACGCCATGACGACCCAAGTCGCGAGTGCATCCCCCAACAAGGCCATCGTCACCCAGACCGCGGAGCGGGAGCTGCGCATCGAACGCATCTTCAACGCGCCCCGCGAGCGGGTGTGGAAGGCGATGACCGACCCCGCGCTCGTCTCCCAGTGGTGGGGCCGGGGCAACAAGGTGGTCGTCGAGCGCATGGACGTCCAGCGCGGCGGCCACTGGCGCTTCGTCGAACACACGCCTGAAGGCACCCACGGCTTCGAGGGCCGCTACCGCGAGGTGAAGCCCATGGAGCGCATCGAGCAGACCTTCGAATGGGACGGCATGCCAGGCCACGTGACGGTGGAGACGATGACGCTGGAGGACCTGGGCGACGGCCGCACCAAGCTCGTCAACATCTCCCTGTTCCACACCGTGGAGGACCTCCAGGGCATGGTCGGCTCCGGCATGGAGCAGGGCCTCAACGAGAGCTACGCGGCGCTGGACAAGCTGCTCGCGCGGCCCAACTGAGGCAGGGCCCCAAAGGCGGGAGGCTCCGGGCCTCCCGCTCCCCCTGGGTCCAGCAGGAGCTCCGGCGGATTCCGCACACGCAAAGGTCCGCTGCCGGATGCTCCGGCGGCGCGGAGTGGTACGCGCCGCACATCCCTCCCACCCTTCAATCCGTCGTACCGTCCACCCGCTTTTCGGTGTATCCCTGGCTCCCCCTCAACGGGCTTCCCCCCTGCCCGGCCCATCAGGAGCGAGCCATGCATCACAGCCGACTCAGCACGTTCGTCATCGACTGCAAGGTCGAGGACTTCGACGCCGCCACACGGTTCTGGAGCGCGGCGCTGGGGCGGGCGGTGAAGCCGGTGGATCCGGACTCGCCCACCTACCGCGAGCTGGAGGCGAAGGACACCGAGCCCATGCTGCTCCTCCAGCAGGTGGAGCACGAGAGCCGCATCCACCTGGACATCGAGTCGGATGACCTGGACGCGGAGCTGGAGCGGCTGGAGGCCCTGGGCGCGAAGCGCGTCGCCTACGTGCAGCGCTGGTGGGTGATGGAGGCCCCCACCGGCCAGCGCTTCTGCATCGTCCGTCCGCAGCGCGGTCCCCTGGCGGGCCGCGCCAACGTGTGGGACGGCGAGGGTCGCTGAAGCGCGCCCTACCCCGGGCCCAGCGCGGCCTGGAGCAGGTCCAAGAGCCCCGGCCACTCCTCCGCGGACAGCCACAGGCCCTCCGGCGCGTGCTCCGCGGTCATCCGCAGGGAGGAGGACTCGAAGAGGCGGGCCGCCAGCGCGCCCTCCTTCGGCAGCGCCCCCTCCACCCGGAGCACCTGTCCGTCCCAGGCCAGTCCCGGCGGCAACAGCTTGCGCGCCAGGGCCTGGAGCGCGGCCTTCCCGGCCCCCGTGCGCAGCGCGCCCATCAGCAGCGATGACGCGCCGGGGGACTCCTCCAGCTCCACCCGGCCGGGCGTGGCCAGCCACAGCGTGTAGCGCCCCCCGGCCAGCTCCACGCGCTGGGGGGTGGTCTCCACCCGCAGCTTCCAGCCCCGCACGTCCAGGCGCAGGTCGTACACGGACGGAGTGATGTCCCAGGAGCGCAGGGTGAGCCCCTTCACGCGGCCCAGCACGCCCCGCGACAGCGCCTCCACCCGCGCGTGCGACAGGCGCACCCGCCGGCCGCTCACGTCCACCGCCACCTGGTTGGACAGCCCCGCCGGCAGGGCCCTGGCCCACGCGACCACCCCGTCCAGCATCTCCGTCCACGGCTGCCCCGCCATCTCGCGTCACTCCCTGGGGGCCCGGCCGGGGCACCCGTCGGGTGCACAATGGGGGACGCGGGCCCCCCGTGCAAAGCATCCGCGCGGTGCTACGGTGCGCCCCGTGCCCCAGAGCGAGTCCCTGTCAGAGCGGGTGGAGCGGTTGGAGCTGCCCTTCAACGAATACGGTGTCGACCCCTACGGCATCTCCAAGAAGCACCTGAAGCTGGCGCTGGAGTTCTTCGCCTTCCTCTACCGGAACTACTTCCGGGTGCGTTGCACCGGCGTGCAGCACATCCCCAAGAAGGGCCGCGGCATGCTGGTGGGCAACCACTCCGGCGGCGTCGCGGTGGACGGGATGATGGTGCTCACCTCCACGATGCTGGAGATGGACCCGCCCCGGCTCGCGCAGGGCATGGTGGAGCGCTTCATCCACAAGTTCCCCGTGGCCTCGCTGTGGGCCAGCCGCACCGGCCAGTTCACCGGCCTGCCCGAGCACGCCGTGCGCCTCCTGGAGGACGACCGGCTCCTCATGATTTTCCCGGAGGGCGCCCGCGGCACCGCGAAGCTCTACCCGGACCGCTACTCGCTGGTGGACTTCGGCACCGGGTTCATCCGGTTGGCGCTCCAGACGCGCTCGCCCATCATCCCCTTCGCCTTCCTGGGCGGCGGCGCGGCCATCCCCACGGTCACCAACGCGTACGCGCTGGGCAAGCTCTTGGGCGTCCCGTACGTGCCGCTGACGCCGTACCTGCTGCCGCTGCCCCTGCCCATTGGCCTGGAAATCCATTACGGCGAGCCGCTCGTCTTCGAAGGCACGGGCGACGAAGAGGACCACGTCATCCAGGGCTATGTGGACCAGGTGAAGGCGAGCATCCAGCGGCTCATCGAAGACAACCGCGCCGAGCGCAACCTGCGCCGGGCCCGGAGGCTGTTGCCATGAGGGTGTTGATTGCGGGCATCTCCGGCGGCATCGCGCGGAGGCTGGCGCTCAAGCTGCGCGACAGCGGCCATGAAGTCGCGGGCATCGACATCCGCCCGTGGAGGGACGCGCCCAAGGGCATCGAGGTCCACCCGGTGGACATCCGCAAGCGCGCCGCCGAGGACCTCTTCCGGCGCTGGAAGCCGGAGGCCGTGATTCACATGGCCACGGTGACGGCGTTCACCGTGCAGGGCCACGAGCGCGGCCGCATCAACCTGGACGGCACCAAGGCGCTGTTCGACCACTGCGCGGCGCACGGCGTGAAGCAGGTGCTCTTCGTGGGGCGCCACACGTTCTACGGCGCGGCGCCGGACTCGCCGCTGTACCACTCCGAGGACGAGCCCCCGCGCGCGCTGGAGGCCATCCCGGAGCTGGCGGACCTGGTGGCCGCGGACCTGTACGCGGCGACGGCGCTGTGGCGCATGCCGGACGTCACCACCGCGGTGCTGCGGCTTGTCTACACGCTGGGCACGCCGGGCACGGGCACGCTCGCGAACCTGCTGCGCGGCAAGCGCGTGCCCATGGTGCTGGGCTACGACCCGCTCTTCCACGTGCTCCAGGAGGAGGACGTGGTGACGGCGCTGCAGTTGGCGCTGGAGAAGCAGGTGCGCGGCATCTTCAACGTGGCGGGGCCCGCGCCGGTGCCGCTATCGGTCATCATCAAGGGCACGGGCCGCACGCCGGTGCCGCTGCCGTCGCCGCTGTTCTCCGTGCTGATGGGGCGCGCGGGCTTCCCCCGGCTGTCCGTGGGGGCCACGGACCACCTGCGCTACCCCATCGTGGTGGACAACAAGCGCTTCCTGGAGGCCACGGGCTTTCAGGCCACCTACGACGAGGGCCGCATCCTGCGCGCCTACGCGGACGCGCTGCCGGTGGACCGGGCGGGCAATGGTGGCTGACAGCGTGGGTGCCTCGTCCGCCGCCACGCCGGGCCTGCTGCGCCGGGTGGAGGCGGTGGTGTTCTTCACCGTGTTCCTGGACCTGGTGGGCTTCGGCATCGTCATCCCGATGCTGCCCTTCTACGTGCAGTCCATGGGCGGCTCGGCGCGCACGGTGGGCATCCTGCTGGGGTGTTTCAGCTTCACGCAGCTGCTCGCCACGCCGCTGCTCGGTCGCTATTCGGACCGGCACGGGCGGCGGGCGGTCATCCTGCTGAGCCTGTTGGCGAACGCGGTGGCCATGGCGCTGTTCGCGCTGGCCAGCCACGAGCTGATGCTGCCGCTGCTGTTCGCGTCGCGCATCCTGGCGGGGGCGACGTCCGGCAACATCGCCGCGTGTCAGGCGGCGCTCGCGGACGTGACGACGAAGGAGACGCGCGCCCGGGCCATGGGCCGCATTGGCGCGGGCATTGGCCTGGGCATGGTGCTGGGGCCTACGCTGGGCGGCCTGTTCTCCGGCCTGGGCCCGTGGGTGCCGCCGCTGCTCGCCGGAGGCCTGGCGCTGGTGGGCTTCGTGGCCGCGTTCTTCGCGATGCCGGAGACGCACCCGGTGGAGAAGCGCGTGGCGGCGAAATCCCAGACGCGCTGGTCGGCGTTGCAGGACCCGTCCCGGCGCAAGGCATTGGGGCTGGTGCTGGGTTTGTTCTTCGCGGTGTTCCTGGCCATGACCACGCTCCAGGTGGCGTTCGCGCTGCTGGTGCAGGCGCGGCTGGGCTGGGGCTCCAAGGAGGTGGGCTACACCTTCGCGGTGGTGGGTGGCCTGGGCATGGTCATCCAGGGCGGGCTGATTGGTCCGCTGTCTCGCGCGGCGGGTGAGTTCCGGCTGCTCATCTGCGGAGCGCTCCTGCTCGCGGGCGGGATGGCGGGGCTCGCGGTGTCGTGGCAGGCGATTCCGATGATGCTCTCCGTGGTGCTGGTGGGCGTGGGGATGGGCTTCCTGCAGCCGTTGATTTCAAGCCAGGCCTCCCAGGTCGCCCCGCCGTCGCAGCAGGGCGCCGTGCTGGGTCTGGCGCAGTCGTGCGGTGGACTGGCCCGCACGGTAGGTCCGGTGGCGAGCGGCTGGATGTATGCGTCATGGAGCACCCAGGCCCCCTTCCTGACGGGCATGGTTTCAGCGCTCGCGGCGGCCGGATTGGGACTGCTTCTCCATCGGGAAACCGGCGACGACGCAGGGCGGTAAAGCCTTTCAGACCCACCCGGGTCTCTTCCTTCCCGGAATGCCATACCTCCTTTGGGGGGCTTGTCTTCACCCAACCCGTGGGAGCAGTCTTTTGCTCACGAGGGGCGGTGAAGCCATCACTCCCGGGGGGTAGTGCTTGCCATTGGCGGGTGAAGTCGCGCTGCTGGATGCATTGGACCGCCAGGCCCGGCGCCGGGCGGAAGGCATCGCGACCCTGAGCGTGTTGGAGGGACCGGAGGCCCTGGGAGGGACCCTCTGGAGCCAGTGGGCCGCGAGGCACGGGCTGACGGTGGTGGAGGTCTCCGGGGAGGACCCGCACGAGGCGGCGCTGGGCTGGGCCCGGGCGCTGGCGGCGACCCGGGACCTGGGGGCGGACGCGGAGGCGCTGGCGACGTTCAGCCTGACGGCGGCGAATCCCAGACACACGCCGCGGTTCCAGGGAAAGACAGCACATGAGCGGCGCGTGCTGCTGGAGGCGCTGCCGCCGCCCTCGATGCTGGCGGACGCCACGTGGGCGCTGTGCCGGGAGCTGGTGATTGGCCGTGAGGCGGTGGAGCCCGGAGCGCTCCCGAATGCCGTGCGCACGGCGCTCGCGAGGAACCTGGGCGCGGGGCTGCGTGCGGTGCACGCGCTCGTGCCGCCCGGGAAGGCGCCGGCGGTACGAATGGCGGTGGGGGAGGCGCCATCGTACCGCGGGCTCCAGGTGGCGGGGGTGTTGAGCAGCGCGGTGCCGGCGCTCGCGGTGGCGTGCGTGGTGTCCAGCGAGGCGCTGGGGGCGTTCCTGGCGGGCGGGGAGACGCGGCTGAAGGCGCTGGTGCGCGAGGGCGTGCTGGAGGTGCCGGCGGAGCCCTCGGAGACCGCGAGCGCGGTGGCGACGCTCCGGAAGCTGGAGCGCACGGGCGCGCCCGAGAAGCAGCGGGTGAGCGCCGCCGAGGTGGCGCTGGCGGTGCTGACGGGCGCGGGCGCCGCGGGCGCGGACCGGGCGCGGAGCAAGGCGGAGGCGTACCTGCGCGACCGGCTGGAGGAGCACCGGAGCACGGCGGGCCTCTTCGAGCTCAACACCCGGCTGCACCCCGAGGACAAGCGCAGCTGGGAGGTGGACCTGCTGTGCCGCTCGCTGCGCATCGCGGTGGAGATCGACGGTTACCACCACTTCCAGGATCCAGAGCGGTTCCGCCGCGACCGGCGCAAGGACCTGGACCTGCAGCGCGAGGGCTACTGGGTGTACCGGCTGCTCGCGACGGACGTGCTGTCCCAGCTGGAACACATCCTCCACACCCTCGACACGTTGATTGAAGCCCGCGGGCGCGAGCCTGGCGGGCGGGAGCCACGACATGGACACCGACACTCCTGACACCCGGCTTCAGGGCCTGGCATTGGCCTGGTTGGCGACGCGCTCGGAGAAGAAGGCCGGCACGCGCAACGAGCTGACGAAGACGCTGCACGCGTTCGTGGAGCACCGCTGGAGCCGGGGCGAATGGACCGGCCGGTTCGACGCGCTGCTGACGGAGCTGCTGGAGGACAAGCTCGTGGAGGCCCGGGGCCGTTCGGGGCTGGCGTTGACGGGGGCGGGCCGTCAGCGGGCGTTGAAGTTCCTGCGGGTGGATTCCCCCAAGGGGCTCACGTGGAAGCGCGTGAAGCAGCAGCACCTGCTGGCGAAGGGGCTGGGCCTGCCGGGTTCCAAGTCCGCGCTGGGGCGCTTATCGGACGCGGACGGCGTGCGGGCGCTGGTGCTCAAGCGGGCGCACAGGCTGGAGGGGCCGGAGACGCCGACGCTGGCGCAGGTGCGTGACCAGCTGTTGTGGCGGCAGCTGGGCGTGGAGACGGACGAGGCGTTCTCGCTGCGCGCGGTGCAGGCGCACCTGTTGGGCAAGCTGCTGGGCCAGGAGGTCCGCGACCCGAAGCGCGGCTTGGAGCAACTGGCCGCCCGCGCGGTGGGAGCGCCGCGAGTGGACGCGGAGGTGGTGCGGATGGCGGCGATGCGGGAGTGGGTGCTGGCGGAGGCGGACAAGGTTTCCGCGCCCAAGCCGAAGCTCGTGGAGTCGGCCGTGAAGGTTGCCCCCAAGACGCCGCCCACGGACACGGTGTCTTTCGCCCGGCGGGTGCTGGACGCGGCGGGAGCCGTGCCCCCTACGGGCCGCTTCGGTGACAACAAGGTCTTCATCTCCCACGTGTGGAAGGCGCTGCAGCCGGAGTGGGCGGACCGCCCTGCGTTCAACGAGGCGCTGCTCGCGGCCAACCGCGCGCATCAGCTGTCCCTGGGCCGGGCGGACCTGCTGGCGGCCATGAACCCCCGGGACATCACTGAATCCGAAGTGCGTGCCGCCGGCGCCAGCTTCCACTTCGTCGTCCTCTAAGCGGAACCCGTTCTCAGGAGCCCCCCATGTCCAATGACGCCCGTCTGAAAGCGTTCCTGTCCGATGGCCCCGAGATCTTCAACAGCGTCCAGCAGGGGCAGACGCTGTGGAAGCGGGATCCGTTCGACGTGCCCTCCATCAATGCGCCCGCGCGCGCGGCGTTCGAGCGGCTCGTGAAGCGCGCCACCGCGCAGACGCCGCCGGAGGACGGGAGGATCCTCCTCTTGAAGGGGGACTCCGGAAGCGGCAAGACGCACCTGGTGCGCGCCTTCCGCAACAGCGTGCATGAGAGCGGCAAGGGCTACGTCGGCTATCTGCCCATGACCGTCGATGTGACGCACTACGACCGTTACATCCTGTCGGAAGTCATCGACTCGCTGGAGAAGCCGTACGACCACGGACACGTCGAGGACACGGGGCTGATGCTGTTGTCCGAGGCCGTGCTGAAGCGTTGCACGAACATCTTCGCGGCCCACATCCCGGACGAGGACGTGCTGGACGACGAGGAGTTGCACGGCAACATCCGCGCGGTCGCGGACGACCTGCACGCGGACCCTGCGTTCCGCAACATCGACGTCAACCTCCTGCGCGCCCTGCTCTGCCTCCAGCGCCGCGAGGCCCGCTTCCACCACCGCATCGTCCAGTGGCTGCGCTGCGAGGAGATGTCACCGGAGGACCGGGCCATCATCGGAAACCTGGTGCCTCGCAACACCGAGGAGTCCCCCAGCCGGATGCTCATCCAGTTGGGTCAGCTCATGGGCATCTTCGGCAAGGCGATGGTCCTCTGCGTCGACCAGGTGGAGGACATGCTCGACTTCGAGAAGAAGCCCCAGATGGAGCCCTCCTTCCGCCGCGCGATGAGCACGCTGGTGGCGCTGGCGGCCCAGGTGCCCTCGGCCATCGTGGTGGTCTGCTGCCTCTCCGACTTCTGGGTCGCGACGCGTTCGCACCTCAACCGCGCGATGCTCGACCGCATCGAGCGCAACCCCGAACCCGTGGACCTGGAGATCAACGTCACCGCGCAGACGGGGCGCGACATCGCGGCCCGCCGGTTGAAGTCCCTGTACGAACAGCAGGGCATCGCCTTCAACCCGGCCCAGCCCACCTACCCCATTCCGGCCCAGGGCTTCGAACTGCTGAGCGGACAGCGGACGCGAGACATCCTGAACGCCTGCCACCGCTACCGGGAACAGGCCATCCAGGACGGCAAGCTGCCAGCGGCGTTCCCCCTGCCGGAGAAGAAGCAGCAGACGCCCACGACGGGAGTCACCGTCTCCCCCAAGGAGCCTCCGGCGCCGGACCTGGACCAGGCCTGGACGGACTTCAAGGCCAACTTCAAGACAAGGGTGCCGGAAGGAGACGCGGACATTACCGCGTTGCTCGCCTGGGGCATCAAGGCGAGCGCGGAGGAACTGGGCGACCCGAACCGCTTCAAGGTGAAGGCCCGCGATGAAGGGGACTCGCTCGACGTCACGGCCCAGCCCGGCGACGCACAACTGCATGTCGCGCTCTGCAACAACACGCCCAAGGGAGGCTCCCTGGGCAAGCAGATGACCCAGGCCATCAGGACCGCGGCCAGGAAGCTGCCCGTGCTGGTGCGCACCACGGAGTTCCCCGGCAGCCTGGGCACGATGGTGGCGGAGCAGACCGCCGTGCTCCAGCGCAAGGGCGGTCGGCGCGCGGTGGTGGCCCCCAGCGACCTGCGGGAGCTGCTCGCGTTGCAGGCCTTCCGCAAGCAGCAGGTGGAGTCCGTGTTCCTCGGGTGGAGCCGCGTGGCCCGCCCGGTGACACGGCTCCAAGGCATCACGGACCTGCTGGCGCTAGAGAAGCACGCTCCCGCCGCTGTCACGCCTCCCGCGCCCCTGGTGGCCAGGCCCGGCGCCGTGAATGAATCCGTCGTGTCCGACGGCGAGTCCGAGTGGGAGGTGACGCCGGCCAGCCAGATTCTGCCGGTCAAGCCGGACAGGGCCCCCGAGCCCACCAGCAAGTCGAAGAAGGACGACGGTCCCAAGGGCCAGATGCGCGTGGGTATCTCCGAAGGCGTCTTCTCCAACACCGTCTACATCCAGCCGGATGAACTGAAGCAGCACAGCGCCTTCCTCGGAGGGCCCGGCAGCGGCAAGACGACGCTCGCGCTGAACCTGGTCGAGCAGCTGTTGATTCAAGGCATCCCCGCCATCCTCGTGGACCGCAAGGGCGACCTCGCCGCCTACGCGAACGACACAGCATGGGAGGAGGCATTGGACGACCCGATGATGGTCGAGCGCCGCAAGCTGCTGCGGGAGCGCGTGGACGTAGCGCTCTACACGCCGGGCCGCTCGGACGGACGCCCGCTGTCGATTCCGGTGGTGCCCCGAGGGCTCGACAAGCTCTCGCCCGAGGAGCGCGACCAGATCCTCCAACAGGCCGCGGACGCCCTCTCCACCATGCTGGAGTACAAGAGTGGTGCCCGGGACAGGGCCGCGAAGGCCCTGCTGGCCCTGGCGCTGCGGCTGCTGGTGCAGCGTCCGTCCGGCAAGGAGATCACCCTGGACCTCATCCAGCGCTTCGTCGCCGCGCAGGACATGGCGCTCGTCCAGGAGGCGCATGGGCTGGATGACAAGGTCTTCACCAAGCTGGCGCAGGACCTGGCGACGCTGCGACTCAACGCGCAGACCCTGCTCTCCAACAACGGCGAGAAGCTCGACATGAACGAGCTGCTGGGCCTGGGCACCGCGAGGGTGCCGGGCAAGACGCGGCTCACCATCATCAGCACCAAGTTCCTGGGCGGACTGCACAGTTCGCTGTTCTGGGTGTCACAGTTGCTGGTGGAGGCCAATCGCTGGGCCAGCCAGAACCCCTCCCCGAAGCTCCAGGCCGTGCTGCTCTTCGACGAGGCGGACATCTACCTGCCCGCCATGAGCGTCCCCGCCACGAAGCAGCCCATGGAGAACCTGCTCCGGCGGGCGCGTTCGGCCGGCGTCGGCGTGATGCTCGCGACGCAGAGCCCGGGCGACCTGGACTACAAGTGCCGCGACAACGTGCGCGCCTGGTTCGCGGGCCGCGTGAAGGAAGAGGTGGCGCTCAAGAAGCTCAAGCCGATGTTCTCGGAAGCGCGCGTGGACCCCTCGGTGCGGCTGCCTCCACAGAAGACCGGCCAGTTCCACGTCCTGCGTGAGGGCCAGGTGGAACAGCTCAAGGCGGACCGGAACATCATCAAGACGGAGCAGCTGTCGGAGGAGGAGATCCTCCAACTGGCGCACCGCTCCGGTGAGCAAGGCATCCGCCACGCGGGGTGAGCCCGGCCTGCGACGCCCGCGAGCAGGACACCTGACGTCCGCCTCACAGGCTCCCCTTCTCCGTGGGCTTCCAGGCCCGCGGGCAGGGGGGCGCTCCCCTTCCGGGGACGGGACTGGCCCACGAGCGGGGAGCCGTCCTCGCGCGGCTTCGCGCGGCAGCAACTCCCATACTTCCCTCAAGTGTCTTTCATGAGGGGGTGGAGGAATGGCCGTGCGACAGGGCCACGAACGGACCTCGCTTGAGCGCCCGGCGTCAGAGGCTCCCTCATCCATCCAGGCCCTCGATGCCCTGGAGCGCATCTCGGACGCGGTCTTCGCGCTCGACCGCTCCTGGCGCTTCACCTACCTCAACTCGAGCAGCGAGTGGATGCTGCGCCGCCCGCGCGCGGAACTCCTCGGGCGCGACGTGTGGGAGGAGTTCCCCGAGGCGCGCGGCTCCTTGTTCGAGCAGGAGTACCGGCGGGCGCTCACGGAGCAGGTCCATGTCGCGTTCGAGTCCTACTACGAACCCCTCGATGCCTGGCTGGACGTGCGGGCGTACCCCTCCTCGGGAGGCCTCACGGTCTGCTTCCGGGATGTCAGTCCCCGCAAGCGCGCCGAACGTGCACTGCATGCGTCGGAGAAGTTCCTGCGCTCCACGCTCGACTCGCTGTCCACGCACATCGCCATCCTGGATGGACAGGGCACCATCATCGCCGTCAACGCCGCCTGGAGGCGCTTCGCGCGCGACAACGGCTGCGCGGACGGGGACAGCCGCTGCGGCGTGGGCGCGAACTACCTGGAGGTGACCGAGAACGCACGGGGCGAGTACGCCGAGGAAGCCGCCGCCGTGGCGCAAGGCATCCGCGACATCCTCGCGGGCCGCAGCGAGTCGTTCCTCCTGGACTACCCGTGCCACGAGCCTGGAGGAGGCAAACGGCGCTGGTTCCTGCTGCGCGCCACGCGCTTCGTCGGGTCGGGCCCGCTGCGCGTGGTGATGGCCCACGAGGACATCACCGCCCGCTACGAAGCAGACGAGGCGCGCAACCGGCTGGTTCGGGAAGAGGCCGCCCGCGAGGAGGCGGAGGTCGCGCGCGAGCGGATGAACGCGGTGCTCGAGCGCATCACCGACGGCTTCGCCGCGTTCGACCGGGACGGGCGCTTCACCTATGTGAACCGGCCCGCGGAGACCCACTTCGGCCTCAAGCGCGAGGTGCTGCTGGGTCGGCGGCTGGAGGAGGTCTTCTCCAGCGACCACGGCTCGGCCATGGCGGCCCTGGTGCGCCGGGCGACGGCGGCGCAGCTCCCCGTGGAGGAGGAGCAACCCTCGCTCGTGGACAGCCGCTGGCTGCGCGTCGTGGCGTACCCGTCCCCGGAGGGGCTCTCCGTCTACTTCCGAGACATCACCGAAAAGCGGCGCGTCGAATTGTGGGGCCGCTTCCTCTCCGACATGGGCGCCGCCAGCACGCGCTCGCTGGACTGCGGAGAGGTGGTCCGCACCGTGGTGACGCTCGCGGTGCCCACGCTCGCGGACGGCTGCGCCATCTCCACGCGCAGTGGCTGTCTGGATGAGGAGTCCTCCACCGAGGTCGCCGCCGTGACGCACGGACTGGCGGACGCGCTGCGAGCGGCATGCGCCCCTGGAGCCGAGACCGTGTTGGGGCGGACCGTGGCGCAGGCGCTGCGCACGGGGTCGGGGGGGCTCCTGCAGGGGCCCTCCGCGGACAGCCCCGGAGTGGAGTCCGCGGTGGCCGTGCCGCTGGCCCTCCAGGACCATTCCCTGGGCGTGCTGCTGCTGGTGTCCGCGCACCCGGGCCTGCGTTACGGGAAGGAGAGCCTTCCGCTCGTGGAGGAGCTGGCGCGGCGGACCGCGCTGGCGCTGGAGAATGCGCGGCTGTACCGCACCGCGAAGCAGGCCATCGCCGAGCGGAACGAGACGCTGGGCATCGTCTCCCATGACCTGCGCGCGCCGCTGAACACCATCACCCTCCTGTCCCAATCCGCGGAGCGCAGCCTGGTCCGGACGCACCAGGAGGCCCATGCCACGGAGGCCCTGCGCAAGGTCCGCCTCGTGGTGGGCAACATGGAGGGGCTCATCGACGACCTGCTGGAGGTCGCGCGCGTGGAGTCAGGGCGCACGGTGCTGGACGTGGAGCCGCTGGACGTGCCCCGGCTGCTCCACCAGGTGCAGGCCTTGAACGAGCTGTTGGCGGCGGACAAGGCGCTGCGGCTCGAAGTGGAGTCCGAGCCGGACCTCCCCCAGGTGCGCGCGGACCGGGCACGCATGATGCGCGTCTTCCAGAACCTGGTGGGCAACGCCATCCGCTTCACCCCGGCCGGGGGCCACATCCTCCTGAAGGCCGAGCGCCGGGGGGACCATGTGTGCTTCCGCGTGAAGGACTCGGGGCCGGGCATCGACTCGCAGTCGATGCCCCACGTGTTCGACCGCTTCTGGCAGGCCATCCACACGCGCAAGGCGGGCGCCGGATTGGGGCTCGCCATCGTCAAGGGGCTGGTGGAGGCCCACGGCGGCCGCGTCTGGGTGGAGAGCCAGCCGGGCCACGGCGCCGCGTTCTTCTTCACGCTGCCCGGCATCCCGGCGGCCTCCGCGAGCCTTCCGCTCGGCGATGCAGCCAGCCCGTGAAGCCTGGCGCTGGCCTAGAATGAGGCCATGCACCCGCAGCCCGCTTTTCATCTGCCGCCGTGGCTCTTCTTCGTCATGTTCCCGGGGATGTTCGTGCTCGTCTCGTACGTCCTCGCCGCGATGGGAGGCTGGCGGCGGCTCGCGCGGGACTACCGTCTGGACAAGGGCGGAGGCTTTCCGTGCAGCTCCTTCGTCTCCGGCGAGGTGGGCGGGGTGTCGTACGGCAACTGCCTCACCCTGGGCGGCGACGCGCGGGGGCTCTACCTCGCGGTGTTCTTCCTCTTTCGCCTGGGCCACCCGCCGCTGTGCATTCCCTGGGCGGACGTCCATGACCGCGTTCGCGAGCGGCGATTGTTCCTCTTCTCCTGGGACACCTTCAGCGTGGGACCCGACCGGGTGAAGCTGCGCATCCCGAGCACCGCCACGGCACCGCTCGACGGCTACCTGCCCGCCGTCCTCCAGGCCTGATCATGTTCTCCACCGTCTCCGTCGATGGCGTCGTCCAGCGCTGGGAGGACCTGCGCCTGCACGACTTCTCCCAGGGCTTCTTCTTCGGCGCGGGCTTCTTCACCACGTTCCGCATCGACGCCGGGCAGCCGAGGTTCCTCGCACGGCACCTGTCCCGCCTGCGCGGAAGCCTGGACGCGTTCTCCACGGCGGTGCGCGCTCCGGCGCCCTCGCTCCTCCGCGAGGACGCCGTGCGGGAAGCCCTGCGCCGCTGTCTCACCGCGGATGCGGCGATGGGTCCCCGCTTCACCGGCGTGGGCAAGCTCGCGGTCAGCGACGGTCACGTGCTGTGCACCTTCCGTCCCCTCCCCGCGGAGCTCGAAGCCCTGCACCGGCAGGGCCGCGAACTGGAAGGCGTGGAGGCCGGGGCCTACCGGCGCGCGGAACGCACGGTGAACCACAAGGGCCTGGCGTACTTCCGCCAGCACGCGCTGCTGCCGTGGATGCCCGTGCTCACCAACGAGGCAGCGGAGGTCTGCGAGCTGCCCACGGCCAACCTCTTCGTGCAGTTGGACGGCGCGCTCGTCACCCCGCCGCTGTCCGCGCCGTGCCTGCCAGGCATCGCGCGCGCGGTGCTGCTGGCCATGGCGTCCGTGGAGGGCCTGCCGGTGGTGGAGCGCGTGCTGCCGCTCGCGGACCTGTCGCGGGCGCAGGCGTGCTTCTACAGCAACGCGGTGGCGCTGGCCGTGGGCGTCCCCAGGCTGCTGGGCCGGGAGCTTCCCGACAGCCTCCGGCTCGCGGAGCGGGCCCGTGCCGCGCTCGAGGCCCGGGCCATTCGCGAGGGCTGAGTCCATGTCCCACCCGCGCCCCGGGAGTGCCGCGGGACACAAGGCGCTTTCGTGGAGGCCGGGAGCCATTAACCTGGGGCGCATGTCCGCACCCTTCGTCTCCCGCGTCCCCTTTGAAGCGGTCCACCCGAAGACCCTGGCCGTGTACTGCTCGGACGGGCGCTTCACCGAGGCCGTGGAGGACCTGGCCCGGCACCTGGGCCACCCGCGCATCGACACGCTCACCCTTCCTGGAGGCCCCGCGCTCCTCAACCGCTGGGCGTCGGACTACCTGGAGAGCGAGGGCTTCACGAAGGCCGCCCGCTTCCTCATCGAAGGCCACCACATCGAGGACGTGCTGCTGCTGGCGCACGCGGGGTGCGGCTACTACCACGCGAAGCACAGCGCGCTGGGCCCGGACATCGCCGTGGAGCAGCAGCTGAAGGACCTGCACTTCGGCGCGAAGGAGCTCCAGACGGCGTACCCGCACCTGCGCATCCACCTCTATTACGTGCGCCCCCACGGGAAGACGATCGAGTTCGAGCCCATCCCCCGCGAGGGTTGAGCCCCGAAGCGACAGGCGTCCGCCGACCTGATACGGGGCCCCCCATGAAGCAGCAAGACGTAGGAAGGGCGCTCCTGGCGCTGTCCCTGGGTGGCTTCGGCATCGGGACGACCGAGTTCGCCACCATGGGCATCCTCCCGCAGATCGCGAGCGGGCTGGGGACGACGATTCCCCGGAGCGGGCATGTCATCGCCGCCTATGCGCTGGGCGTGGTCGTGGGAGCGCCGCTGGTCGCCATCGTGACCGCTCGGATGTCGCGCCGGGCGTTGCTGCTGCTGTTGATGGTGGCGTTCACCCTGGGCAACACGGCCTCGGCGCTGGCACCGACCCTCGACACGCTCGTCGTGGCCCGGTTCATGGCGGGCCTGCCGCACGGCGCCTACTTCGGGGTGGCCTCCGTCGTGGGAGCCGAGCTGTTGGGAGCCGGGCGCAAAGGGCGCGCGGTGGCGCTGATCATGGCCGGGCTCACCGTCGCCAACATCATCGGCGTCCCGGTGGCGACGTTCCTGGGGCAGCAGCTGGGCTGGAGGAGCACGTTCCTGCTGGTCGGTGCCATCGGACTGGTGACGCTCGCGGCCCTGTGGCTGTGGGTGCCACACGTGGCGTCACTGGGAGGCAGCAGCATCCGTCAGGAGTTGTCCGCGCTGAAGCAGCCGCAGGTGTGGTGGACGTCGCTGGTGGGCGCGGTGGGCTTCGGAGGGCTGTTCGCGGTCTACAGCTACATCGCGCCGACGCTGACGTTCGCGTCGGGCCTGCCCGAGTCGGCGCTGCCGTGGGTGCTCGCCCTCTTTGGCGTGGGCATGACGACCGGGGCGATGCTGGGAGGCCGTCTGACGGACCATTCGGTGTCGCTCGCGATGTGGGTGGGGTTTGGCGCGACGACGCTGGTGATGGCCCTGTTCGCGCTCACGGCGACGTCGCCCTGGGCGGCGGTCCCGCTCGTGTTCCTCATCGGCATCTCGGCGCAGTTCCTCGCGCCCGCGGTGCAGGTGCGGCTCATGGAGGCTTCGCCCGGTGCGCCCTCGCTGGCCGCGTCGATGTCGCACTCCGCCCTGAACATCGCCAACGCCGCGGGAGCATGGCTGGGCGGCGTGGTCATCGCGGCCGGGTATGGATACCTCGCGCCGGCCTGGGCCGCCGTCGCGCTCACACTGGTCGGAGCCGGGATCTTCGCGGTCTCGAACCGTGTCGGCGGCCGTCCCGCGCCGGCACAAGTCGAGCACGCGTAGCCATCCGAGGCAGCACGGCAGTCCCGAGGACAGCAGCGCTCAGCGCGTCCCGTCCTCACGGGATGCCGCGTCCTGGAGCCCACGTCGAAGCGCGTCCAGCAGCGACGGCGGGTCACCCACGCGGAAGGCCTGGAGCCCCGCGTCGAAGTCCGCGCGAGCGCCCGTGACATCGCCACGCTGAAGCCTGAGCACGCCCCGCTCGTGCAGCAGTTCGGGATCCACCGCGTCACCGACCTGGGACGCGAGTGCTTCGGTGAGGTCCGCTTCCGCGGCATCCATCCGCCCCGCGCGGGTGCGACTCCGGGCCCGCTGCTGGAGCAGCCACGGATTGCCCCGGTCCTCCGCCAGGGCCGCCGTCCAGTCCGCCTCCGCCTCCGTCAGCCGCCCCAGCACTTCGAGCGACTCCGCGCGCTTCATGTGCAGCACCAGCGCCTTGCGGAACCCCGCGGCCTCCACCTGCGCGAACTCCTCCACCGCCTCCGCGTGCCTGCCCAGTCGAGCGAGCGTGAGCGCCCGGTGGTAGCGCGTGGCCACGTGGCCCGGCGCCAGCTCCAGCACGCGGTCGAACCAGGGCAGCGCCTCCGCCGGCTGGCCACCCCACACCCCCAGCGTCAGCCCCACCTCCACCAGCCCCCGCACCTGCGTCGGATGCGCCTCCGCCAGTGTCCGCGCCAGCGCCAGCGCCGACGTGTAGCGGCCTCCCCGGCGCAGGCGGTCCACCTCGCGCAAGGGCTCGGAGAGCTCCGGGGGCCACGCCTGTCGTCCGTTGCGTTCCATGGGGTGGGGGCGGTCGTCCGCATTTCGCAGGCACGTCCCGGGGTGTCAAGGCGGCGACTTGACCCGGAGGCCCGGTCGCGCGAAGAGCGCTGGCATGAAGCCCTGGGAAACAGTGGAGCGAGCGCAGTTGCCGGACGTGGGCGAGGTCGTGCTCGCCAAGCGGGACGAAGAGTACGTGCTGCGCGTGCGCGGCCAGACGTTGATGTCCAGCCGCCAGCATGGCTCGGAGATGGCCATGGCCGACGCCGGCTGCGCGAACTTCGCGGCGGACGCGCCCGCCCGGGTGCTCGTGGGCGGGCTGGGCTTCGGCTTCACGGTCCGCGCGGTGCTCGACCGCCTGGGACCGGGCGCCCGCATCGTTGTCGCGGAGCTGATGTCCCCGGTCGTGGAGTGGAACCGGGGTGTGCTCGCGTCGCTAGCGAACGCGCCGCTGGAGGACCCGCGAGTCACCGTGGTGGAGGGTGACGTGGGCAAGGTGATGCGCAGGCAGCAGGGCGCCTTCGACGCCATCCTGCTCGACGTGGACAACGGCCCGAAGGCCCTGACCCACCCGGACAACGACAGCCTCTACGACCTCACCGGCGTGTCGCACGCCTTCAACTCCCTGCGCTCCAACGGAACGCTGGTGGTGTGGAGCGCCGGGCCCTCGCCCGCGTACGTGAAGCTGCTGGAAGAGGTGGGCTTCACCGTCAACCTCCTCCACCCCACGGCGCACGGCACCAAGGGGCCGCGGCACACCCTCTTCGTCGCCCGGCGCGTGCCCAAGGCGAAGTCCTCGTCCTCGTCGTCCCGTTCGCCGTCCCGGCGCTGAAGAACCCGAGCATTCATCCCTTCCAGAGGTGGCAGCCCATGCGGTGTGTCCGTCTGTTCCTGCTCGCCGTCGTCCTTGTCAGCGGCGTGACCCATGCCGCTGAAACGGAGCCGATGCCTCCGCACGCGACCTTCACGCTGCCGTCGAAGAAGCTCCGGGAACCGCGGCGCATCAACGTCTACACGCCGCCCGGCTATGACTCGGCGAAGGGCGTGCGCTACCCCGTCCTCTACATGCCCGACGGCGGCGAACAGGAGGACTTCCCGCACGTCGCCACCACGGTGGACTCCGCCATCCGCGCTGGGGAGATGCGGCCCGTCATCCTGGTAGGCATCGAGAACACCGAACGGCGCCGGGACATGACCGGCCCCACGCAGGTCGCGGAGGACAAGAAGATCGCCCCGCGCGTGGGTGGCTCCGCGGCGTTCCGCGCCTTCCTGCGCGACGAACTGATGCCCCACGTCCGCCGCAAGTACCGCGTCACCGACGAGACGGCCATCATCGGCGAGTCGCTCGCGGGGCTGTTCATCATGGAGACGTTCTTCCTCCAGCCCGGGATGTTCGGCACATCCATCGCGCTGAGCCCCAGCCTCTGGTGGAACAACGAGGAATGGGTGCGCAAGGCCGGCGACCAGCTCAAGGCAAGGCCGGGCCTGAAGGCCACGCTCTACATGGCGTCCGCCGGCGACGACGTCGCAGCCGAAGCCGGACGCCTGGCCGAAGCGTTCCGCGCGAACGCGCCCACGGGACTGAAGTGGAAGTACGAACCCCATCCCGACCTGCTCCACGCCAACATCTACCGTTCGCTGGAGGCGAAGGTGCTGCGAGAGGCCTTCGCGCCCGCCTCCACGAAGGCGGTTCCTTGAGCAGCTAGCCAGACGCAAGTCGCCGCAGGAACAACAGAGGACGCAGGGGCTGTCGCCACTCACGAAGCAGGCAGACCCAGGGTCATGGCAATGAATCGCCAGAGGCGAGCAGCCCACCAGCCCAGGGGGACCCGGCCGCCGTGAAGCGGACCCGCGTCCGTGTGCCCCGCCCCCTGAGAGAAACCGCGAGAGCCCCTGGGCACGAGTTGCTCCTCCACTCCCAAGGCGGCAGAACCTGTCCGACAGCAGGACACGTCGCCCACGGCCGCGCTCACCGAATCCCCGTCACACGCCCCATCTGGCTCACAGGGTACGAGCCCGATGGATGCTGGAGACCGTAGCGGCCCGCTGGTTTGCTCCACGCGGAAGCCGTGTTCCTGGACGAGCCCCTCACTGCTCTCGACTGCTGGGGTGGGACAGTCAAGGCCACGCTCCTCCACGCCGGGGCGTGCTTCCACTGCATTGACCTGCGCGGTGGCTGATGCAGGGGCAGGGGGGATTTCCTCCTGGGCGCGGTTGTCCTGAGAGGATGAGCGCCCCTGAGGAGCAGGAGCGAAGGCATTCAGCACGCGCTCATCGCGAGCCTTCAGCAGCGCTGGCAGCTCATGCTGAAGTGCCTGCACGTCGCGCTCGTTCAGAATCGCCATCGCGCGGAAGGCCCACTCACGCAGCGCCTCTCCGCCCATGAGCGGCAGCAGTTGGGCGGCTCCTCCCAGGAAGGCCCGCTGCAGGGACTGAACGAGGAGCACGTGCCCGGGACGCGCCGCCACCCGCGCCGCATGCCGCAGCAACTCGAACTCCACCTGCGCGCAGGTTTCCCCTGACTCCCAGTGCGCCGCGTCCTGGAGCTGGTAGCACGTGCTCCCCAGCCGGTCCAGGTCGAGGTCCGAGGCCCTCGCGCAGCAGTCGGCCAGCAGCTCCACCAGCACCTGCCGCTTGAGGCTGAAGTAGCCCTCCAGAAGCCACCGGGCATCCGGGTTGCTCGCGTCATGCAGCGCCAGCCCCAGGTTCTCCAGCGTCAGCGACTCATCCAGCGGCACCGCGCGCGTCTTGCGTCCGGAGCGCTGCACCACCAGGCCTCGCGCCGCCAGCCGCCGCAGCGCCTCGCGGATGGTGCCCCGACACACCTCATAGCGGCGCGCCAGCTTCGCTTCGGAGCCGAATTGTCCGCTCGGGTGCAGACGCCCCAGCGCGATATCGCGCTCGATTTGCGCCTCCACATAGGCCACGAGTCCTCGCCGTTCCATCCCCATTCCCCCTCCTCGTCACAGCATCGCCATCCAACCACAGGGGTCTGACATGGACGTGCGGGCCCACCCTTCTCATTGCCAGCCAGGGGGCACCCTCCGGGCCCGGTCGGAGAAAAACCTGTCCGACTGTCGGACAAGTTCGCGGGCCGCATGCGGCAAAAACCTGTCCGACTGTCGGACAGGTTTTGAGGCAACCGGCCCCGGGCGGGGCATCTGTCCGTGCCCACGTTCGCGTCCGCGTACGGCCACGACCGCAGCCCACCATCGAGGTGGGGCTTCATGCGGAGCATCCCTGTCCGACTGTCGGACAGGTCTTGAGGTAACCGACCCCGGGCAGGGGCCTCTGCCCGTGCCCCACCTTCGTGTCCGCGTACGGCCACGACCGCGGCCCACCATCGAGGTGGGGCTTCATGCGACGCATCCCTGTCCGACAGTCGGACAGGTTTCCGGAAAGCGTGCCCGGTGGGCGGCGCTGTGCTCCTCGCGGAGAACTTCAGGCCATGCCAACCCCTGTGCAAGTCGCTGCACGTCCGGGCGCCGGAAGGACGGGGTCTGGAGTTCGCGACGGCTGAGGGCGCCATCGACACGGCGTAGTGGCTCGACCCGGCCGTGGTGGCCTTTCGTGGTGGCATCAGTCCTTCGGAGCTGGAGGGCTTCGTTCGTCTTCACTGGCAAGTGGGCCCAGCGCAGCGAGGCCTTCTTCCAACTCACCGACCCGCAGCTCGCCGCTGCCCTGGACTCGCCCACGCCGCCAGTGCTGAAACGGCGTCCGGCATCCTGAGCCTGGGCACGCCGCTACGGCGCGAGCCGCGCGGTGCCCGTGCCCACCGTCTCCGGAGGCCGCATCATCCCGGCCGCCACGCGCAGGCCCAGCCAGCGCGGCGTGAAGCGCGTCAGGTTCGCTTGCATCCAGTTGCGCCACCCCGGCACCACCGACGCGCGGCCCTGGTCCAGTGCCTTGAGGGCGTGCAGCACCACCTCCTCCGCTGTCGCCATGGGACCGACCGCGGCCTGCTGGGTGCCCACCACCTCGAAGAAGGCCGTCTTCACGGGGCCCGGGCACAGCGCGAGCACACGCACGCCTCGCTCGCGCGTCTCCTCCGACAGCGCCTCCGTGAAGGACAGCACGAACGCCTTGCTGGCCGCGTAGATGGCCATGTACGGCACCGGCTGGAAGCCCGCGATGGACGCCACGTTGAGGATGCCGCCCACGCCGCGCGCGAGCATGTCCGGCAGGAACAGGTGGCTGGTGTCCGCCAGTGACGTGACGTTGAGCATCACCTGCTCGTGCTGCCGCGCGAACGGCGCCGCGTCGAAGGCGCCGTGCGTGCCGAAGCCCGCGTTGTTCACCAGCAGATCCACCCGCAGGCCCTTCTCCTGGCAGCGCGCGTACAGCTCGCGGCCCGCGCCCTCGCGGCCCAGGTCCAACGCGATGACCTCCACCTGGATGTGGTGGGCCTCCGTCAGCTCCGCTGCCAGAGCGCGCATCCGGTCCTCGGAGCGGGCCACCAATATGAGATCCATCCCTCGCGCCGCCAGCTCGCGGGCGAACTCCACCCCCAGGCCGGACGACGCGCCCGTCACGAGCGCGCGGTGGCCTGCGTAGGGGAAGGCCTTGCCCCTCGGGGCGGACGGCGAGACAGACGAACGAACAGGGGACTGGGACGAGGTCGTTTGCATGGGGTTAGAATGTGAGCGATCGCTCACGTTCTCAACTCGCGTGGTGCTCACATTCCCTTGAGGAGGCCTCATGCCCCGCCGTCCCCCTCCCTCCCGTCGCAGAGCGCCCCGCCAGGAGCGGGCGCAGGCCACGGTTGACGCCATCCTCACCGCGACTGCTCGCGTTCTGCTCAGGGACGGCTACGAGGCCGCGAGCACCAACCGCATCGCCCAGGAGGCGGGGGTGAGCGTGGGCTCGCTCTACCAATACTTTCCCAGCAAGGAGGGGCTGGTGACGGCGCTGATGGAGCAGCACCGCGCGCGGTCGCTGGCGGACTTCGAGTCCGGGCTGGTGCCGCTCGCCGGGCAGCCGCTTCCGGTGGCGATGCGCGCCATCATCCGGCAGGTGCTCGCGGTGAAGCGGGAGAACCCTCGCCTGCAGCAGGTGCTTCACGAGCTGATGCCGCGGATGCGGCAGTGGGGCCTGTCGGATGCGTACTCGCAGCGGCTGCACCGGCTGGTGCGTGCGTTCCTCGCGCCCCGCTTCGAGGACCTGCGCCCCCGGAACCTGGACATGGCGGTCTTCATCCTGGTGAACACCGTGGAGGCGCTGTGCCATACGGCGCTGACGGACCGGCCGGACTACGTGGAGGACGATGCGTTCGTGGATGAAATCGCCGCGCTCGCGGTCGGCTACCTGCGTCCGGAGCCGGCCCAGGCGCGTCCAAGGCGCGCGACGCGGGAGCGCGTGGCCCGCGTGTGAAGGGCACAACGTCCTTCCGCGAGGAGGGTCCGACGCGTGGCCTTGGAGGGGCGTTCTCGCGCGTGGACACCCTCCTCGCGGGAGGAAGGCCGTGTGTCAGGGCGGCGCGGGTGCGCGGCCCAGGGGAATCACCAGCGGTCCGGGCAGGTCCGGCCGCGACACCACCTCCACCTGCAACCCGAAGGTGCCCGCGATGAGGCCGGGCGTCAGCACGCCCGAAGGCGTGCCCGTCTCCACGCACCGGCCCTGGTCCAACACCGCGATGCGGTCCGCGTACCGCGCGGCCAGGTTCAGGTCATGCAACACCGCGAGCACCGCGCCGCCGTCCTGCGCGAAGGCGCGGGCACGCTCCAGCACCAGGTGCTGGTGGGACAGGTCCAGGCTTGCCGTCGGCTCGTCCAGCAGCAGGTAGCGGTGGCCGTGCGCGGGCGGCGTCCACAGCTGGGCCAGCACGCGAGCCAGTTGCACGCGTTGCCGCTCGCCACCGGAGAGCGTGGTGTACGCGCGCGAGGCCAGGTGCTGCGTGTCCGTGGCATCCAGCGCCGCGCGGGCGATGTCCAGGTCGGACGCGTCACCGCCACGCCGGGCATGCGGGCTGCGGCCCAGGGCCGCCACCTCCAGCGAGGTGAAGCCGAAGCCCAGGGATGACTCCTGCGGCAGCACGCCCAGCCGCTGTGCGCGCTCCAGATAGGGCCACTGATGCAGCGCGCGACCCTCCAGGTACACGTCGCCCGTCTTGCAGCGCAGCTCGCCCGACAGCGCCGCGACCAGGGACGACTTGCCCGCGCCGTTGGGGCCCACCACGGCCAACACCTCGCCGGGCTGGACCTCCAGCGACAGCGGACCGGCCACCCTGCCCCGCCCGCGCCACACCTCGATGCCGCGAGCTTCCAGGCTCATGCCGCCCCCTTGCGCGCGAGCAGTCCGATGAAGGCGGGCACGCCCAGCACCGACGTGAGCGCGCCCACCGGCAGCTCCGATGGGGAGGACAGCGTGCGCGCGAGCAGATCCGCCGCGAGCAGCAGCGAAGCCCCCGACAGCGCGGACGCGGCCAGCAGCCTGCGGTGGTCCGGACCGAGCGCGATGCGCAGCAGCGCCGGCACCAGCAGGCCCACGAAGCCAATCATCCCGCAGAACGACACCGCGGCTCCCACGCCCAGCGCGGCGGCGAGGATGAGCTTTCGCTTGAGCCGCTCCACGTCCACGCCCAGGTGCCACGCCTCACGCTCGCCCAGGAGCATCAGGTTGAGCGCCCGGGCCTCGCTCAAGAGCAACCCCAGCGTCACGACCAGCGGAATCGCCGCGGCGCCCACGGTCTCCCACGACGCGCCGCCCAGGCTGCCCAGGCTCCAGAAGGTGATGGTGCGCAACTGCGCGTCCGACGCGACGTGCGTGAGCAGGCCCATGCCCGCGAACGCGCCCGCGCTCACCGCCACGCCAGCCAGCAGCACGCGCGGCGCGTCCGTGCGCCCGCCTCCCGTGCCCAGCCGCAGGGCGAGCACCGTCGCCGCCAACGCGCCCAGGAAGGCCGCCCCCGGCACCACCAGCATCCGCAAAGGCCCCACGTGCGCGGCCAGCGTCACGTCCAGCACGATGGCCAGCACCGCGCCCAGCGCCGCCCCGCTGGAGGTGCCCAGAAGGCCGGGCTCCACCAGCGGATTGCGGAAGAGTGCCTGGAGCGCGGCGCCCGTCGTCGCCAGCACCCCGCCCACCATCACGGCCATCAGCATGCGCGGCAGGCGCAAGGTGAGCAGCACCGCTCGCTGCATGGCGTCCAACTTGTGGGAGGCCTCGCCCAGGCCCAGCGCCTCCCAAAGACTTCCGAGGATGGCGGACGGCGGCACCGTCATGGAGCCCACCGCCAGCGACGCCAGGACCATCAACGCCAGCAGCAGCCCCAGCGTCCCCCAGGGCCCCGCGCCCGGCAGCCGCGAAGGCACCGGACGCGAAGCGGGCACGGGCATGGCCTCCGACGCGCTCATTTGCCGCCGCCCTTCGCCGGAGCCGAAGCCGGGGCCAGCGCGTCCTGCACGCGGGCCACCGCCTGGCCCAGGTTGGGCCCCAGGCCCATGAAGTCCACGTCCTCCACGGTGACGAGCTTCCAGCCCTTCACCTGCGACAGCCCGGGCAGCTTCGCCAGCCCCTCCGCGCCGCCCACGGACGGCACCGAGCTCGCGGGCAGCAGCACGAACTCCGGCGCCGCCGCCACCACGGCCTCCGCGCCCAGCGGCTTGTAGCCCGGCAGCGAGTCCGCCGCGTTCATCCCGCCCGTCAGGCGGATGAGCGTGTCCGCCACGGTGCCCGAGCCCGCCACCATCATCGTGCCCGCGCCGCGAGCGTAGATGGCGAGGATGCGCGGCGGCTTCGTGCCCTTCACCTGCGTCGCGCGGTCCGCAGCCTTCTTCAGGTCCGCGTCCAGCTTCGCCACCAGCGCCTTGCCCTGCTCCAGCGTGCCCAGCCGCTCCGCGATGCCCTGGATGCGAGCGCGCGCCCCCTCCACCGTGGGCTCGTTGGCGAACGTCTCCACCTTCATGCCCGCCTGCGTGAGCTGCTCCAGCACCGGCGGAGGCCCGGCCTCCGCGGAGCCCAGCAGCAGGCCCGCGCCCAGCGACAGCACGCCTTCCGCGGACAGCGCGCGCTGGTAGCCCACCGTGCGCACCTTCGACGCCTCCGGCAACGCCGCGCTGGAGTCGTCCACGCCCACCACCCGGTCGCCCGCGCCCAGCGCGAACACCGTCTGCGTGATGGCGGGTCCAATGGTGATGAGCTTCGGAGCCGGTGCGGGCTTGGGGGCGGGAGGCGCCGCGTGCGCCGCCAGCGCGAACAGGGCCGTGGCGAGGCCCCACTTCCAGGCCGTCCGCCTCATGACGCCACCTCCACCGCGGGCAGCGTCCGGACCAGCTCCTCCATCAGCGTCCGCCACGCGGGGGACTCCAGCTCGCCCGGCTTCCGCTTGCCGAACAGCAGCGCGATGTTCTCTCCCGCCTTGTCGAACAGCTCCAGCGAGGTGACGTCGCCGTCGCGCGTGGGCTTGCGCACCACCCAGGCGGTGTGGACGTGGTCCGCGCGGACGTGCAGGTTGAAGCCCGGGTCCATCACGTTCATCCACGGCCCCATGGGCCGCACCGTGCGCACCGGGCCGGTGTGGATTTGGATCGCGCCCGGGTTGCCCACGAACACCATGATGGGCAGCTCGCTCGCCGCGGCGCGCTCCAGCGTCCAGCCCAGCGAGTCCGGCGTCACCGGCTTCGCGAACTCCGTCCCGGCAAGCCGCAGCGCCTGCGTGCGCGCCACCTTGAACTTGCCGAGCAGCGCGAAGAACTCGTGCGTGTCCTGGAGCGCGCGCCAGCCGGCCTTGAGCCCCAGCGCGTCGATCTCCGAGTCCGGCCGGGGCTCGGCGGGAGGAGACACCGGCACCACGTCCAGCACGTGGCTCTGGTCCTCGTGCTGGAGCTCGCGCACCAGCCCCTCGAAGGCGGCGACGTTCGCGTCGTCCTGGAGGTAGATTTTGTGCACCGCCGTGCCGGCGGCGTCGAACACCTGGAAGCTGCGGCGCACCGTGCCGGAGAGGTCCTCGCGCAGCGCGAAGACGAAGCACCAGCGCGACAGGAACAGCCGCAGGTCGATGTCCTCGTCCAGCACCAGCGCCCGGGCGCCGTGCAGCTCCACCTTGCGGTAGATGCCCTTCTTCTCGTGCACCGCGGACGCGTTGCGCGTGAGCGCCATCACCCGGCCCAGCGACTCCAGGCGGGGCAGCAGCACGTCCAGGCGCGGTTCCAGCCGCACCAGCTCGCCGTTCAAGCCGGTGGCGAGCAACTCCGCCTCGCTCACGCCAAGCTTGTCCGCCGCGTCGCGGATGCGCATGCGCGGCTCGGATTCACGCAGGGCCACCCAGCGCTCCCGCAGCGCGGCGAGCGGGCTCCCCTCCCCCGTGCGGCCCATCACGGCTGCCCCCCGGCCGGCGCGGCCACCTGCGCCCAGAGCAGCTTCATCATCGCGGGCGTGCCGGCGGCGTCGTAGTACGACTGCACCTGCACCTTGAAGTACGTCCCGGAATCCGAGCGCACGACGTAGAGCTGCTCACGCGGCGTGAGCGTATGGGTCGGCAGGTCGTAGACGTACCAGCCGTCCCCCAGGTTGAAGACGGTGTCCGGGCTGTCGCCGGTGTCCGGGCCATCCGCCGCGTCCGTCATGTAGCCGGACGCGGGCGCCTGGGTGAGCGCCGAGAACGTCGTGCCCGGCACGATGGCCACCTGCACATTGCCCGTGCCGCTGACGCCCCCGCGCGCCTTCACCGTGTAGCGCTGGAAGGCCAGGTCCCAGACCGCGTCCTCCGTCGCGCTCACCTGCTTGCCCGTATCCAGGTCCATGCCCACCCAAACGGCCCCGTCGGTCGCATCGACGACGGAGGTGAACGAACCGTCGCCGTTGTCCTGGTGCTTCAGGTTCGCGCCGTCCTGCGGCGTGACGACGGGGTTCTCGTCCTCGCCAGGCCCTGGCGTGGGCTGGAGGTCGTCACCGCATGCGGTGCCCAGACCCGCGATGAGCAGCGCCGCGCAGGCGCGGCCCAGGAAGCCGGGACGGAAGGGAATGAGGAACATGCGGACTCCTTCAGTGTGCAGGGGTGAAGAATCAGAACCGGGTGGAGACACCGGCCTGGAGGGTGCGGGGTGGGATGGGCAGGTCCGTCGGATTGCCCGCACCGGTGAGGTTGCTGCCCACTACGAAAAGCTGGAGCCCGCCCGCTGGCATCAGCCAGGCGACTCGGGCATCCAGGGAGACGGTGGGGCTGGCACGGTAGGAATCCGCCACACCGTCTCCGTTGGTATCGGGATAGAAAGGACGCTCGCCAGTGAGCGCGCCGCGCAGGTTGGCCTCCAGGCCCCACTCGCGGTGGCGCCACGTGGCCTGCGCGGTGAGCCGGTGCCGCGCCTGCCCCTCCAGCGCGCGGTCCAACTCCTGGTCGGTGCCGTCGGTGAGCGTGTAGCCCAGCTCCACCTGGATGCGGCCGGGCAGCGTCTGGCGCAGGCCCAGCTCGCCACCGCGCACGCGCGCCCGGGCGATGTTGATGTACGAGTAGCGCAGGAAGTCACCCTCGGACTGCAGCGACGCGGAAATCATGTCGCGCAGCGAGTGCTGGAACACGCCCACCCACACCACGGAGTCGCGCGTGGGGCGCGTCTCCACGTTGAAGCTGAAGCTGCGCGAGCGCTCCGGCTTCAGGTCCGGGTTGCCGCGCACGGTGTAACCCACGGAGGGGTTCTCGAAGTCGATGAGCAGGTCCTGGAAGCTGGGCGCGCGGTAGCCCCAGCCGTAGCTGCCGCGCACGGTGAGCCACGACAGGGGGTCCACCTTCAGCGCGAAGCGGGGCGTGAGCGCGAGCCCGAACTGCGAATCCACATCCGCCCGTCCGCCGCGCATCGCTACCAGCCCCTTGCGCTCCCACAGCGTCCAGCTGTCCTGCGCGTACAGGGAGCCACGGCCGCGCCGGCCGCGTCCGCCGTCCAGCCGGTCCGACTGCAGCCATTCGCCCAGGTACTCGGTGCCCACCACCAGCGCGTGGCCGCCGCCGGGACGCGCGTCCATCTGCGCACCCACGCGGGCCTGCTGGTCGCGCGTGTCCTCCACGGTGTCCAGCGCGGAGGCGTTGCGCTGGTCGCGCAGGTAGCGCCGCTCGTAGTGACCGTAGGACACGTCCGCACGCAGGTTCACCTTCTCCCCCAGCCGCCAGGACGGAGACAGGCGCGAGGCGAAGGTGTTGTCGCGGGTGGCCCGGTCGAACACCGCGCCGGCGGCGCCCAGGTCCACGCCGCGCTGGATGCGGTGCGAGTAGGAAGCAGTGCCCTCCAGCGACATCGTCTCCGAGCCGCGCCAGTCACCGCGCGCGGACAGGTCGTAGCCACTCAGCGTGCTGCCCGTGGTGCCAATGTCCGTGGTGTCCAGGTCGTAGGCGTCGCGCCGCTGGAGTCCGGCGCTCATGCGCAGGCCCCACGCGTCGCCGCGCGTCTCACCAGTGGCGTCCAGGTCCAGGCGCCCGAGCGTGCCGTACGCGGCGCGCAGGTCCGCGCCCAGGGTGCGCTGCGCGCGGCGGGTGATGAAGTTCACCACGCCCGCCACCGCGTCGCTGCCGTACAGCACGGACCCGGGGCCCTTCACGATTTCGACCTGCTCGATGTCCTCCAGCGACAGGCGCGACAGGTCGATGTTGCCGTCCACCTTGCCGGTGACGCGCTCGCCGTCCACCAGCACCAGCACGTACTCCGGAGCCAGGCCCTGCATGGACAGCCCGGAGCCCGAGAAGCCCTGCTGCACCACGAAGCCCGGGCGCGCGTTCAACAGCTCCGACGCGTCTCGCGCGCCGCTGGCGACAATCTCCGAACGGGTGATGACCTCGGTGGCCACCGGCGTCTCGCGCAGACGCTCCTGCGTGCGAGAGCTCGTCACCACCGTCTGGAGCGCGGGAGGCTCCTCCACCGGAGGCGTGGCCTCCACCGCTTGAACGGGCTTCGCGGGCACGGCCTCCGCGGACACGGAGGCGGCATCCGGCTCCGACGGCGATGCGGGCACGGCCTCCGCGGACACGGAGGCGGCATCCGGCTCCGACGGCGACGCGGCCACGGGCTCCGCTGACGTGGCGGCCTCCGCGGCGGGCGCGGACTCCTGCCCCGGCGTCTCCCGCGCGGACTCCTGCCCCGGCGTCTCCGGCGCGGACTCCTGCCCCGGCGTCTCCGGCGCGGGCTCCGCGTCAGACAGCGACGCGGGCTGCGCCACGCCTCCGTTCTCGGACGGCACGTCCTCCGCCCGGGCCAGGCCGGACACGGCACTCCACAGCAGCGCGCACAGCCACCAACGCCCGGACATCCCACGTCCTCCCGGCACGAAAGCCGGGGGCCTCCGCTCACGGGAAGCCTGTCGGGCGCTGGGCTCAAGGGCCTCGGGCCGCAGGAAACACACTGCCGCGAGCCCCTCACCGAAAGGCCCGGTCCTTCAAAGCGTCTCAGCCGCCATTGCCTCGGGGGGCACCGCCGCCCCGTGGCTCCGCCGACGAACCCGGCTCCAGCGGAACCACCTGCGTCCGGTGACACCGGCGGCACTTCAGCTCCACGCCGCCCGGCACCAGTCGCGCCAGCAGGCTGCCGCACATGCAGCGCAGCTCTCCGGCACTTCCCTGTGGCCCGCATCCCTCGTGCATCGCGGCTCCCTGCGTTTGATGGGGCCGGACGATATTGATACTGACTATCAAAGTCAAAAGACTTCCAGTGAACGCTCCAGGTAGGCGTCTGGAGGAGGACCGTCTACTTCGTCCCCGTCTTCGCCTCGGGGCGCGGGGCGGGCGCGGCGGCCTTCGGTGTGGGGAGCAGGGGCACCCGGCCTTCCGGGTAGAGCGCGGTGAGTCGGTCGCCGCGAAGCTCCAGCGCGGCCAGGTGGCGGCCGTAGTGGGTGCTGAGGCCGGTGTCGATGACGATGACGCGGCCGCCGAAGCGGACGGAGAGCCGGCCATCCTTGGACGGCGTGTGGCCCATCACGATGCGGCGGGCGCCGAAGCGCTCCAGCACCTGGGTGAGGCCCGCGTCCCACTTCGCCTCGTCGTCGATGGCGTAGCCGCGAAACCACACCGGGCCCTGCGGATCCACGCCGCCGCCCGGTGCCTGCCCCGGCGTCAGGTCCTGCCACACCCAGCGGTTCACCTCTTCCAACGTGGTGCCGGGAACGGTGGGCGCCAGGCCGCCGTGGAGGAAGAGCGTGTCGTTGATGCGGATGACGGCGGGGTGCGAGCGCAGCCACTTCCCGTAGCGCCCGTCCGCGGCGTAGGCGGCGGCGTGGCCGTGCAGCCCCTTGGGTTCTCCCGGGCCGTCAGCGACGGAGGACTGGTCCGCGAAGGAGGCGAACTCGCCGGGCGTGACGTAGCGCAGGTCTCCGCGCATGTTCATCAGCTCGTGGTTGCCCAGGAGCGGGTGCACGCGGCCGCCGGCCTTGCGCGCCTCGGTCTCCAGGCGCATCAGCAGCTCGAAGGCGTCGCGGGTGTGGTCGCCCCGGTCCGGCAGGTCCCCGGTCTGCACCAGGTGCGCCTTGCCGCCAATCCAGCGGTCCTTCGCGTCGATGAGGCCCGCGAGCCGCAAGACTTCCTTCAGCGCGTCCACGTCGCCGTGCACGTCCGCCACGGCGACGATGCGCTCCACGCCCGTGAACACGAAGGGGTCCTGGGCCTTGGGGGCGGCGGCACCCACGAGCGCGGGCAGGAGCAACAGGGACAGGAGAACGGGACGCACGGGCTTCCTTCCTTTGAAGAGGGAGGAAGCCTAACGCACGTCCCGCCTGGGCCTACGCGTTCGCGGCGGCGTAGATGTCCAGCAACGTGATGCCCGCGACAGCGCCGGTGGCGGCGAGCAGGCGGCCCTTGCGCACGCCGGGCTCGCGCAGGCCCTTGCCCATGGTGGCCAGGTCGAGCGCGTCACCGGCCACGCGCGCCCACAGCCACGGACGCTTGTTCGCGGGGCTCAGCAGGGCCGCACCGGCGGCGAGTTCCCGGGCGCCGTAAGCCCGCACCCACCTGTCGCCGCGCGAGATGCCGAAGAACCGGAGCAGGTTCCACGCACCCAACAACTCCGTGACGCCCAGGCCCACGCTGAACCACCCCAGCGCGCGCGGCAGCTTGCTCATCGCCTTCGCCATGTCACCGTCTCCTCGAACAGAAAGGTCCGGTGGAAAGCTGAGGGTGTCCCCGGCGCACGCCAAGGCCCTTGGCTGTCCGGGCGCTGACGCATGCTGGAAGGCAGGCAGGCGACGGAGCCTCTGACCTACGGGGAGTTGCCGCGGAAGCGGGCCGGAATGGCGCGCAGGAGCTGCGGATCCTTCCAGTCCCAGACGCGCTCCGTCGCGAAGTCCACGTCCACCGGCACGGAGTTCCACGCGTGCACGTCGTAAGAGGTGGAGGCACGCCAGTGGAAGACGACGCTGAACGCGGCCGTCGCGGCGAGCACGCCCGCGAGAACGCGATGCTGGCGGGGCGCATCCACCGCGAGCTGCACGGGATACGCGAGGAAGACGACGAGATAGGGCAGCACGTCCGTGAAGAACCGCGGCCCCACGGAGTGCCCCGCCCACCAGATGGGGAACGCGGAGATGGCCACCCAGTGCAGGAACACGATGACGGCGAAGGCCTTCTCGGAGGGCGTCAACTCCCTGCTCCGCCACCGCTGGACGAACCCCACCCCGGCGAGCACCAGGAACGGCGAATAGAGGAGCAGCCCGCGCGACGGGCTCACCAGGTTCGCGGCCAGCGCCATCACGAAGCGCGACCCCATCACGTCCAGCGGATGCGTGTAGTACGGCGACAGGATCGAGCCGTAGAGGTGGAGGTTGTACCCGCAGAACGGCAGCGCCACGAGCGCCGCGCCCGCGAAGTACGCGGGCAGCAGCCGGCGGAAGCGCAGGACGAAGTACGCGGTGACGACGACCACGGAGATGGAGTGCGTGGGCCGGCACACATACGCGAGCGCTACCGCGAGCCCCGCGAGGAACGCGGTGCGCCGCGTCTGCGCGGGCCTCGCCAGCAGCAGCACGACACAGGCAATGGCGAGCAGCCCGGGGCCGTGCTGCCAGAGGACGCGGCTGGCGGTGGAGTACGCCGTCGTCCCCAGCCCGAAGAGCAGGACGGTGACGAGCGCGGCGCGAGCGGACACGCGCCTTCGCAGCGCGACGAGCAGCACGCCCGCGGCGGCGCACACGTAGAACGAACCGATGAGCTGTTCGGTGCGGTGGAAGGAGCCCAGGTCCACCTTACCGGTGCTCCGGAACAACTCCAGCCACGCCAGCGCATCCGCGCCAGGAGTCCCCAGGTGCGCAAGCACCGGCCGGCCCAGCGAGAACAGCCCCTCCGCGGCCGCCAGGAACGGGAGCGCGGCGACCATCACCCCGGGCGGATACTCGTAATAGGTGCGGCCGCCGTAGATGCCTCGCGCGTACGCGGTCGCCGGGGTGAACGACGGCGCGTACTCGTCCAGGTCGGCGTTGCCCTCGTGGAGGATGCTGGCCGCGGAGGGGATGGACCACAGCGAGTCCGTCTGCATCTGCACCTGGCTCGCGGTGTAGACCGCGAACAAACCCAGACACAGCAGCCAGGCCGCGAGGGCCGAGGCCGCGAAGTCGCGAGAGGACGGAGAGGACGCCGGAAGCATGACGCCGCTTCTAGCGAATCCCCGCCCGGAGCGCGCGGACTGACGTCACTCAGCCTCTCCTTGCAACGGGGAGGGGGCTCAGGGCGGCGACGAAAGGACGGGGGCGCAGGATTGCTGGCGGTTGCGCCAGTACGGCGCTCCGGGCCAGCGGCGCTCCAGGCGATAGTAGCCCTCGCGGATGCGCAGGTGTTCCTGGAACTCGTGCCGCGTTCGCACCTCGTGGAGGCGCAGCGCGGCGGAGTCACCCCGGAGGTACCGGCTCACCACGTCGGCGGCCTGATTCGCGGTGCGCAGGGCGTGGGACGTGCCCTGCGAGGACAGCGGATCCAACATGCACGCGGCGTCGCCCACCGCAAGCCAGTCCTCGCCGTGCAGCCGGTCCAGGCAGGCGACGTTCGCGGACACCGCGCGCAGGGGTTCGCCGGTGAAGACACATGCCTCCAGGCGGCGGCGCGTCTCGGGCGCGCGCTCCATCCGCGCACGCCATGCCTCGGCATCCTCCGGCATCAACCCCTGGAGCGAATCCTTGTCGCCCATCAGCCCGAAGACGACCTGGTCGCCGGGCATCCGCGCGGAGTACCACCAGCCGTCCTCGCACGACTCCACCAGCGTGAGCGCGTCCACGGCGCGGCCGGGCTGGAGCGCGAACGTGCCGCACAGGCCGGAGGTGCGGTCCACCGTGTGACGTCGGGCCCCCTGCGACGTGGCGAAGACGGCGCTCCGGCCCGTGGCGTCCACGACGAAGCGCGCGTCCACGAAGTCGCGGGGCGCATCGCCCTCCGTGGGAACGAAGAGGCGGTGGCCGCCGGTCTCCAGGGGCGTCCAGTCCGTCACCGCCGAGCCGATGCGCACGTCGACGCCGAAGCGCAGGGCCTCGTCCGCGAGCATCCGGTCGAACCGGGAGCGGTCCAGGTGCCAACCCGTGCCCCACGGCGAGCGCAGGTGATCATTGTCGCCCAGCGCGGAGTCTCCCCAGCGCGAGCACGAGCCCATGGAGCGCAAGTGGCCCTGGCGCGCGAAGGCCTCCCAGACGCCCAACCGCGCCAGCAGCCGCCGGCTGTCCGGAGGCAGTGTCTCGCCCAGGTGGGAATGCGCGTAGGTGGAACGCTCGAACAGGACGACGCGCAGGCCCGAATGCCTGCACAAGGCCAGCGCCAGCGCCGCGCCCGCGGGACCGCCGCCCAACACGGCGACGTCATACCGGAGGGTGTCCAAGGCTCAGGCCGTCCCGTCCGCGTGTGCCAGCGGCCGACGCTCGACCTCCAGGAATTGAGGCATGCCCGCCCCACTGCACCCGGCGTACCAGCAAGCGGCGAATGACTGCCTGTGGGGTTCGCGAGGCGCGGTGGCCGCTGGACGCGTCAAGGGTTGCGTCCGCGACGTGTCAGCCAGGGGGATGACGCGTCAACGCGCCTGACCCGGGCGGGACAATCAGCGAGGATGGCCCGCATGAAAATCTGGGTCGATGCCGATGCGTGTCCGGGGCCCGTGCGGGACATCCTGCTGCGCGCCGTGCAGCGCGTGAAGGTGCCCATCGTCTTCGTGGCGAACAAGCCGCTGGCGCTGCCGCGTCTGGCGTACGTGTCCACCGTGCAGGTGGGTGCGGGGCTGGACGTGGCGGACCGGCACATCGCCACGTCCGCGGAGGCCGGGGACCTGGCCGTCACGCAGGACATCCCGCTGGCCGCGCTGCTCGTCCCCAAGGGCGTCGTGGTGATGGATCCGCGAGGAGAACTCTTCACGCCGGAGACCATCGACGAGCGGCTGTCGATGCGGAACTTCATGCAGGAGCTGCGCGACAGCGGCGTGAACACGGGCGGCCCCGGGGGTTTCTCACCGCAGGACCGCCAGCAGTTCGCGGCCACGCTGGACCGCGAACTGACCCGGCTGGTGAAGCAGCAGGGCTGAAGAGGACAGAGCCTAGTGGCCGGCGCCGCCGCTGCCCTCCGCGGGAGGCGTGCCGGTGGACGGCGCCACGGGGCTCGTGCCGATGCCCTTGTTGCGGTGCCAGGCCTCCGGGATGATGTCCAACCGCGCGCCGGGGTTCTGCGACGGCACGACTTCCGGGGCCAGGTTGTCCACGCCGCGCATGTCGATGCCGCCTGAGCCACCCGTGCCCACCTCGTTGGCGTCCACGCATTTGAAGTCCTCCGGCTTCGAGGACTTCTCGATGCCCGTGCCTCCGGTGGCTTCCGCGTTGGCCTGGGCCTCGGCGCCCACGGTTCCGTAGAAGTTCAGGTCATGCTCGCGCAGCATCTCCTGCGTGCGAGGCGACTCCTCCGAGTCCCAGGACATCTCGTCGCTGGCGAATGCCTCGGACGGGGACTCCTGTGGAACGGACGCGGTCTGCGTGGCACAGCCGCCCAGCAGGAGCGCGGTCATCGAGGCCATGAGCGGAAGCTTCATCGGGATGTCCTTTAGAAGTGTCGTCCGCCTCTCAAGTTGGAGGCACTCGCGGCGGGGGCAAGCGACGGGGAGCCAGCCGGGCCAGCGACCCCGTTCCAGGCCGGGGCCGCTCTCAGGGGTTCACGGACGCATCGCCCGCGTGCAGGCAGGCCAGCGCCGCCACGGTGAGTGACTCGCAGCCGCCGCGCAGCGAGCCCTTGCGGTCCGGGGCATAACCGCTGGAGTGCGGCCCTGGCACGTGCGCCATCTTCTCCTGCGGCGTCGCGCCCGGTGCCTCCTCCCAGGCCTTTCGCGGCGTGATGCCCATGAACCAGTACGCGGTGGGCACGGGATGTTCCGGCCCCTGGGCGAAGAAGGGGAAGTCCTCGCTCGCGGTGGCGAGCACCCCCGGAACCAGTGCGTCGCGCCCGAACCATTCCGCGTGCGCGTCCCGGACTCGGCGCATGAGCTCCGGGTCGTTGCGGTTCACCGGCCCGCGGTTCAGGACCTCCACCTGGGGAGCCCTCGGCGCGCCCGACGCCGCGGCCTCGCCCTTCGCGATGCGCTCGATGGCCGCGAGAACCCGCTCCTGCACCGCGGCATCCTCCGTGCGCACTGTCAGCTCCAGCAGGGCTTCGTCCGGAATCACGTTGGCGCGAGTCCCCGCCTGGAAGGCCCCTACCGTCACCACCGCGGCTTCCAGCGGCGACAGCGCGCGCGACACGATGGTCTGCAGGCGCATCACCACGCTGGCCCCCAGCACCACGGGATCCACGGACAGCTCCGGCTGCGCGCCATGCGCTCCCCGGCCGAAGAGGCGCAGGCGCACGTGCGCGGAGCCCATCATCGTCACGCCCTCGCGGTGCATGAAGGTGCCCACCGGCAGCGGCGCCGTGTGCTGGCCCAGCACCGCGTCCGGCGTGCCGAAGCGCGAGTAGAGCCCGTCATCCAGCATCGCCTTCGCGCCCTGGAAGGTCTCCTCCGCCGGCTGCCCCACCACCATCACCGTGCCGCGCCACGCATCGCGCGAGCGCGCCAGCACCGCCGCCGTGCCCACCAGGCACGCGGTGTGGACGTCATGGCCGCACGCGTGCATCACCGGCTCGCCGTCCTCCGTCCGCACGCGGCTCGCGTAGGGCAGCCCCGTCTTCTCCTCCACGGGCAGCGCATCCATGTCCCCGCGCAGGAGCACCGTGGGCCCGTCGCCGTTGCGCAGCAGGCCCACCACGCCGTGGCCGCCCACGTCCCGGCTCACCGCGTAGCCCTCCGCCTCCAACCGGCGCGCCACCTGGGCGGCCGTGCGCGCTTCCTGGCCGGACAGCTCCGGGTGTTCGTGCAGGTCTCGATAGAGCGCGTCCACGCCCGGCAGCACCGCCTCCAAATGCGCGAGGACGCGCCTGGCGCGGGCCTGGAGGACAGAAGGGGTGGACCCCACGACGGACTGGGGGTGGGCGGCGTCATTCATGGCGGTGTGCTCCCGTCCCGGACGCGAGGAGGAGGTACCGAGGGCATCCGGGTACGGCTCAAGGTGGAAGCCGCTCGCGGGGAATCACAGAGGATGGGCGGGGAGCCAGGCAGTGGACTGGCTTCGTGCGTCGCCTCCCCCACCCTCCGGGGGACCGTGGGCCTCCGGGGTACCGCCTGTCCGTTCGTTGTTCGCCCCTCCCCCCAAGGTCACCTTCTGGCTGCGCACGCGACACATGAAGGGAGCGGTCATGAGGCGAAGCATCGCGTTGGGGCTCTGCCTGGCAGGATTGACGGGTGGCGCCGCCAGAGCCCAGGACCCACCGTCGGACGCGCCCACGCGGATGGGACGGGTGGATTGGCAGGGCCCCTACTTCCTCCTCGGATTGGGCGTGGAGGGCTACACGGGCAAGCTCGCGCCCAACCTGGATCCAGGGCCGTCGTATGGCGTCGTCGTAGGCTACCGCGCCAATGACTACGTGGGCCTGGAGCTGGGCTACAGCGGCGGCGTGAGCAGCCTGTCCGTCGCGGACAGCGCCGACTTCTTCGGCACGCCGGACCTCGTGCGAAACGGAGCGCAAGCGGCGCTCACGGTTGGCTTCACCCCCACCCGGCTGCAGCCCTATGTGCTCGGGGGCATCGGCGTCGAGCGCTACTCGGTGCGCGAGGGCAGCTTCTTCCGGTTCTTCGACGACACCGGGGGCTACGCACCCGTGGGCGCGGGCGTGCGCTTCAAGATCAACCCCCAGCTCACCGCCGAGGTGCGAGGCAGCTACAGCTTCCTCTTCGGGCAAAACTTCGCGCCCTCGCAGGACATTGGCGCGGGGGACGGCCGCTACTCGGGCCTGCTGATGATTGGCGGCAGCTATTGAGGCACGCATGCCCGTCACGCTGATCGACCTCCTCGACGAGCGAAGACGCGCACACCGAGCGTTCCGCACGGGAGTTCCGGGTCCTGGCACGCGTGCCGGCGCGCTTGCGAGCAAGGGTGGAGGACCTGGATTCCCAGACGCCCTGCCCCCAGGGGGCCGGGCGCCCTCCGAAGCATGAAGCCGAGAGCGCCCACGCTCCCGGCCGACACGGCCCCAAAACCTGTCCGACTGTCGGACAAGTTTCCGCGGCCCGGGCTACGAGGAGGCCCCCCGGCGGCGGTTCTCCAAAACCTGTCCGACAGTCGGACAGGTTTTTTCGGTGCGCCTCTGACGGGGCGCCTCTAAAGGGTTCTCACCTTCTCATCCCAATGGAGCGCATTCGTTTCCGAGGGCCTGGCGCCTGGGCGGTCGGGCCTTGGGGCGCAGCCGGGCGGAAGACCTGCGCGAACTCGTGGCCGGCGCGCCCCGAACGAGATGAGCGGCGTGTCACTGGCGGCCTGGGCGCGCCTTGCTAGCATCGGGTGCACTCCCCCCGCTGAAAGCCGACTCCGCTGAACGCCACCGAACCGCGCCATCTAGCCGGCCTGGACCTGCTCCGGGGCCTGGCCATCCTCGTCGTCGTCGTCTACCACTACCCCCGCCCCCAGGGTCACGAGGCCTTCCAGGCGTTCGCCAACTTCGGCTGGACGGGCGTGGAGCTGTTCTTCGTGCTCAGCGGCTTCCTCATCGGCTCGCAGCTCCTGGAGCCGGTGTCGCGCGGTGAGACGCCGTCACTGAGGCGCTTCTACCTGCGGCGCTCGCTGCGCATCCTTCCGTCCTTCCTCGTCGTGCTGGGCCTCTACCTCTTCGTGCCAGCCTGGAGCGAGCGGCCCCTGGTGACGCCCGCGTGGCGGTTCCTCACCTTCACGCAGAACTTCGGCCTGCGCATCAACGGCTTCTCCCACGCGTGGTCCCTGTGCGTGGAGGAGCACTTCTACCTGGTGCTGCCTCTCACCGTGCTCGCGCTGCGTGGACGCCTTCGCGCGCCGTCCCTCATCGCGCTCGCGGTGGCCGTGATGGGCGGAGGCATGCTCCTGCGCGGCGGGCTGTGGCTGCACCACTTCTCCGCGCTCGGGCCCGAGGATCCGGGGTGGCGCGACTTCGACATGCTGCTCTACTACCCGACGTACGCGCGGCTCGACGGGTTGACGTGCGGCGTGCTGCTCGCGGCCTTGCGCGTCTTCCGGCCACAGGCCTGGGAGCGCTGGACTCGCGGCGCCCGCGCGCGGGGGATGGCCGTCGTGGGACTCGCGTGTCTGGGCGGCGTCCTCTTCATCAACGAGGAGCACTTCCGCTACCTCCCCTATGTCCTGCTGTCGTTCCCCCTGGCCGCGCTGGGCTTCGCGGCGCTGGTGCTGGCGCTGGCGGGCCCCGCGGCTTCGCGCGTCTGCGCCCGCATCCCGGGCGTGAAGACCTTCGCGGTCCTGAGCTTCACCGTCTACCTCACGCACAAGGCCGTGCAGCATGGCGTGCGGGACGCGCTGGCGCCCCATGGAATGGACGCGTTCCACGTCGTCACGTTGTTGGGCGGCGCCGTGGCGGTGCTGCTCGCCTCGCTCGCGCTGCACCATGGCGTGGAGCGGCCCGCGCTGAAGTGGCGGGAGCGGCTGGAGCGGGAGCTCACCTCCCGGAAGCCCCAGGCGCGGCCCGCCGTTCCCTGAAGGCTGCCCGCGCTTCTGCGCGACAGAAGCCGCGCAAGGGGGCGGGCCTGGGCCCGGGCGTCGCGTGCGCGCTAGACCTCGCGCATGCGCCCCTTCCTGACGGCGACGTGGCGGTACCTGCTGATGCTCAACTACGAGGTGGATCCGGCGGTGCTGCGGCCCCTCGTCCCCCGTGGCACGGAGCTCGACGCGTGGCAGGGCCGCACGTTCGCGAGCATGGTCGGCTTCCGCTTCCTCGACACGCGCGTGCGGGGACTCGTGGTGCCGTTCCACCGGGACTTCGATGAGGTGAACCTGCGCTTCTACGTGCGCCGCCTGGGCCCCGAAGGCTGGCGGCGCGGCGTGGTGTTCGTGCGCGAAATCGTGCCCCGGCTCGCCATCGCCACCGTGGCGCGCGTCCTCTACAACGAGCCCTACGTCGCGCACCCCATGCGCCACGCCGTGAACATGGACGGCGCGGACACCGGCGCGCCCGGCCACGTCGAGTACGCCTGGAAGTCCCACGGCCGCTGGCACCAGCTGTCGGCCCGGACGCTCGGCACGCCGTCCGAGAGCGCCCCCGGCTCCCAGGAGGAGTTCATCACCGAGCACTACTGGGGCTACACCGCCCAGCGCGACGGCGGCTGCGCCGAGTACCGCGTGGAACATCCCCGATGGAGCGTCTGGCGCGCCCAGGAGACCTCCTTCGACTGCGACGTGGCCCGCTTCTACGGCCCCGCCTTCTCCGAATGCCTCCGGGGCACGCCCCACTCCGCCTTCGTGGCCGCCGGCTCGGAAGTGTCCGTCTTTCCTGGAAATGAACTCCAGCCCTTGTCAGCGCCGTAGAAATCAATATTCTCAATCTCTAAATTGATTTTCTGAATAACCCACCATGACAACCTCCAAGTCCACCTGGCCCGTGCCCACCCGCTGCCCCTTCTGTGGAGGCGGCACCGTCATCGAACGGGTTCGCTGCGACGGGTGCGCGTCCGCGGTGGAGGGACGCTTCACGACCGGCTGGGTGCAGCAGCTGTCGCCGGAGCAGCTCGCGTTCGTGCGCGTGTTCATCGCGTGCCGGGGGAAGATCAAGGACGTGGAGCAGGCGCTGGGCCTCTCCTATCCGACGGTGGTGGCGCGGCTGGACGACGTGGTGGAGGCCCTGGGCCAGACGCCCGGAGGCCCGCCGCCTCCCGCGCCTCCTCCACCGCCACCTCCGCCCCGGGAGCGCGGCTCTCCGCGCCGGGCGCAGATTCTCGATGACCTCGCGGCCGGGCTCATCGACGCGGACGAGGCCGCTCAACGTCTCAAGAAGGCACGGGAGTAACCACCCATGATGGACCCTGAAGCCACGCCGTCCTCCGACGCCTCGTCTTCCTCGCGCGACGGCACCCAGCGCCACGCGATTCCGTGGGGACAGCACGCGGAGCTGGTGCTGCACGCGCCCGCCGCCACGCTCGTCGTGTCGCCGCTGCCGGAGGGAGAGAAGCCCTACCTGGTGACGCACGGCCGGGTGGAGACGCGCATCCAGGAGCACGGCCGGGTGACGAAGGTGGAGCTGCTGCCGCGCGAGGCGGGCTTCCTGTCACTGTTCTGGCGCCACGGCGGACAGGCGGAGCTGTTCGTGCCGCCCGACGTGCGCGCGAAGCTCCTGCTGGACGCGGGCGCGGTGCGCATCTCCGGCCTGAAGGACTGCGAGCTGGAGCTGAACACCGACGCGGGCACGGCGAGCCTGCGCGACGTGCACGGCAAGCTGACCCTGCGCACGGGCGCGGGCCGCATCATCGGCGAGCGCGTGGGCGGCACCCTCCACGTCCACGCCGCCGCGGGCGCGGTGAAGCTGGACGTGGACGCGCTGGACGTGGGCGAGCACCGCATCGGGACGCAGGTGGGCGCGGTGGAGCTGCGCCTGGTGCCCGGGCTGGATGTGAACATCTCGGCCCATACGTCGCTGGGCTCGGCGCAGACGCGCTACCCGTCCAACCCCCAGGCGGCGACGACGATCCTCCTGGAGACGGAGCTGGGCTCGGTGCGCATCCGCGACTCGGGCCGTTCACGCGGCGAGGACGCGGAAGCCTGGGAGGAGGACTCGATGCGCTGGCAGCGTCAGGCGGAGCGCTGGCAGCGCCGCGCCGAGCGCCACGCGAACCAGTGGGCCCATGCCTGGGCGAACTCGTGGGGCGCGCCGCCCTGGGCGGGCCAGGGGTCCCAGCACCACCGGCCTCGGCCGCCCGCACCGCCCCCTCCGCCCCAGTCCCAGGGCATCCCCGATGAGGAGATGCGCCGCGTGCTGGACCTGGTGGAGGCCGGCAAGCTCAGCGCGGAGGACGCCCAGAAGCTGCTCAAGGCGATGCAGCGGTGAGGATCATCCCGCACGCGCCCATCCCCAACTCTTCCATTCCGCGTGCGCCGGGCCCTTCACGACTGCTGTACGAGGTGCCCGACGGCAGGTGGGGCTGGGACTCCCTCCTTGCGGCGATGGATGAGGCGATCCGCTGGTGCGCGCCCCGGGCGACGTTGGACGCGCCAGCCACCTGCCTGCGCACGCCTGCCTTCCAGCCTCGGGTGATGGTGGATCCGGATCGCTTCAATCTGATGGATCGGATCATCAGCAGCCGGCACCACGCCCTGCGTGGCAGCCCGCCGCTGTCTCCGCCGCTGAGCGGAAGGGAACGTCTTCAGGGAGGTCGGCTGCTCGTGTTCTTCCCGGATGACACCCTTTCCGACGGCGTATCCGACCAGGTGACCCGGGGATTCTTCGACGAGCACAACGTGCCGCCCTGGGACACCTGGGTCGGCATGTTCCGCGAGGACCCCGAGTCCGACACCCAGTCGGCGGACTACCTCATCGCCTGGGTGCCACCGGTGTTCCTCGAGTCCGTGGCGTACGGCATGCTCGTGAACCCCGAGCAGTGCATCCAGTGGCTGGAGGACTCCACCACGATGATGGCGAAGCGGCTGAAGGACCTGACCGCGCCCTGAAGCCGCTCAGGCGCCCTGGGTGAGGAAGCGGAACGGACGCACGCAGTCCTCGCGGGTGCAGAGGAAGAGGTAGCCACGGCCGTTGTCGCCGAAGTCCAGGCCGAACGGCATCGCGGTCAGCTGCGCGACGAAGCGCATGGGCGCGTCACAGCACTCCGGGGTGCCCTCGCCGTTGAGCCACACCGGCACGCCGCCCACCTTGCTCTCCGGCGCCTCCTCCTTGGCGCGGTCCAGCGCGGCGAACTGCTCCTCGGTGGCCTCGTTGACGTCCACCGACAGGGCCTCGGTGTCCTCGGTGGCGGGCTCGAAGCCGAGCGTCCATTCCGCGTACGGCTTCACCGGCCCCGGCGGCGCGCTCACGGACGGCGTGCCGGCCTTCACCGGCACCGCCGCGTTGGCGCCCTCCTCCGGGTCCCACCGGAAACAGACCGTGTCGGGGTTCTCGCACTGGAAGACGTGGACCGACGCGTGGGGCGCCAGGTCCAGCCGTCCTTCGACGTGCGGCAACTGGAAGAGGAAGCGCTGCGGTCCGCCACACATCGCGCAGGCGGGCCACTCCAGGGGCCCCGGCGCCTCGGGCGTGCCCCCCACCTTCATCAGGGGGACACCGGTGCGGCCAGGGACGAGCGCCCAGAGGGGCGCGAGCGGACGGGACATGCCCCGGACTCTAGAAGTCCGCGATGCGGTCTGCCAGTGACGCGTCGTCCACGAAGGGGTTGCGGTTCTGCTGGTAGGTCTCGATGGCGTCGTTGCGCGCGATCTCCGCGGCGTCCACCTTGTCCAGCTTGTTCCACTCCTTGAGCACGGCCTCGTCCTGCGGCGGGATGTCCTTGTTGTATACCGTGGAGAAGTAGAACAGCGCGCGCGCCACGTTGCCCTTGTGCGCGTCCGGCGGCTCGAAGACGGTGCGGCCCTGCGCGTCGGTGCCGAACTTGGCGCCGTTCTCCTCCCACTTCACCTTCGTCACCGTGCCGAACGGGTAGTTGCCCCGGACCGAGTTGGCCTTGCTGTCCGTGGGGAACAGGTGGTGCAGGTCCGCCTTCGCCGCGCCCGTGGCGCCCTTGGACTGGGGCCAGGTGTGCTCGGTGTTCATCACGTTGCTGCTGGGAATCTTGTTCGTCTTCACTTCCTTGCCCGTGTAGACGCACGCGACGACGCCGTCGTGGTTGTCCAGGGTGGTGAAGATGATCTTCCGCGCCTGGTCGTAGCCCAGGTTCTTGTGCTTGCTGACCGCGTCATGCAGGGCGTTGATCAGCGCCTGGTCCTTCAGCCCGTCGTAGCGCGGATCCGACTTGGGCGGCACGTCCTCCACCGGCACCTGCGGCGCGGGAACCGGCGTCGTGGGCGTCGTCGGGGCCTTCTTCGCCGACGCTCCGGACTCGAACGTGGAGACCGAAGAGAACGCCTTCGGGATGATACGGGCCGTGGAAGTCGTGGCCGACGCGGAGTTCGTCGAGGGGCGGGTCGCGGAGAGCGGGCGGGACGGGATGATCATGACGGCCCTCAAGATTCGAGGTGGGGGATGACCCATTTTCGTCCGGACGTGCCCCCAGTTGCGTGACGCATCGCATTTTCCCTCCGAGCCGGTGGGTTTCTTCCGCCCGACCCAGGACATCCCGGGAAATGCCCCACCACCGGGCTCCGGAGCCGGGGAAAAGCGGGGCTCATCGACGGCACCAGGACGGCCCGGGGGACCGTTTCCGGGAGCCGGGCGGCCCGGACGGGGTGCGCGCTATGCCTCCGGGTGTCGCAATCCATGAGGGGGTTTCGTCCATGAAGGTCGTGATTCCGGGTGGCACGGGACAGGTGGGCGCCCTGCTGGCGCGGGCGTTCATCGCGCGAGGGGATGACGTCGTCCTCATCAGCCGGGGAGGCCGGGGCGAGGCGCGCACGGTGTCCTGGGACGGACGCACCCTGGGTGATTGGGCGAAGGAGGTGGATGGCGCCGACGCGGTCATCAACCTGGCGGGACGCAGCGTGAACTGCCGCTACTCGGAGGAGAACCTGCGCCAGATGATGGACTCGCGGGTGGACTCCACGCGGGTGGTGGGCCAGGCCATCCAGCAGGCCGCGAAGCCGCCGCGCGTGTGGCTGCAGATGAGCACCGCGACGCTGTACGCGCACCGGATGGACGCGCCCAACGACGAGGCCACCGGGCTCATTGGCGGGAACGAGCCGGGCGTGCCCGCGTACTGGAAGCGCAGCATCGACATCGCGCTGGCGTGGGAGCGCACGCTGGCGGAAGCCAACACGCCCCACACGCGCAAGGTGGCGCTGCGCACCGCGATGGTGATGAGCCCGGACAAGGAGGGCATCTTCGACGTGCTCCTGGGCCTGACGCGCCGGGGGCTGGGCGGCCCCGCGGGCAGTGGGCGGCAGTACGTGTCGTGGATCCACGGCCAGGACTTCGTGCGCGCGGTGCAGCTGCTGCTGGAGCGCGACGACCTGGACGGGCCGGTGAACCTGGCCGCGCCGAATCCCCTGCCCCAGCGAGAGCTGATGGCGAAGCTGCGCGAGGCGGCGCACGTGAGCGTGGGGCTGCCGGCGGCGAAGTGGATGCTGGAGGTGGGCGCGTTCTTCATGCGCACGGACACGGAGCTGCTGCTCAAGAGCCGCCGCGTGGTGCCTGGCCGGCTGCTGGACGCGGGATTCACCTTCGAATATCCCGACTGGGGGACCGCCGTGACGAACCTCGTCGAGCGCTGGCGCGCCGGGAGCGGGCCCGTCCGGAGCTGACCGTGTCCACGAAGCAGTACCGCGTCCGCTGGGGTCGCATCGCCGCGCTGGGGCTCGCCCTGGGCGCGCTGGGTACGGGCGGCTTCACGGCGACGCGAGGCCTTCGCACGGCCCAGGCGCTGTTGCACCCGGCGCGCGTCCCGGTGACGCGGCCCTCCGGCCCGGACGCGCTGCCGGGCCTGGAGGACGTGTCCTTCGAGGCCGCGGGGCGGAAGCTCCAGGGGTGGTATGTCCCATCGCGCGACGGGACGGCGGTGGTGCTGGTGCACGGCTTCGCGGACAACCGCACGCGGCTCCTCTTCGAAGCCCGGGTGCTGTCGGAGGCGGGGCACGGCGTCCTGCTCTTCGACCTGCACGGCCAGGGCGAAAGCGAAGGCGACGCGATTGGCTGGGGCGACAGCGAGCGCGAGGACGTGCGCGCGGCCCTGGCCTTCGTGCGGGCCCGGCCGGACGTCACCCCGGGGCGCGTGGGCCTGTTTGGATTTTCCATGGGCGGGACGGCGGCCCTGCTGGTGGCGCAGGAGGACGCGCGGGTGAAGGCGGTGGCGGCGGTGGGAGCGTTCCCGGACCTGGCGGGGGACATGGGCTCCCACTACGGCCTGAGCACCTGGGCGGTGCTGTGGGGGCTGCGCCGTTCCGGCATCGACGTGGACGCCGTGCGGCCCGTGGACGGCATGTGCCGCCTGGAAGGCCGGCCGCTGCTGCTCATCAACGGCGGCAGCGACCCGGACGGCCCCCAGAAGCTGGACGGCCGCCTCTACCGCGCCGCCTGCAAGCCCCGCGAGCAGTGGCTGGTGCCCCAAGCAGCCCACGGCGAGTACGCCCGGAAGGACCCCGAAGGCTACGCCCGCCACCTGCGCGACTTCTTCGCCCGCGCCCTCTGAACGCTGTCCTGTTCAACTTTTCACGTCTTGAGAAGACGTGGGCGGGCCGCGCCAGAGGGGAAGCGCCGCCGGAAATCGCCCTGGAGGCGAACGACGACTCATTCCTCTCAACAAATCTCCTTTGAAACCCTCAGCGTCTTGCGGAAGCGCTCCGCCTGAGGCTGGCCGCCTACCCGCGGCGGCCCTTGGCGACGAACTCCCCGCGGCTGTGGATGCCGGTCTTCTCGAACAGCGACTTGATGTGGACCTTCACCGTCTCCACGGAGCACCCCAACCGGGAGGAGATCTCCTTGTTCGCCAGCCCCTCGTGAAGACAATCCGCCACGCGTGACTCCTGGGCGGTGAGCTTCTCCTTCCAGTCCGGACGCAGCCAGTGGACCCGCTCGTGCATGCGCACCTGCCACAGGTTGCGGCCCCCCCAGCTGACGGCGGAGGGACTGAACGTCACGTCCAGCCGGTCCGCGCCGCGCTCCAGCGTGAGGGACTCCAGCCGTGGATCCACCGCGACATCGAAGCGGGACAGCGCCCTCACCCGCTCCGCCCAGGCGCGGGGAACCCCGTCGCTGAGCTCGTGGGGCGCGAACCACTGCTCCAGCAGCGGAATGGCCGGCCCCGTGTCCGCCACCTTCCGCCCCAGGCTGTTGAGCACCAGCACCGGGTTCGCGCCCATCGCGATGGCCTTCAGCAGGTCCCGCTCGAAGCGGACGGCGTAGAGCTCCTGGAGCCGCGCCACCGCCCGGGAGATGTACGGGATGATCTGCTGAAGGAACCACTGCGCCCGGAGCGTGAAGGGCCGGGAGGATTCCCGGTACATCGCGACGCCGCCCTTCAGGTCCTGCTCCGTGAAGAGGAGTGACGCCAGCACGCGCTTGAGCTTCAGCCCCGCGCCCTGGCTGCGCCGGAAGGTCTCCGTCTCCACCAGCGGCTGCCCCCGCAGCATCTGGACGTCGCTGAGCACCAGGTTGGGCTGCGCCACCGTGGCGCGGAAGACGAAGTCCTCCTGCACCCATTCCGCGTAATCCTTGAGGAGGGGGTGGACGGTGTCCGTCTTCCACTGCACCCCCGCAGTCCCATCCGGATTCGCGCAACCCACCGCCAGGTGGTCCGCCTCACAGAGCGAGAGGAGCGCCCGGGAGAGGGCCTCGTAGACGTCCTCCAGCGTCCGGGCGTTGCCCAGCGCTTCCTTCAGCTCCGCGACCAACGCCTGCTCATGCGACAGGAACTTCCGCGCCTTGCCCATGGGTACAACCCCCGTTTGCAATACCCATCAAGTATTACGAGGGCTGAAACAGGGCCCATCCCTCCAAAGTGGTATGACAGCTCTGTCGGAAGCGGCCGCCTGCCGCGAAGTCCTGCGTCACCCATTCGGGAGCAAAGGCATCGCCGTGCGGCGCGTTTCCGCCCCCTGACGGGGCGGCGACGTCGGGCTGGACGGCTCCCCCCCTGGCAGGTCAGCCTGGACATCCTGGAGGATGCAACCCACATGGCCGCCCCGCTGCCCCCTGAAGCCCAGTTCCATATCGAGGTCATCAAGCTCCTGCTCCAGGTGGCCACCAGCGACGACCGCGTCACCCGCGAGGAGATTGATTCCATCATCGACACCGCGCGCGGCTTCAGCGTGCCCCTGACGGAGCTCAGCGCCCTCACCCGCTGCCTCCAGGAGGGCCATCCGCTCCCGCCGCCGAACCTGGGCATCTTGCGCGAGGACCCCAGGGCCGTCCTCGACGCCGTCCACACGCTCATCGCCGGCGACGGCCACGTGCACGAGTCGGAGATCGCCATGGCCCGGCAGATCCGCGAGCTGCTCGGCATCGCGCCCTGAAGCCTCTCACGGGCGGCCCCAGGCCCGGGCCGCCACGCACCGCTCTTCACGTCACGCCGGCATCTGCAATGGGTGCCCGTCCTTGTGCTCGGGCGCGCCCGCGAGTCTGCGGGTGAGCCGGCGGCGCACGACGTCCACGTGCTCGCGGAAGAAGTACAGGTTCTCCGCGTAGGCGATGGGCACCGCGATGCGATTCACCTCGCGCTCGGCTTCCTCCAACCGCTTGAGCATGGCCTGGAGCATCTCCTGGTCCGGGTCCTCCTCCAGCTGGATTTCAATCTCCTTCAGCCGCGCGTACCACCGGTGGATGCGCGAGCGGACCCGCCACAGGAACACCGCGGGCACCGCGCGCCCCAGCGGCACCACCACCGCGATGATGGGCACCAGCATCACCCACAGCCGGTCCACCAGGTTCGCCGCCCAGAAGGGCAGGTAGCGCTGCAGCAGCGGAACGCCCGACGCGTAGTAGCGCTTCGCCTCGCTGCTCAGCGCGAAGCCCGCCGCGAGCGGCGCGGGGAACTCGCCCGTCTTGTCCAGGATGCCCGCCGAGCCGTGGATCTCACTGGCCGCGCGCATCAGCAAGTATGCGAGCGCCGGGTGCAGCGTGTCCTTCGCCAGCAGCAGCGCATTGGGAGAAAGCAGCACCACGTCCTGGTCCGGCACGTCCTTGGCGAAGTCGAACACGCCCCGCGGCAGCACGTGGCGTGACAGGTACGGATAGCGGCGCGTGTACGCCTCCGCGCGATTGAAGCTCAAGAGGCGCACGTCCTTCACCGCGGCCAGTTTCTGGATGCGCGGCGACTCCGCCATCGACACCAGGAACACCGCGTCCACCTTGCCCTGCGTCAGCGCGTCGATGGCCGCGTCCCGGTCCAACGGCAGCAACTCCGTGGGCGCCGTGTCCACCTTGTTCGCCTGGAGCAGCGTCATCGCCAGCGCGCGCGTGCCGCTCTCCTCGGGCCCCACCGCGATGCGCTTGCCCTGAAGGCCGCGCACGTCGTCCACGGGCTCGCCCCGGTAGAAGACCCACAGCGGCACGTAGGAGAGGCTCCCCAGCGACGCCACGTGCTCCGGCACCTCCTGGCCCTTGCCACCGGTGGTGCCGCTCTGCGCGAAGGCGATGTCCACCCCGCTGTCCTCCGCGCTGAGCAGCGCCACGCTGCCCACGGAGCCCTTCGTGTTGCGCAGCTCCAGCGTCACCCCGTGCTGCGCGAGGAATTTCTGGTAGCGCTTCGCCATGTAGTTGAAGCCGCCCTCTTCCGGCGCCAACGCCATCACCAGGGTCTTGGGCGGCGCGGGCTTGACGAAATAGAACGTCACCGCGAACGCCACCGCGATGAGCAGCGTCGCGGGAGCGACGGCGATCCACAGGTCGCGCCGCAACGTGCGCTTGAGCTGCGCCTTCAACGTGTCCGTCTTCATGAGGCCGCGCAGTATACCGACCGCGCCGTGCGTGGCCCCGCCGTACACCGCGTCGGTCCAGGCAAGCGAGCACGTCACGACCCGGGGGCACTTGGCGCAACCCCTTGCGCGACACACCCTCCCTCCCAGGCCTTATTGAAGGGGTGTGGCATGGGTTGGCGTGGCGGGTGGGTGATGTCCTTGCTGGTGGTGGGGGTGGGCTGCGGCGGGGCGCTTCCCGAGGAACTGACGGAGGCGGAACTCGCACAGGAACCCACCTCGGCCCCAGAGGTGACAGCCGAGGGCCTCTGCCTTCCCACCGCCGCGGGCACCCAGCGGGTGAAACGCATCCTGCCTCCCTCGGAGCTGGGCATCCCGCGCTTCGCGATGGGGCCGGGCAGCTTCGTGGACTTCCAGGGGACGCTGCACTTCGCGGTGAACGACGAGGATGGCCGCCGCGGCCTGTGGCGGAGCACCGGCACGGACGCGGGCACCACGGAGGTGAAGGGCTTCCCGGCGACGGCGGGCACCTGGACGCCGCTGTTGTCGCAGCTCACCGCCACCCCGGCGCAGCTCTTCTTCCAGGCGCCGGACGCGACGCACGGCGCCGAGCTGTGGGTGAGCAACGGGACGACGGCCGGCACCCGGATGGTGAAGGACCTGACGCCGGGCGTGGAGGACTCGTACCTGACGCACCTGACGGCGGCCGGCTCCACGCTGGTCTTCTTCAAGGAGACGTACGACGCCACGGCGTCCGCCACGCGCTATGAGCTGTGGAGGTCGGACGGCACCGACGCGGGCACGGTGCGCGTGCGCGACTTCGGGACCGGCGTGGACGTGAGCTACCTGGACGCGAAGCAGGGCAACGCGCTGCAGTTCTTCGTGCGCGAGCTCCAGGGCGCCACCTCCCTGTGGCGGACGGACGGCACCTCCGCGGGCACCTTCCAGCTGAAGCGGCTGGACGCGGGCCCCGACACCTACCCGAACGACGTGCGCCCCACCGGCGCGCAAACCCTCTTCAAGCTGGATGAGCCGAGCGGCCTGCAGGAGCTGTGGAAGACGGACGGCACGGCGGGCGGCACGGTGCGGCTGGCGTCCTTCGGCTCCACGCGTGGGATGCGAGTGCTGGGCGCGCTGGGCACGTATGCGTACGTCACGACGACGTCCTACAGCACCCAGTACATGGTCATCTACCGGGTGCCCCTCACCGGCGGGAACCCGGAGCCCGTGGTCACCCTGCCCAATGACTACGCGTCGCAGGGCGAGGCGTTCCCATACATCGATGCCGTGAGCCAGGTGCCGGGGGGCAAGAAGCTGTACTTCGCCGTGGCCATTGGCAGCAACGGCCCCGCGCCGCGCGACACGCAGCTGTGGGTGACGAACGGCACCGCCGGGGGCACCACGCTGCTGCGCCGGCCGCTCAGCCTGTCGGACGAGTACAGCTCGCCGGTGTACGCGGCGGCGGACAACCTGGTCTTCTTCAGCGCCTATCAGGTCACCGACGGCATCGAACCCTGGGTGAGCAACGGCACGGTGGCCGGGACGCGCCGCCTCAAGGACATCGCCGCTCCGGCCCAGGGAGGCTCCTCCTATCCGCGCGAGTTCTTCCGCCTGGGCAGCCGCGTCTACTTCAGCGCCTACGACGACACGCTGAACGCGCAGCTCTGGTCCACCCAGCTCAGCAACGCCTGCGTGGCGCCGGAAGACGCACAGTAGGCGCATGGGGCCTCCCCGCCTGGTCTCCAGGCGGGTGGCCGTGCCCGGCGGATGCGTGGGTGTTAGACACCTTCTCATGCCCACCGTCAGCGACAGCGCGCGCAGCGCGGGACTCCGCCTCGAACGCAGCCGGGCCTCCCGTCAGTTCGAGGGTCACGGCTTCCGCAACACCGCCCCCGTGGGGGCCGGCCTCCAGGGGAACGCGCTGCCCCTGCTGGGCGAATACTTCTTCGGAGGCGCGCAGCGCACGCCGCCCGCGCCGCTGCCGGTGGATGATCCGCGCGGCGCCTGGACCCGCGCGCCGGACACCGGCCTGCGCGTCACCTGGCTGGGCCACAGCACGATGCTGCTGGAGGTGGATGGGGCGCGCGTGCTGACCGACCCCGTCTTCGGCGAGCGGGTCTCGCCCGTGTCCTTCGCGGGCCCCAAGCGCTTCCACGCCACGCCTGTTGCACTGGACGCGCTGCCGGACCTGGACGCGGTGCTGGTGTCGCACGACCACTTCGACCACCTGTGCCGGAGCACCATCCGGGCGCTGGCGCAGCGGCGGGTGCCCTTCGTCACCGCGCTGGGCGTGGGGCGCCACCTGGAGTCCTTCGGCGTGGCGCCGGAACTCATCACCGAGCTGGACTGGTGGGAGGAGCACCGCGTGGGCCCGGCGGCCTTCCGCGCGACGCCCTCCCAGCACTTCTCCGGCCGTGGCCTGGGCGACCGCAACAAGACGCTGTGGGCGTCGTGGGTGCTCACCACGGACAAGCATCGGCTGTTCTTCAGCGGCGACACCGGCCTCACCACGGAGTTCGAGGAGATTGGCCGGCGATGCGGCCCCTTCGACCTGGTGATGCTGGAGGTGGGCGCGTTCCACCCGAGTTGGGGCGGCATCCACCTGGGCCCGGAGAACGCGCTCAAGGCGCACGCCATGCTGGGCGGCGGCACGCTGATGCCGGTGCACTGGGGCACCTTCAACCTGGCGCTGCACGCGTGGGACGAGCCCGTGGAGACGCTGGTGAAGCTGGCCACGGAGCAGCAGGTGCGCCTCTTCACGCCGGGCCTGGGCCGGAGCCTGGAGCCCTCGCGCGTGGAGGGTGTGACGCCGTGGTGGCGCGACGTGGGCGAGCCCCGCCTCGTGGCCCCGGCTGGCGCCGTGACGTGAAGGCCGCGTGACGCCAGGGCTCGACGCCCACCCGACGCCCGGGCGTAGAGTCCCTGGCCATGCGCCCCTCCCTCCGGATCCCCGTCGCGCTGTCCCTGGCCGTCCTGCTGTCGCCGCTCGTGGCGTGCGACCCCGCGGCCGGGGAGCCCTCAAAGCCAGATGATCAAACGCCCGGCGTGACGAAGAGCGCGAAGCGGGGCCTCGGGTATGGCTATCACTCGGCGGAGGACCTGAAGGCGCTCTCCCCGGGGATGAGCTGGTGGTACAACTGGTCGCCCAAGCCGGAGAGCGGCGCGGCCAGCGTCTACGTCTCGGAGAAGGTCTCCTTCGTGCCCATGGCCTGGGGCGGCACGCCCACGGTGGCCCAGCTGGAGTCGGAGATTCCGGCGGGCGCGCAGGTCCTGCTGGGATTCAACGAGCCCAACTTCAAGTCGCAGGCGAACAAGACGCCCCGCCAGGCCGCGGCGCTCTGGCCCGTGCTGGAGGAGGTGGCCCGCCGCAAGGGACTCAAGCTGGTGTCCCCGGCGGTGAACTACTGCGGCGACTGCGTGTCGGAGGACGGCGTCACCTTCACCGACCCCGTGGTGTACCTGGATGCCTTCTTCAAGGCCTGCGCGAACTGTCAGGTGGATGCCATTGCCATCCATTGGTACGCGTGCGACCTGAGCGCGCTCAAGTGGTACGTGGGGAAGTTCAAGAAGTACAACAAGCCGCTCTGGCTGACGGAGTTCGCGTGCGGCGATCGGCCGCACAACGAAATCACCGTGGACGTGCAGAAGAAGTACATGGTGGATGCCATTGGCTATCTGGAGACGGAGCCCTCCATCGAGCGCTACGCGTGGTTCTCCGGCCGCAACAATGAAATCCCCTCCATCAACCTGCTGGGCGCCTCGGGTGAGCTGACCGAGCTGGGCCGCCTGTACGTCACGCTCGCCGCCGGGACCGCGCAGCCGTCACCCTGACCGGGGTGAGGTTCCAACCTACACAAGGGTTGGACAGACGCGAAGACGTCTATTCGGTGCTCCTGGGATTCTGGGGCTAAAGTAGACGTCTCATGACGCTCGACGCGGGGGACACCTTCGGAAGGTATGAGCTGGTGTCCTGGCTGGGCCGGGGCGGCATGGCGGAGACGTGGCATGCCCAGCTGGTGGGCGCGGCGGGCGTCACCAAGCCCGTGCTCATCAAGAAGGTCCTTCCGGAGTACGCGGACGACGAGGCCTTCATCTCCATGTTCATCAGCGAGGCGCGCATCTCCGCCACGCTGTCCCACGGCAACGTCGCCCAGGTCTTCGACTTCGGGCAGGTGGAGGGCGAGTACTTCCTCGCCATGGAGTTCGTCGACGGCAAGCCGCTCGACAAGGTGCTCAAGCGCGCGATGCGCAGCGGGCTTCCGGCGCTGCCCATCCCCGTGGCGGTCTTCATCGCGATGGAGATGTGCCGGGGCCTGCACTACGCGCACTCGCGCACGGACAGCAGCGGCAAGCAGTTGGGCATCGTCCACCGCGACATCTCTCCGGACAACGTGCTCGTCAGCTACGAGGGCCAGGTCAAGATCGTCGACTTCGGCATCGCCAAGGCGCAGCTGCTGCGTGGCTTCAAGACGGCACCCGGCGTGGTGAAGGGCAAGTACCTCTTCTTCTCTCCAGAGCAGGCGCGCGGAGAGGACGTGGATGCGCGCACGGACGTCTGGGCCACCGGCGTGGTGCTGTATGAGTTGCTGTGCGGCCGGTTGCCCGTGGATGGTCCGCCGCATGTCGTGATGATGAAGATTGCTCACGGCGAGATTCCACCGTTGAGCCAGCTGAGACCGGACCTGCCGGAGGCGCTCAACCGCATCGTCCTCCAGGCGCTGAGCCCGGACCCGGCGCAGCGCTTCGCCACCAGTCACGCGTTCGGGGATGCGCTGGCGGGGTTCCTGTATGCGAATCATCCCCGCTTCTCGTCGTTGAGCCTCGCGCACCTGCTGCGCGTGCTGTTCCGGGGAGACCTGCTGAACGAAGGCCGGGAGCTGGCGGTTCCCGATGACTTCCTGGAGGAGCTCAAGGCGTGGCGGAACCCCGCGACGCCAGACCAGATCCCCACGGTCCCCCACCTCCGGGCCATCAAGACGCCCCGTCCGTCCCCCGCGCCGGTCATCATCACACGCGAGTCCCAGGAAGAAGAGGTGCCGGATGTGCCCACGGCCGAGGTCGCGCCGGTCCGCCGCTCCCGCTCGCCATGGGTGGGGCTCGCGGTGGGGGGCGCGGCGCTGCTGGCGCTGGGCGGTGGCGTCTGGTGGACACAGGTCCGGCGCGTGCCTGAAGTCCCGCGGGCAGAAAGCTCCACCGTGCCGCCCGTGGTGGCGACGGTGTCGGATCCAGCACCTGCACCCGTGGGCGCGGATGCAGGAGTGACTCCGGAGCCACCGCCACCTCCTCCCCCGTCCCCGCCCCCGGCAGCCCTTGCGTGGAGTGAGACCCGGGTGCGCAGTCTGCTCGATGACGTGTATCGCCTGAGCAGGAACAGCAAGGAGCTGACGCGGGCCGCGAAGCTGGTCCAGACCTGTGTGGACGCAGTGCCTGACAACGTGGACTGCCGGCTGGCGGCGGGCCTCACCCACGAACGGCTCCGGTCCATCGACAAGAGCGTGAGCCACTACCAGGCCTTCCTGCAGTACGCGTCCCCCACCGATCTCCGGCGGAGCGCCGTGACGGATCGACTGGCGGCCTTGCTGCAGCGCAAGCCCCAGGCGCAGACGCCCGCCAACGAGGCGGAGCTGGAGTCCTCCCGAAGCGCCGTCCTGATGCACCTGACGCGAGGCCACCCGAAGGAAGCACTCGACGCAGCCAACCAATGCGTGGCGCGGCTTCCCCGGGAGCCGGACTGTTACCTGTTGCAGGGTGACGTCCTGGCGAAGATGAATCAGGCCTCGGAGAGCACGCGAAGCTATGAGCGCTTCATGGCGTACGCGCCCGCGAATCATCCGCGGCGTCCCGATGTCGTGCAGAAGCTCGTCGAGCTGCGGGCGACCGCCCCCTGAGAACCCCTGCGGCTTCACGCTGTCCGCGGGAGGGGCTGCTCGCGAACCCGGCAGGCAGGGGGCCTTCATTCGGGCTTTGCTGGCTTCCGTATAGGATGCGCGCCCCATATGGAACTGCAAGCCGGAGATACCTTCGGACGGTATGAGTTGGTGTCCTGGCTGGGCCGGGGCGGGATGGCGGAGACGTGGCGCGCCCAGTTGGTGGGCGCGGCGGGCGTCACCAAGTCCGTGCTGATCAAGAAGGTCCTTCCGGAGTACGCGGACGACGAGGCCTTCATCTCCATGTTCATCAGCGAGGCGCGCATCTCCGCCACGCTGTCCCACGGCAACGTCGCGCAGGTCTTCGACTTCGGACAGGTAGAGGACGAGTACTTCCTCGCCATGGAGTTCGTCGACGGCAAGCCGCTCGACAAGGTGATCAAGCGCGCGAAGAAGGCGGGCCTGGGGGCGCTGCCGATTCCCGTGGCGGTCTTCATCGCGATGGAGATGTGCCGGGGCCTGCACTACGCGCACTCGCGCACGGACGGCAGCGGCCAGCCGCTGGGCATCGTCCACCGGGACATCTCTCCGGACAACGTGCTCGTCAGCTACGAGGGCCAGGTCAAGATCGTCGACTTCGGTATCGCGAAGGCGCAGCTGCTGCGCGGCTTCAAGACGGAGCCCGGCGTGGTGAAGGGCAAGTACCTCTTCTTCTCCCCGGAGCAGGCGCGCGGTGAAGAGGTCGATGCACGCACGGATGTCTGGGCCACCGCTGTCGTGCTGTACGAGTTGCTGTGCGCGAGGCTTCCGGTGGAGGGGCCGCCCCAGACGGTGATGATGAAGATCGCCGAGGGGCAGATTCCCGCGCCCACGACGCTCCGGCCGGACCTGCCCAAGGAGCTGAATGCGCTGGTGATGCAGGCGCTGGCTCCGGACCGTGAGCGGCGCTTCGAATCCAGCCATGCCTTCGGGGATGCGCTGGCGGAGTTCCTCCATGCCCACTACCCGCGCTTCTCCTCGCTGAGCCTCGCGAACCTGTTGCGCGTGCTGTTCCGCGCGGACCTGACGCACGAGGGCCGCGAGCTGTCCGTGCCCAAGACCTTCCATGACGAGGCGAGGAAGTGGGGCGAGCCCGCGCTGGCGAAGCTCCTGGATGCCCCTTCTCCAGAGCAGATCCAGACCCGGCGGATGGTGCGCGCCGTCGCGAAGCCTCCGCCCACGGAGACGACACAGCCGGATGCGCCCACGGTTCCGTCAGGTCCTTCGCGCAAGGTGCTCTACGGCGCGAGCGCGGCAGGAGGCCTGGCCGTGGCTGGAGCCTGTCTCTGGTTCCTCGTGGGCTCGCGTTCGCCGGAGCCCGTCGCACAACCCGCACCCGTGCCCCAGACGGTGGCGGTCGAAGCCCCCGCCCCGAAGGTCGAACCCGAACCGCCCGCCCCGAGTCCGGTGCAGGAGCCGGAGCTCGTTGCGGAGGTTCCGGCCACGAGTCCCGCCGAGCCAGAGTCCACGCGGTCCGCGCATCCCACCCGGAAGGCGTCCAAGCCCGTCCGCGCGGCCCAACACGTCCAGGCCGAGGAACCAACGCCAGCTCCAGTCGTCGAGCAGCCCACGGTCGTCGCAGCCAGCGCCGTCCAGGAGCCGCCACCCGCGGTTCCGGAGAGCGAGCCCGCGCCCAAGAAGGGAGTCTTCGGACTGCTCGACTCCAAGCGGCAGGAGGTGCAGCAGAAGGTCTCCTCGCTCGTGAAGACGAAGCAGCAGGAGGTCCAGCAGAAGGTGTCCGGCCTGATGCAGAGCAAGGACTACGACGCGGCCCTGGAAGCGGCCAACGACTGCGCGGCGAACAACCCAGACATGCCGGAGTGCTATCTCATGCTGGGGGCCGTCCACGCGAAGCTCAACCATCCCCGGGAGAGCACGCAGCACTACGAGACCTTCCTGAAGCTCGCGCCCACGGACCACCCGCGCCGGGCGAAGGTCGTCGAGATGCTGGGAAAGGCCGGCAACGCGGGTTGAGCGGTCCGCCTTTCCACTCGCTGACATCCCAAGCGGCCGAGCAGGAGAAAGACAGTCTCGATTCTGTCCTCCCTGGAATCTGGGTTTAGAATGTCCGCCCCATGGCACTGCAAGCGGGCGACGTCTTCGGGCGGTATGAGCTGGTCTCCTGGCTGGGCCGGGGCGGCATGGCGGAGACGTGGCGCGCCCAATTGGTAGGCGACGCGGGCGTGACGAAGCCCGTGCTCATCAAGAAGGTGCTTCCCGAGTACGCCAACGACGAAGCCTTCATCTCCATGTTCATCAGCGAGGCGCGCATCTCCGCCACGCTCTCCCATGGAAATGTCGCCCAGGTCTTCGACTTCGGCCGGGTGGAGGGCGAGTACTTCCTGGCCATGGAGTTCGTGGATGGCCAGCCGCTGCACCGCATCCTCAAGCGCGCGTTGAAGAGCGACCTGGGTGCCCTGCCTGTTCCTGTCGCGGTCTTCATCGCGATGGAGATGTGCCGGGGCCTGCACTACGCGCACACGCGCACGAGCAGCAGTGGCCAGCCGCTGGGCATCGTCCACCGGGACATCTCTCCGGACAACGTGCTGCTGGGCTACGAGGGCCAGGTCAAGATCGTCGACTTCGGCATCGCCAAGGCGCAGCTCATCCGGGGCTTCAAGACGGCGCCCGGGGTGGTGAAGGGCAAGTACCTCTTCTTCTCCCCGGAGCAGGCGCGAGGGGAGGACGTGGACGCGCGCACGGACGTCTGGGCCACGGGCGTCGTGCTCTATGAGTTGCTCTGCGGGAAGCTGCCGGTGGAGGGGCCGCCGCACGTGGTGATGATGCGCGTGGGACGCGGGGAGATTCCCGCGCCGAGCGTGCTCCGGCCGGACCTGCCGAAGGAGATCAACGACATCGTGATGAAGGCGCTGACTCCAGACCGGGAGCATCGCTTCGAATCCAGCCACGCGTTCGGGGATGCACTGGCGGGGTTCCTGTATTCGAACTTCCCGCGATTCTCCGCCATGACCATCGCGCACTTGTTGCGCGTGCTGTTCCGAGGGGACCTGGCGCAGGAAGGCCGGGAGATGTCCGTACCGGGCTCCTTCCTGGAAGAACTGAAGGCCTGGCGACAGCAGACCCTGCCGGAGGAGCCGGTGACGCCGCGGCCCTCGACAGAGCGCCAGACCCGGCGCATCCGGGTGGCCACTCCGCCACCGGTCACGGAGACGACCCAGCCGCGGTCCATCGTGGCGTCCTCTGGAATCTCACGCCCGCTGCTCTATGGGTTGAGCGCGGGAGGATTACTGACCGTGGGTGCCTGCATGTGGTTCTTGTTGGATGCGCACTCGCCCGGGCCAGCTGTAGGAGCCCCACCGCCCACGCCCATCCAGCAACCGTTTGCGAGTCCCACCCAGCTCGGCAAGAAAGAGTCCCAGACAAACCCTCCTGTAGCCCCTCCGGTCGCCGGTGCTGATGCCCTCTCGGAAGTGGAAGCATCCACCGTCCAGGAGATGACGCTCTACATCCGGGACTCCATCACAGAAGACAAACTCGACGAAGCACTCACCACGGCGAACAACTGCATCAAGATGTTCCCCGACAACCCACGCTGCCGGGCTGCGCTTGAGCTCGTTCAATCAAAACAAGTCGGCACGCGGCCGCCCTCTCCCACAGGCGCCAGATCCAAAGGCTCAATCTACCTTCCGACGAACATCAACGAAGTCCGCTCTCTCGTCGACAGACTCAACAAAGAAGGTCGGGTACGTGAGGCACTGGAGGTAGCGCAAGCTTGCGCGGACAGGGACCCGAAGGTCCCTGAATGCCATCTCATGCTTGGCGTGCTCTACGCCAAGCTCAATGAGCCCAAGAAAAGCGAACAGCATTACGGAACATTCTTGACGCTGACTCCTGCTGGCTATCCCAGGAGAGACCGTGTCATCGAGATCCTGAGCAAAAGCGCTCCATAGAACTGTCTGCATTCTCCGTCCCCCTCAGCTGAACTCAGGCCCCCCCATCCATGGCACTCCAGGCAGGCGACACCTTCGGGCGGTATGAGCTGGTGTCCTGGCTGGGCCGGGGCGGCATGGCGGAGACGTGGCGCGCCCAGTTGGTCGGCGACGCGGGCGTCACCAAACCCGTGCTCATCAAGAAGGTCCTCCCGGAGTACGCGGACGACGAGGCCTTCATCTCCATGTTCATCAACGAGGCGCGCATCTCCGCCACGCTGTCGCACGGCAACATCGCCCAGGTCTTCGACTTCGGCCGGGTGGAGGGTGAGTACTTCCTGGCCATGGAGTTCGTGGACGGCCAGCCGCTCCACCGCGTGCTCAAACGGGCCATGAAACAGGGAATGAGCGCCCTGCCCATTCCCGTCGCCGTGTTCATCGCGATGGAGATGTGCCGGGGGCTGCACTACGCGCACTCACGTACGGACAACAACGGCCGGCCCCTGGGCATCGTCCACCGGGACATCTCTCCGGACAACGTGCTGCTGGGCTACGAGGGTCAGGTCAAGATCGTCGACTTCGGCATCGCCAAGGCCCAGCTCATCCGGGGCTTCAAGACCGCGCCGGGAGTCGTGAAGGGCAAGTACCTCTTCTTCTCCCCGGAGCAGGCACGAGGAGAGGACGTGGACGCGCGCACGGACGTCTGGGCCACGGGGGTCGTGCTGTATGAGCTGCTCTGCGGGAAGCTGCCAGTGGAAGGCCCGCCCCCCGCGGTGATGATGCGGATCGGACGCGGCGAGTTCGCGGCCCCCAAGGTCTTGAGGCCCGACCTGCCGGACGCCTTGAATGAAATCCTGCTGCGAGCGCTCGCACCGACCCGGGACATGCGCTTCGAGTCCAGTCATGAGTTCGGGGATGCGCTGGCGGGGTTCCTCTACTCGAACTTCCCGCGCTTCTCCGCGATGACCGTTGCCCACCTGCTGCGCTCCCTCTTCAAGGCGGAGTTGTCCCAGGAAGGCCGGGAGCTGGCAGTGCCGCAGTCCTTCCTGGAGGAGATGAGCGCCTGGCGCTCTCCTCCGCCCACCGGGGCTCCTCGCAAGCGGAGCTCCCCGGCGCCAGGCGAGCCGCGCGCTTCACGCATTGAAACCCAGCCCTCCGGCTCGGAAACACCCGCTCCCATCCAGGAGGCGCCACGTCAGTTCTTCTACCCGCTGGCCCTGGCGACACTGGTGGGGATCGGCGGGTCCTGGTGGCTCCTGTCGAACGCCAATGCCCCGGAGGTCCAGCCCCTTCCCCTCTCTGCCAGGAGCATTCCGCAGCCTGTCAGGGAAATGCCCGCGACCCCGCCCGCGGTCACCCCTCCGCCCCCAAGCCCTCCTCCCGCCACGGCCAGTCCCACCGCGACCGCCGTGAGCGCCAGGCCGCCCACCGTCGGTGACTTCCTGTTGAAGCTCCGCGGCTTCATCGGGCAGCAGGACTTCAATAGCGCGCGGCTCGTCGCCAATGACTGCGTGGCCCAGTACCCGGAGGCGCCGCAATGCTATCTCTTCCTGAGCGTGATCGAGGCCAGGTTCCGGAATCTGCAAGCCAGCGCCGACCACTACGAAGCCTTCATTCGGCTGACTCCCGAAGGCGATCCCCATCGCAGTCGCATCATGGAGCTGCTGTATTCATCGGACTTCGATCCGAATCCATTCGATGTGGTGCTCCTGCTGGCGCAGATGACCGAGGAGCCGTCCGCGACGGCCTCACCAGCCTCGGCGGCCTCCGGGCGCAGTGACGGTGATTGGAGCAAGCTCTTCCACAAGAAGGCCGCCGAACTCAACAGGCGAAGACCCAGTGAGGACGCGCTGGGCCCGGCGCGGATGTGCGTCCTGCTCGACCCCCAGAATGCGGAATGCCATCTCATCCTGGGCGACAGCTACGACCGCAGCTACAAACGCAAGCAGAGCCGCGAGCACTATCTGCGGTTCCTGACGCTTGCACCCGAGAACCATCCCGCCAGGGCGCGCGTCAGCGATATGACCGAATAACGGTTCTGCGCTTAGGATGCCCGACCCATGGCACTCCAACCCGGCGACACCTTCGGACGGTATGAGCTGGTGTCCTGGCTGGGCCAGGGCGGCATGGCGGAGACGTGGCGCGCCCAACTGGTCGGCGACGCGGGCGTCACCAAGCCGGTCCTCATCAAGAAGGTCCTGCCGGAATACGCCAACGACGAAGCCTTCATCTCCATGTTCATCAGCGAGGCGCGCATCTCCGCCACGCTGTCCCATGGCAACGTCGCCCAGGTCTTCGACTTTGGCCGGGTGGACGGTGGGTACTTCCTCGCCATGGAGTTCGTGGACGGCCAGCCGCTCCACCGCTTCCTCAAGCGCGCGATGAAGAGCGGCATGGGCACCCTGCCCGTTCCCATCGCCGTCTTCATCGCGATGGAGATGTGCCGGGGGCTGCACTACGCGCACACCCGCACGGACAGCAGTGGCCAGCCATTGGGCATCGTCCACCGCGACATCTCCCCGGACAACGTGCTCATCAGCTACGAGGGCCAGGTCAAGATCGTCGACTTCGGCATCGCCAAGGCGCAGCTCATCCGGGACCTCAAGACCGAACCCGGCGTGGTGAAGGGCAAGTACCTCTTCTTCTCTCCAGAGCAGGCGCGCGGAGAGGACGTGGATGCGCGCACGGACGTCTGGGCCACCGGCGTCGTGCTCCATGAATTGCTCTGCGGGAAGCTTCCCCTGGAGGGACCGCCCGCGGTCGTGATGATGCGCATTGCTCGCGGCGAGCTTCCATCGCTGAGCGAGTCACGGCCGGACCTGCCGGCGGCGCTCCAGCGCATCCTCCTCAAGGCCCTGCATCCGGACCTGTCCCAGCGCTTCGAATCCAGCCATGCCTTCGCGGAGGCCCTCGCTGGCTTCCTGTACGCGAACCACCCGCGTATCTCCTCGCTGAGCCTGGCGCATCTGCTGCGGATGCTGTTTCGTGAAGACCTGCTGTCGCATGGCCGCGAGCTGTCCGTCCCGGACTCATTCCAGGAGGAGCTGGAGTCCTGGCGCGAGCAGGAACCGGCACTCGCGAAGAAGCCCCTGCATCCCAGGCCGCTGCTCCATACCGGCAGGATCCCCCTCCCCGAATCCTCCAGCGTCGAAATCGTGGAGGAGGAGGCCCCGGCCGCGCTCGTCCCCTCGACCTCGCGCAAGTGGATGCTGGGATTGAGCACCACGGGTGTGGCGCTCGGGGCCAGCGTCCTGTGGTTCTTCTCCTCCGCCGTGCCGCCGGAACCCCTTGGAGCCGCGAGCCCCATCGAGCGTCCCTCCAGCACGGTTCAAACCCTTCCCAATGATGCACGGCCTTCCGCGGTCCCCCAGACGATAGGCAGCGCGCCCCTCACCGTGGCACCGCTTCCGGAAGAGCCCCTGTCGCTGGCCAACTACCAGGACCGCGTCCAGGCGCGCGTGCAGCAGGGAGCGATCCAGGACGCCGTGGACCTGGCGCACCAGTGCGCGAAGCAGTTCTCCCAGGAAGCGGAATGCCAGCTCCTCCTTGGGATGCTGTACGCGCGACTCAATGACAGCCGCACCAGTGTGACGCACTATCAGCGCTTCCTGGAGTACGCCCCGGACACGCACCCCAGCCGCGCGAAGGTGGTGCGGGTCCTGGACGATGCGAAAGCCCTCTCGTCGGCCTCCGGCCGCATCGTGAAGCCGGAGACCTTCGCCGACATGATGGAGACCGGCCGCACGGCCTTCCGCGACGAGAAGTACCCGGAGGCCGCCGCCACCTTCCGGAACGCGCTGGCCATGAAGCCGGGCTCGGTCGAGGCGAAGCTCGAGCTGGGCCTGACGCTCATCAAGCTCAAGCCGGGCACGTCCAAGGACCACAGGGAGGCCGTGAAGCTCCTGGAGGACGTCACCTGGAAGGATCCCGGCATCCGGCGAGCCTGGCTGGGTCTGGAGACCGCCTACACTCTGGTCGGCAACAAGGCCAAGGCCAAGAAGGCCCATGACCGGTACCTGCTGATGTCCCCCAGGAACATGGCGAACCCAGCGAAGGCGAGAGAGCGGCTCAAGAACATCGGCTTCTAGTCCGCGCCGGGTTGGAACCCCAACCCCTCCGCCACCTCCGCGTCCGTCAGCTCGCGCCACGCCCCTTCCGCCACGTCCAGCACCACCCGCCCCACCGACTCACGGTGCAGCGTGAGCACCGGGTGCCCCACCGCCGCGAGCATCCGCTTCACCTGGTGGTGCCGCCCTTCTGTAAGAGTGAGCGCCACCACGTCGGGCGCACGGAGCATGGCTTCCGCCGGTCGCGTGGGGCCGTCCTCCAGCGTCAATCCCTCTCGCAGCCTCGTCAGCGCCGCCTCCGGGGGCTGCCCCTCCACGCGCGCCACGTACCGCTTGGACAGGTGCGTCTCTGGCGCCGTCGCGTGCCGCACCAGCCGCTCGTCGTTGGTGAAGAGCAGGAGCCCCGTGGTGTCCCGGTCCAGGCGCCCCACCGCGTACCACTCGAAGCCTTGAAGCTCCGGCGGCAGCACCGCGCGCAACCGTTCGAAGACAGTGCCCACGCCTTCGGGATCCGACCCGTGCACCACCGGCCCCGAGGGCTTGTGGAACATCAGCGCCCGCACCTGGCGCGTCAGCACGCGCTCCACGCCGTCCACGCGCACCCGCGTCCCCTGCCCCACCGGCGCGAACGGCTCCCGCTCCGCCCGGCCGTCCACCTCCACGCGGCCATCGCGTATTGCCTGCTCGGCCTCGGTCCGGGGCAGCACGCCGGCCCGGCCCAACGCTCGCGACAGCCAGTCCGCGCCCGGGCCCGCCGGGGTCTCCGCGCCCCTGCGCCTCGCGGCCTCCAGCCACCTGGGCGTCCGTTGCTTGCGCGCCATGCGTCCTCCCGTGTGCCGCTCGCTGTATCAGATGCGTCACGCCAGCGGATTTCCCCGAACACCCTGGAGATAAGTACGAGCAGGAGGGCTTCCAGGGGGGCTCCGCGCCGTTTGACTCCCCCAGGCGGCTCTGCGCATGTGCGCGCCCGCCGTGTCCACGCGTCCCTCCGAAACCGCTGAAGCCCCGCCCGAGTTCGTCGCCTCCCTCGCGCCCCCGCCGCCCGGCCCCGCGGTGGCCTTCGTGCTGCGCCTGGGCCACGCCCTGCACCGGCACGGCACGCCCGCCCACCGCCTGGAGGGCCTGATGATGAAGGTGAGCGAGCGGCTGGGCCTGGAGGCCCGCTTCTTCTCCACGCCCACCTCCATCTTCGCCTCCTTCGGCCCGCCCGAGGACCTGCGCACCAGCCTCATCCGCGTGGAGCCCGGCGACATGGACCTGGAGCGCCTCATCCTCCTGGACACGCTCGCGGACGACGTCATCCACGGGCGCCTCACGCCCGCGGTGGGCGCGCGCCGCGTGGAGGACATCCTCGCCCGGCCTCCGCGCTACGGCCCCGCCCTGCAGCTGCTCTGCTGGATGCTGGCGGGCGCTTCCGCGGCGCTGCTGTTCGGCGGCGGCTGGAAGGAGATGGGCGTCGCCGGCGTCAGCAGCCTGGCCATTGGCGCGCTGGACCTGCTGACCCGCAAGCAGCCGACCACCGCCCGCGTGCTGGAGCCCGTGGCGGCCGTGCTGTCCGCCGCGTTCGCGGGGCTCGCGGCCCACTTCTTCGGCCCGCTGCACGGCGAGGTGGCCACGCTCGCGGGCCTCATCGTCCTGTTGCCCGGCCTCACGCTCACCATCGCCGTCAACGAGGTGGCCACGCGCAACCTCATCTCCGGCACGTCGCGCCTCACCCACGCCGCGCTCATCTTCCTCCAGCTGGGCTTCGGCGCGGCCCTGGGCAGCCGCGTGGCCACGGTGCTGCCTCCCGTGCCCATGCCCACGCCGGCCCTGCCCGCGGTGCTCCCCCCGGGGGTCGCCATCGCCGCGCTCGTGGTGGCGGGCTTCGCCATCGCGGTGCTCTTCCGAGCCCGGCCGCGCGACTGGGGCTGGATTGCCCTGGCCGGCGCCGCCGCGTTCATGGGCGCACGGCTGGGAGCGCTGCTGCTGGGGCCTCAGCTGGGCGCCTTCGCGGGCGCGCTGCTGCTGGGCATCGGGAGCAACGCGCTGGCGCGGCTGCGCAACCGGCCCGCCGTCACCACCGTGGTGCCGGGGCTGATGCTGCTCGTCCCCGGCAGCGTGGGCTTCCGCAGCCTCGCGTCGCTGCTGGAGCGCGACGTGGTGGCCGGCGTGGACACGGCCTTCTCCATGCTGATGGTCGCGGTGGCGCTGGCGGCGGGCCTGCTGTCCGCCAACGCCATCATGCCTTCGCGCAAGGTGCTCTAAAGGGCCGGCCTCACGCCAGCCGCAGCAGGTACACGCCCGCGAGCGCGACGATGAAGTACGGCACCAGCACCGCCGCGCCCGCGTACTCCTTCGCCATGCGCTGACCGAAGAAGAGCGCCAGCAGCGACACCGCGGAGAGCACCGCGCCCAGGTACGCGAAGAACGGGTTGCCGTTCACCAGCAGCGCCACCGCGCCCGCCCCGCTCAGCGCACCGGCCGCCAGCTCCATCAGGGTGATGACCGCCAGCATCGGCGTCACCACGCCCTTCAGGGGCGACTTGGAGAAGTGGCCGGTCAGCCACCCCAGGTTCCCCTTCCAGTCCACGACCTTGTCCAGGCCGGACTGCAGGAAGAGGATGGCCAGGAAGGCGGCGCACAGGAGCTGCGGAAGCCAGAGCGTGAAGCGGGCGGAGTCGAAGGGCGGCATGCGCGCACTCTAGCGCCCCCTCCGCCGCTCCCAAGCCCCGTGAGCAGGCAGGCGGCCGGGCCGAGGGGAATGTTCCGAAGACAATCCGGCCGGGCAGGCTCCCGCCGACAGGTCCGGCTCCCTAACTTGGCAAGGCCATGGCCTCCGATCAGGTAGCGCGACGCGTCTTCGTGGGTCTCATCCTGCTGTCCATCGTCCTGTTGTGCCTGGTCATCCGGCCCTTCGCGGAAGCGTTCTTCCTGGCGGCGGTGCTGGCGGGCACCTTCTACGGACTGCACACCCGGCTGAAGAAGCGGCTGCGCGGCCACGGCAACGTGTCCTCCGGGCTCATCGTCAGCGGCATCCTGCTGGCCCTGCTGCTGCCCCTGGGCGGCCTCACCGCCTTCGTCGTCGCGGAGGTGTCCGAGGGCGCGCGCTTCGTGACCCAGGCCGTGCAGAAGGACGGGATGACGGGCCTGGTGGAGAAGCTCCCCAGCGGCATCCAGGGGCCGGTGAGCAAGCTGATTGAGCGGCTCCCGCTGGAACAGGCCGAACTGGACCAGAAGCTCCAGGAGCAGATGACGACCCAGGGTGGCACCGCCGCCAAGGCCGTGACGGGAGCGGTGGCCGCCACGGGCACCATCATCCTCCAGCTGACGATGATGCTCATCGCCCTCTTCTTCTTCCTCACCGACGGCGCGCGGCTGGTGCAGTGGATTGAAAGCGTGTCGCCGCTGCGGCGCGGACAGACGCGGGAGCTCTTGCGCGAGTTCAAGAGCACCTCCGTGTCGGTGCTCGTCTCCACCATCGCCACCGCGGGCGTCCAGGCCGCGGTCGCGCTCATCGGCTTCCTCATCGTGGGGGTGCCCGCGCCGCTGTTCTTCGCGGGCCTCACGTTCTTCCTCGCCCTCATCCCCGCGGTGGGCGCAGCGGTGGTGGTGCTCTTCGCCGCGGGCCTGATGTTCCTCAGCGGCCACCCGTGGGCGGCCCTCTTCCTGGCCATCTGGGGCGTCGTCGTGGTGGGGCTCGTGGACAACGTCGTCAAGCCGCTGCTGGCCCGGAAGGGCATGAACCAGCACGGCGCCATCGTCTTCTTCGCCCTGTTGGGCGGCCTGGCGGCGTTCGGCGCGGTGGGCCTGCTGCTGGGGCCCCTCATCGTCGCCTTCTTCCTCTCCGTGGTGCGCATCTACGAGCGCGACTACGGCCGGCCCAACGGACGGATGGGCGACCCGGCCACGCCGGGAGGCCCCATCCAGCCGGGCTCCCAGCATGTCGTGCTCACCACGGAGTCCGGCACGCCCATCACGGACACCGACACGCCGTCCAACCACTGACGGCCCCTGAGCCCCGCTCAGGGCGTGGACTTCACCGGCGCCGCACCCTTCTTCGCGGGGGTCGGCGCCGGAGCCGTTTCCGGCCCCAGTTCCCTGAAGGCCTCGCGCACCCCGTCCGGCGAGCCCGCCACCTGCGCGGCGACACGGCTGGCCTCCGCGGGGGACAGCCGGCCCAGCAGGCTGCGCTCCAGGTGCTGATCCACGAAGGCCTGGGTGGTGTCCTCCTTCAGGTCCACCACCGCCCCCTTCGCGTCCAGCACCGGCACCACGCGCGGCGAATTGAGCAGCAGCACCGTGGGCACGTCCACGGCCTTCACCCGGCGGGCGACCTCGTCGCGCAGCTTCGGGTCGAAGTGGATGCCCTTCTCCTGCACCAGCGCGCGGATGCCCTCGTAGTCGCCGGTGGCCTTGATGACCATCAGCTTGGAGAGCAGCTCGCCCACGGCCTCGCGCATCTTCGCGTAATCCGGAATCACCAGGTACGTGCGGCCATTCTCCGTCACCTGCTTCACCGCGCCCTTCTCCTCCAGGAACGTCACCGTCATGTGGTGGCCGCGCTGGTGGTCCTCCTCGAAGGCGTTGCCCGTCTCCACGCGGCGCAGGTTGGTGAGCCCCTCCACCAGGAAGTCCCGGTACATCTGCCGGGCGATGGCCTCGTGGTCCGGCGACAGCTCCGCGAGCGCCGGGTCGAACGCGTGCCACAGCGCGACCAGGTCCGCGCGCGCCTCCTCCAGCGTGTTGTCGTACTCCTTGAGGAAGACGGACGGGGACTGGCCCTTCAACTTCGGATCCACCTGGCCGGAGGCGTGGCCCAGCACTTCGTGGAAGGCCACCAGCCACTTGCGCGCGGTGACGGAGTACTTCTGAGCCTGCTCGCGGTCCTCCGCCGTGCGGGAGAACTCCAGCGCCAGGGGCAGCCGCGTCACGGCGGAGGCGGCGTCCATGACGTTGGTGATCATCACGCTCTTGCTGCCGTACTTCTCCCGGATGTGCTGCTCGTTGGGCAGGTTGATGCCCGCGGGCGGCTCCGGGTTGGACGTGATGAGGTTGATGGCCTTGGCCACCGGCGGCGAGACCTTCTTGCGGCGGTACTTCTGCGGCCAGGGCAACCGGTCCTCGAAGTACTGGGCCTTCTGGCCCATGAGCACCATGATCTGGTTCTCCGCCGTGTCGCGGTAGTTGACCAGCCCTTCCCACTGTCCCTTGTGGCCGCGCGGGTCGACGTACGTCTCGATGAAGCCCAGGTTGGCGTCCACCTTCGGGTCCACCTTGAGCCACGCGATGTTGTACGCGTCCCAGTCCTTGGGGCTGCCCGTCTGGAAGTAGCGCACCAGCTTGCCCAGCGCGGCCTTGTGCGCGGGCTCGGCGGACTTCATCGCCTCCTGGAGGTGCGCGATGACGCGCGAGAGCTCCTTCGCGTACAGCCCCGGCTTCACCTTGCCGTCCGGCGTGCCCGCGCGGAACACCTGCTCCACCAGCTTGCCGTCCTGCTTCACCACGCGCGAGTTGAGCGGGTACTTCTCCTTGAAGCCCACCAGGTCCTTCTCCGTCACGCCGGGGCCATAGGCCGTGTTGGAGGACGCGGTGAGGAGGTCCTGTCCCGGCGGCGGGGCCTTGGAGGTGAGCTGCGCCTCGAAGGCCGCGTCGAAGAGGGTGGGCGTCAGCTCCTGGAGCCAGGCCTGGAGCGCGGCGTCGTCCTTCACCGTCCAGGGCGCGCCGGCCTTGAGTGCGCGGGAAGCGCCGGCCGCGAGCTGCTCCGCGGTGAAGGCCGGGACGAACTTCTGGCCGGTGGTGCTGTCGTGGTTGCCGCCGTGTCCGTAGAAGCGCAGCAGGTAGTCCGCCAGCTTCGCGTCGAAGCCGGACGCGGAGCTCTGCGCGTCGCGGCCGAAGAGCCAGACGCCCTCCAGCAGCTGCTTCGTCGGCACCAGCTTCCAGCCGAGCTGATCCAACGCGATGTCCTCGCCCGCGTGCGCCGCGAGCGTCAGGGACCACGCCACGCGCTTCTCCGCCAGTGACAGCTCCGCGATGCCCGGCGCGAACATCTGGGCCACGGCGGTGTTGCCGGAGCGGGCGCGGAGGAACTTCCCTCCGGGCACGGTGAGGGAGGGCTGCGCGGCCTGCGTGAGGCCGGCGTCAGGCGCCGGGGACTTCTGCGGGGTGGCGGGCGCGGCGGCGAGGACCGCGGCCAGCAGCAGGGGCTTCATGGAGGGCTCCAGGGAGACGTGACGGGACGTGGCTACCCCGCGCGCGGGGTGGACTCAAGCCGCGCGCCGCCGCCCCCCTCACGGCCAGACAGAGTGTGCGGCCGGGGCAGGCAGGGTTCCGCGCGCCGCAAGGAATGCGCGGGATGCCGCCGGCTCGCGCAAGGTTTGCGCCGGGACACCCAGGAGGGATGCGCACCCGCGCCCGGGCCCACCTCCACGGAGGGCACGAGTCCACTCCGGTACGGGGCATGCAGTGTCGAAGGCCGGACAGGTTTCATTCCTCCCCTCCGTTCGAGCCAGCGACCATGACCTCTTCGCTCTCCCTGCGCCGCGCCGTCCTGCTCGTCGCCCTCAGCGCCGCGGGGTGCGCGGGGTCCTCGATGCAGACGCGTGCGGATCCCTCGCCCCCGCTGCCTCCACCTCCCACCTCGGTGGCGCTCACCGTGGGCTATCAGGAGGCGGTGAGGCTGGGGGCCGCGTTCGCGCGGAGCCAGGACCAGGCCCTGGAGCTGGTGATGGCGAAGCAAGGGGAGGCGTCCTGGTGGCTGCGGTACTCCTCGCCGGCGGGCCAGCAGTCCCTGGACCTGCGCGTGGACGGGCAGACAGCGCAGGTGGAGCCCATCCCCCTTCCGCCCTCCGCCGGGGAGCCCTCCCGGTAGCGCGAGACGCCGTTGCGGCGGCCCTCCGGGTCCCCCAGCGCTCCTGAATCGCCTCACTGCACGGTTGTCACGACCCAGACTCCATGGAGGCTCCACTGCCCACCCTCATGATTGTGATTGTCAGCGCGGTGGCCGTGCTCGTGGGGATGATTGCCCATGCCGCTGGCCACCTCACCGCGAACGGGCTGGGACGCCTGGTGCTGCTCGGAGGACTGGCCATCCTCCCGCTGGCCGTCAGCGGTGCCGGGGTCGCGGTGGGCGTGCGCGAATCGAGCCAGACCCAGTTCTGCATGGGTTGCCACGAGATGGAGCGCTACGGGCAGAGCCTGTTCGTGGACAACCCCAACGCCCTGGCCGCGGTCCACTACCAGAAGCGGCTCATCAACCGCGACTCCACCTGCTTCTCCTGCCACACGGACTACGCGCTCTTCGGGGACGCGAAGGCCAAGCTCAACGGCCTGAGGCACGTCTGGGTCCACTACTTCGGGACCATCCCCCCGGAGCCCCGGCTCTACCAGCCGTATCCCAATTACAACTGCCTCCACTGCCACAACGATGCGCGCGGCTACCTGGAGGCCGGGCCGCACCGGGAGCTCCAGGCGGAGCTCCAGAGCGGGGCCCGCTCGTGCCTGAGCTGCCATGACCTCGCGCACGACCTGGAGGGCGTGAAGGCCCAGAACTTCTGGCTGCCGGAGCGGCCGCGTCCATGAGCCACGACAAGCGCATCCGCGTGGCGGCCCTCTTCGTCCTGGCGGGGCTGCTCATCCAACTGTTCGCCCTCCTCTATTGGACGCCCTTGACCTTCGTCATCTCCACGGCCGTGGGCGTCCCTCTGGTCCTGCTGGGGGTCCTGCTCTACGGCGTCACGGTCTGGAAGATCTTGAAGGAGCAAAAGGCCCTATGAGGCGCTCCGCGTCCGACGCCTCGGGGCCGTCCGCGTCCGTCCTCCTTCGCGGGGGACGGTGGCGGGTGGGGCTCGTCGCCCTCCTCCTGTTCACGACTCCCATCTTCGCCGTGAACTCACCGCAGGACGTCCGGCTGCCTCCGCTCAAGGAGCGCGCCGCGCCCGCTCCGGCGCTGTTCTCCCATTGGGGGCATGGCTCCATGTATTGCTACAGCTGCCACCCCGGCACGTTCCCGCAGGCCCGGCTGGGCTTCACGCATCAGGACATGCGAGAGGGCCGCTACTGCGGGCGCTGCCATGACGGACAGGCCGCCAGGGCCTGGCGCACCATGGAATGCGAGGCGTGCCATGCGCGTCGCTGACCTGGGCACCTGGACGCTGTTCGCCTGCGCGCTGGTGCTGTCCGTCCCAGGCCCCGCGCGAGCGCAGTCGCAGGAGGAGAAGCGGCGGCAGCTCCAGGAGCGGCTGGGAATCAAGCCGCCCCCCGCGCAGGCTGCGCCCGACGCGGGAACGCCGTCTCCCACGGAGGCCGCCAGGCCCACGTCAGCGCCCACCGCGCGGACGCCCGCCAGCGCGAACCGGCCCCGCGTGCCGGGCTTCGCGGAGGACGTGCGGCCCATCCTGGAGAAGGAGTGCGGGTCCTGCCACGGCCCGGAGGGAATGGCGTCCCGGTCCCGCTGGGTGCTCCGGGGCGAGCCGGCGGACTACGAGGCCACGCTGCGCTTCGTGCAGCCCGCCACCGCCGCCCAGAGCCCGCTGCTCAAGAAGGGCACCGGCACCACGCTTCACGGAGGCAAGAAGGTCTTCGCGGTGGAGTCGGCGGAGTACGCGACGATCCTGCGGTGGATTGAAGGAGGCGCCCCGCCCGGCAAGGCACGCGGCGGCACGACCGCGGCCAGCCCTGGCGCTCCGCATCCCTCCCACGACAGCGTGCCTGCGGCCGCGCCTCCTGTTTCCAGTCCAGCGCCCACCGCGCCCGTCACTGCCACGCCCTCCGTCTCCAACCCGGCGCCATCCGCGTCCGCGAGCGCCGGCCCGCCTTCCGGGGACGCCTCGGCCGCGCCGCGCTTCGCCCCCCAGGTGCACGAGGCCCTGCTGGCGGACTGCTCCAGCTGTCATGCCTCGGACGGGATGGCTGGCGCCAGCCGCTACGTGACCCACGCGGATCCGGAGCAGCACCTGCGTTCGGTGGAGCCCCTGGTGGTGCCTGGCACTGCCGCCAGCAGCATCCTGTACCAGCGCGCGAAGGGCGACTCGCACCCGGGCGGCGCGGTGTGGGAGCCGGGCAGCGCGCAGCTGTCGCTCCTGGCCCGGTGGATTGACGCGGGCGCGTTGGGGACGACCGCACCGGCCCCCGCGAACACCGCAGTGGCCACCGCTCCGCCCGTGCCCACCCAGCCCGGGACGGCCGTGGCTCCCCCGGCACCGCCGTCCACCCCGGCCAGCCCGCACGCGCCGACGGGCCCTCACGGCGGCGTGCCGCTGGGGACCTTCCCGGTCCTCGGCTCGCTGAGCCTGAACGGACGCTTCGACCTCAACTACGAGCGCGTCAACTACAACGACCACCCCTTCAAGTCGGAGGGCGAGAGCGCGCTGCGCAGCTACCACCACTTCCTCTTCCTGACGCGACAGTCCGCCGAGGATCCGGTGACCCTCACCCTGGAGATGCTTTCGCTCCAGTTCTGGGAGGTGGGCTACCGGATCAACGGGGCGTCCTGGCCGGTGAAGGTGTTCGCCAAGGGGGGCAAGATCCTGGTGCCCTTCGGCGCGGATCCGCTCTTCCACCACAGCTACGGAGGGCTCGCGGGCTTCGACCAGCGGGTGATTCCGGTGGTGTTCGCCCGCGAAGGGCTGACGGTGAACGTGGAGCGCCGCATGGGGCCCATCGCCTTCTCCGGCGACGCCTATGTCATCTCCGGCTACCGGCTGAAGCGCGCGGACGCGGTGCTCAACCTCCAGTCGGACCTGGCACCGCTGGAGGACACCCGCCTGGGCGTCGGGGCGAGGCTTGGCGGCTCCTGGGGCCCCATCAACGTGTGGTACTCGCCCTACTTCAATTCGCTGGGGTTCGGGCGCCGCCTGTTCCTCCAGGCGCTGGACGTGGCGGTGTGGCGTCCGCGCGGGCTTCCGGTGCTGGAGCACTTCTCGCTGGGCGCCGGGCTGCTGCGCGCGGATGTCTCCGGAGGCGAGGCGGAGGGCTACGGCGGGCCGGGCGCGGACTACTACCACTTCGCCAGCTACCTCCAGCTGCGCTACCACCCCACGGACTGGCTCTACCTCCAGTACCGGCAGGGGCTGCGCACCTTCGGAAACCGGCGGGGCCTCATCCTGGACTCGAACGCGCTCACCCGGGAGGACGCCTCCGGCCACAACGTGGGCGTGGTCGCGCGGTGGCGGGGCTTGAGCGCAGGCCTCTTCCAGTTCTGGAACCTGGAAAAGACAGACGAAACGCCGGACGACTTCACCCGGCTGGTGGTGGCGTATGAGTTCTGACTCCCGCATCCAGACACGGGCCGCGGTCCTCACCGCGATGTTCGCGCTGGCAGTTGGCTGCGCTGACTTCGAGCGTGGCCCCGTCGCCGCCGACGCCGGTGCGCTCCCCACCGACGGCGGTGGCAAAGGGGACGGAGGAGGCGCCGTGTCCTTCGCGAGCGACGTCCATCCGCTCCTCACCACCGGATGCCAGAGCTGCCATCGCAGCGGGGGCGCCGCTGGCAGCACCTCCTTCCTGCTGACGGGCGATGCCGACGCGGACTACGCGGCGGCCATCTCCCTCACGGACACCTCCAATCCCTCCGCCAGCCGGCTGCTGCGCAAGTCCTCCGGCGCGGGCCACGGCGGCGGGGCCGTCTATGGGGAGGGCACCCCGGAGTACCAGACCCTCCTCGCGTGGATCTCCGGAGGCGCTCAACCATGACGCACTTTCTTCCCGAGGAGTCCCCCATGAGACGACCCCTCCTGCTCCTGGCTGGACCGCTGCTCCTGACCTGCGCGCTGAGCGCCTGCGCCAAACTGGAGACGCCCCACCCGGAGCTCGTCACCGACGGCCCGCATTCGGTGCTCGTGGGACAGGCGATCCAGCTCACGGTCACCACGCGCGAGGCCACCGACGACGGATACCACTGGGAGAGCGAGGCCCCGGCCATCGCGACCGTGGACGACTCCGGGCAGGTGACGGGCGTGGGCGCGGGAGAGACCACCATCAAGGTCACCGGCGCGAGCTCCAGGCTGGAGGCGCGCCATGTGGTGGTGGTGATGGGAGGCCTCGCGGGCGACGGCGGAGTCGACCCCAACCAGGTGCCCTACTACCTCGCCTGGTCAGGCTCTCCGCACGCGGACACCACCGCCGAGGCCTTCTCCCACTGGAACGAGGACGGCCTCGTCCCCGCCAGCTGCGCGCGGTGCCACAGCTCGGAGGGCTACATCGACTTCCTGGGCGGTGACGGGTCCGCCCCTGGCAGGGTGGACGCACCCGCACCGACGCAGTCCGTGGTCCGCTGCGAGACGTGCCACGACAGCGCCGCCTCCAGCCTGACCGCAATCACCTTCCCCTCGGGCAAGCAGGTCACCGGCCTGGGCCCGGAGGCGAGGTGCGTGGTGTGTCACCAGGGGCGCGCCGCGGGCAGGGACATCGACGCGCAGGTCGCGGACGCGGGCGTGGTGGGCGAGGACACCGCCTCGCCCGCCCTGGGCTTCACCAACATCCATTACTACCCCGCGGGCGCGACGCTCTTCGCCAGTCAGGCCGCGGGCGGCTATCAGTACGCGGAGCAGGTCTACGACTCGCGCTTCCGCCACGTCCCCAGCTTCGACAAGTGCAACGAGTGCCATGACCCGCACACCACGCGGGTCCGCTGGGATGCCTGTGCCACCTGCCACCCCGGCGTGACCGACGTCACGAAGGCCTGGGACATCCGGCAGATTGCCTCGCGCAATCAGGACTACGACGGGGACCACAACCGCACCGAGGGCATCTACTACGAGATCCAGGGCCTCCGGGACCGGCTGCTCGCCGCCATCCAGCGGTACGGCGCGGAGCGGGCCCGGCCCCTCTGCTACGGCAACGCCCACCCCTACTGGTTCCGGGACACCAACGGAGACGGGACCTGCAATCCAGCCGAAGCCACCGCCACCAACGCGTTCGCCGGCTGGACGCCCCGCTTGCAGAAGGCGGCGTACAACTACCAGCTGTCCCGGGTGGACCCGGGCGCGTTCGCGCACAACGCGAAGTACATCATCCAGTTGCTGCATGACTCGACCCAGTCGTTGAACACGGCGCTGAGCGTGCCCTTCGACACGTCGCTGCTGGTGCGCAACGATCCAGGCCACTTCAACGGCGCCAGCAAGGCGGCGCGCAACTGGGACTCGAGCGAGACCGTCCAGGCCAGCTGCTCGCGCTGCCATAGCGGCGCGCAGGGCTACCGCTTCTTCGTCCAGTACGGGGTCGGGCAGCTGGTGCCGGAGACCGCCAACGGCCTGGAGTGCTCCACCTGCCACGAGAACTTCGAACCGGACTACGACGTCTTCGTCCCCGCCCAGACGTGGCTGCCGGACGGCAAGACGGTGAACCTGCCGGGCCAGGACAACCTCTGCGCCAACTGCCACATCGGCCGCGCGTCCAAGGCCACCATCGACACGGCGCTGAGCGCGGGAGGCACGCCGCGCTTCCAGAACGTGCACTACCTGCCGGCCGCGGGGACGCGCGAAGGAACGCTGGCGCGGATCGGCTACGAGTACCCCAACAAGACCTACGCGGGCCGGCTCACGCACATGGGCGGGGTGCAGTGCACCAGCTGCCATGTCCCGGGCAAGAGCAACCACACCTTCCGAATCCAGGACGCGTGGAACGAGCGCTGTGAGACGTGCCACGCGGACCAGAGCTCGGCGGAGCAGATCCGGCTCGTCCACCTGTCGGACTACGACGGCGACGGGAACACCGCGGAGCCCCTGGAGGCGGAGGTGGAGGGCATGGCCGCACGCCTGCTGACCGCCATGCGCGGGGTGACGAACAACGGCCTCTGCTACAACGGCGACGTCAATCCGTACTTCTTCAAGGACACGGACAAGAACGGGACCTGCAGCGCCACCGAGTCCGTCTCCGCCAACGCGTTCGCGCCGTTCACGCCGGCGCTCGTGAAGGCCGCCCACAACTACCAGCTGAGCAAGAAGGACCCCGGCGCCTGGGCCCACAACTTCAACTACGTCGGGCAGCTCCTCTACGACAGCGTGGAGGACCTCACGGGGGCGGCCCCCTTGAACATGCAGCGGCCTTGAGGCTGGAATCCGCGCTCGAGCACCGTCGCTCGCCGGGACACGCCCGGCGAGCACGGTCGCCGAGGAACGCGGACCGATGAAGCCCTACCTGTTCTCCCAGCCCTCCAAGCCGTCGCGCCTGGCCCACTGGGCGTCGCTCGTCCCCCTGCTCATGCTGCTGGGGGGACCGGTCGCCTGTGGCGATGACGAACCGAACGAGCCGCGTCCCGACAGCGGCACCCAGACCGTGGACGGCGGCTCGGACGCGGGCCCCGATGCGGGCGCGGACGCGGGCTCCGATGCGGGCACGGACGTGGACGCGGGCTCCGATGCGGGCACGGACGTGGACGCGGGCTCCGATGCGGGCACGGACGTGGACGCGGGCTCCGATGCGGGCACGGACGTGGACGCGGGCTCCGATGCGGGCACGGACGTGGACGCGGGCTCCGATGCGGGCACGGACGTGGACGCGGGCTCCGATGCAGGCACGGACGTGGACGCGGGCTCCGATGCGGGCACGGAGAGCGATGCGGGCACGGAGGCCGATGCGGGCACGGACGGCGGCGTGGTGGCGTGCACCCCGAGCGGCTGGGTCGACACGCCACCGGACCTGAGCGTCATCCAGAACACGTCGTTGGACATCCGGACCCGGTTGGAGGCCATCCCAGGCCTCATCGTGGACCAGGACCGGACCGGCGGCAGTGTCCCCGCGGGCTACCGGCACTTCGTCCTGCGATACAACCAGCCGTCGGACCACGCCCACCCGGAGTGTCAGCGCTTCGAGCAGCGCTTGACGCTGATGCACAAGGCGGACGCCAGCCCGATGGTGCTCTCCACCAGCGGCTACAACGTCTCCCCCGGCACCGGCCGCTCGGAGCCCACGCAGCTCCTGTCCGCCAACCAGGTCGCCGTCGAGCACCGCTTCTTCCCGCCGAGCATCCCGTCGCCCGCGGACTGGAGCCACCTCACCATCCGTCAGTCCGCGGATGACTTCCACCGCATCGTCCAGGCGCTCAAGCCCATCTACACCGGCAAGTGGGTGTCCACCGGCGGCAGCAAGGGCGGCGAGACGGTGGTGTTCTTCCGCCGCTTCCACCCGGACGACGTGGACGCCACCGTGGCGTACGTGGCGCCCATCGCCCTGCGCAACGACGAGCGCTTCGTGACGTTCCAGGACACCGTGGGCGGCGACGCGCAGCTGGCCTGCCGCGAGCGGCTGTGGGCCTTCCAGCGTGAAGTGCTCTCGCGCCGGAGCCAGATGCTCTCCCTCGTGGACGCCTACGCCGCGAGCAACAATCTGACGTACTCGCAGCTGGGCCGGGAGCTGGTGCTGGAGCACGCCGCCATCGAGACCTACTTCGCCTTCTGGCAGTACGACTCCGCGGCGAACTGCAACCGGAACATCCCCACCGCCACCGCCACGGACCAGGAGCTGTTCGACGCGATGGACTACGCGGTGGGCATGGGGTCGTTCGCGGACTCAGGCATCACCCCGTACGCCGCCTACTACTACCAGGCCGCGGCGGAGCTGGGCTGGCCCCAGCCCTATGAGAAGCACCTGGGCGCGCTCATCCACTTCCCGGACACCGACACCGGCGAGGTGTACTCGCCGCCGGGCATCCCGTTCGTGTTCCGTCCCGAGGCCATGCCGGACATCCAGGACTGGGTTTCCTCCCAGGGACAGCGCCTGATGTTCATCTACGGCAGCTACGATCCGTGGACGGCGGCGGCCTACGTGCTGGGCAATTCGCAGGACTCCTACCTGTACACGGTGGAGGGCGGGAACCACGGCGCGCGCATCAGCCAGCTCCCGGCGGCCCAGCAGGCGGAGGCGAAGGCCAACCTCAACCGTTGGATGGGCATCGCCCCGCTGAAGCGCGCTCCCAAGTACCTCCGGTCGGAGGAGCCGCCTGACTTCGGGCCCCACGTGCCGCCCCGTCTGCGCGCGGCGACGCGAAACTAGTCCGACAGTCGGACAGGTCGCGGGCCGTCCCGGTGTACTCAGGGGCGGCCCGTCGTCTTTTCAGCGGCCCATCTTGTACGGCCCGCCCCGCTCCAGGGCCCGCTGGTACGCGGGGCGCGCATGGAGCCGGTCGAGGTAGGCCGTGAGGTTCGGCAGCGCCGCCAGCAAACGGAAGGACTTCGCGGCCTCCAGCACGAAGCTCAGCTGGATGTCCGCGCCCGTCAGCCCGTTGCCCACCAGGTACTCACGGCCCTGAAGCACCCCCTCCAGGTAGTCCAGGTGGTTCTTCAGCTCGGAGTCGATGCGCGGCTTGATGGGCGCCGCGGCGTCGCCCAGCCGCTTCACGTAGAGCAGCTGCACGATGGGCAGCATCGCGGAGCCTTCCGCGTAGTGCAGGAAGTGCGTGTAGCGGTCCAGGTCCTCCGGCGCGGGCGACAACCGGCCCTGGCCATGCTTGCGGATCAGCGATTCGATGATGGCGCCGGACTCCGCCAGCACCCGGCCGTCGTCCTCCACCAGCGGCGACTTGCCCAGCGGGTGGACGGCCTTGAGCTCCGGCGGAGCGAACCCCGTCTTCGGGTCACGCTCGTAGCGGACGACCTCGTAGTCGAGCCCCAACTCCTCCAGGAGCCAGAGGATGCGCTGCGAGCGGGATTCGGAGAGGTGATGGACCTTCAGCATGATGGGAGGGCTCCTCGCGTCCGGAAGCAGGACGTTCCGGGGGCACACTCTCCCAGGTCGCTCCTCCGGACCCGCGTCGTCCGGAGGAGCGGTGTTCAGGACTAGAACGCGGCGCCGCTGGCGCTCTTGCCAGGAGAGCTCGTCAGGCTGGACACGCCCGTGTGCAGCACGAAGCTGGCCGTGGAGGACGCGTCCGGGCTGCGGTTGGCGGACACGCCGTCCGTGCCCGCGAGCGACGAGGCGAACGTGGCCGTGCTCACCACGGTGCCCGCGCTGTTCTTCACCGTGACGGTGTCACCGCTGTTGCCCAGGTTCAGCTGGCCCGTGGACGCGGCCACCGCACCTGGCGTGCCGGACGGGATGCCGGACGCACCGCCGAACACCACCACCGCCTTGCCCGCCGCCACCGAGGTGCCGCTGGCGAAGGTGTGACGCACGGCCGTGCCGTCCGACACCGTCCAGCCGCTCAGGTCCACCGCCGCCGTGCCGCTGTTCACCAGCTCCACGAACTCGCCGTTCACGTCCGAGCCCGGCTCGTTGATGAGCACCTCGTTGATGAACACGTTGCCCGTGCCGCCGGTGCCGCCCGTGGTGATGGTGAAGGCCGCGTTGGACAGGTCGGTGACGGTGGCGTTGCTCGCGTCGCTCACGCGCACCCATGCGGTGGTGCTGGCGCTGGAGGGCACCGTCCACGCCACGCTGCCGGAGGACGCGCCCGTGCTGGACGTGATGGTCGTCCACGTGGAGCCGTTCAGCGAGTACTCCACCTTCACGTTGGAGACGCCGGACGCCGTCCAGGTGATGGTGCGCGCAGAGCCGGCCGTCCAGCTCTCACCGCCGTTGGGCGACAGCACCGTCACGGAGGAGGACGTCACGCCGTCCCCCGGGATGAGGAAGTCCTTGATGACGCCCATGTGCTGCATGCCGGACGCGCCGCTGTCGCCCGACAGCGCCGGGGAGATGTCGGACAGGGGCGAGTACACGCGCGTGTCCACCACCAGGCCGTTGGCGAAGGTGCTGGAGCCCATCACCACCGACGTCTGGTAGGCGCGCAGGTCGTTGTCCACCAGCACGTGGTCGTACGGCGAGCTGCGGCCCGCGTTGGTGTTGGTGTTGCCATTCTTGTCCGCCGGGTACGGCGACGCCGTGGACACCACGCTGGAGAAGGTGCTGAAGGTCGCCTCGCTGCGGCTGCCGGTGTTGAAGTCACCACCGATGACCAGGTAGTCGCTGGCGGGCACGTTGGCGTTGATGAACTTCACCAGGTTGTTCGCTTCCGTGTTGCGGACGCTGGAGCTGGTGGTCAGCAGGTGCACGCTGATGGCCCACAGGTCCTTGGGCCCCGGGATGTCGATGCGCGCCCACGCGAAGTCGCGGTTGGACACCTGCGTGTCGTCCCACTCGCCGGCGGCGATGATGGGGTAGCGGCTGATGATGCCGTTCGGAATCTGCGCACCGGCCTCGCGGTAGTACGAGAAGCCCGTGCCGAAGGCCGTGTCCACGAAGGCGCGGATGTCCGCCGCGGAGTCCGTCTGGTAGTTGAATTCCTGAATCATCACGACGTCCGCGTCCGTGCCCTGGAAGATGCGGAGGCCGTGGCCCGGGTTGTAGTCCTGCCCATTGCCGCTGCTCAGGTTGGCGGCCATCAGGCGCAGCCTCACGTTCGCCAGCGAGTCCTCACGCGCGACGAGCTCCGGCGCCGTCTCCTCCGCGTCCGCCTCCACGGAGCCACCGCACGCGCTGAGCGCCGCGCACACCAGCGTGAAGGACCACGTACGCCAGGAGGCGGCAGGCCGCCGGAAGAGGTCTTGTTTCAGGCTCACGATGTTTCATCCTGCTCCCGGAGAACCCAGGAGCCGTAGAGGGTCAGGGACGTCACGGCAGCGCCGCGGACGCAGTATTCCGCGTACACGACGCCACCGCCGTTTATCCGTCACATTCCTTGAAACGTTTCGTGAGCGGCGCATCCCCCCCGCCAGGGACGCGCAATGTTACGCATTGTTACATGGCTGCCGTGGTGGACAGCGCGACAAAGGCGTAGCGCAGACCCTTGCCCAGGGTGACGAAGACGACGAAGGGAAAGGGGCGCACGCCCACGAAGCCGCCCGCGAGCACGAACGCGTCGCCCAGGATGGGCAGCCACGACATGAGCAGGGCGGGAGCGCCCCAGGTGCGCAGGTTCGCCTCCACGCGCGCCATGCGCGGGCCTTCCTTCTCCCGGCGGCGCGACACCCAGCGGCCCACGGCCCCGCCTCCGCCGCGCGACACCCACTGCCCCAGGATGTAGAGCGTCACCGCGCCCAGCACGTTCCCCACGGTGGCCACCACGGTGGCCATCACCGGCGGCGTGCCGTTGTAGATGAGGGCGGCGAGCATCGCCTCGGAGGGCACCGGCACCACGGAGCCCGCCAGCATGGCGACGAAGAACATCCCGGGAAGGCCCCAGGTGGACAGGATGGACGGCTCGGCGGGCATGGGCGGCCTGGGCCATACACCCGGCACGGGGCGTTCGTCTTGTGCGACGTCAGCGCTCCCCTGCCCGCCACCCTGGCCCGCGGGGCCGGAGGCTGTCCGGCGACGCGGCCCTCCCAGGGGCAGGGGTTGTAGGCCCGGGTGGGGGTCCCCATCGTCCCCGCCATGCGACGCTCGACGCGCGAACGGTCAGGACTGCGGTCCATCGATACGGAGGACGAGCGGATCGCCTCCCTGCTGGTGGCGGAGAACCCGGCGCTGCACTTCGAGGGCTCCCGGAACCTGGTGGTGCGGCTGCGCGACGGACGCACCTTCGTCCTCACCGTGCTCACCCTGGAGGCGCTGGAGGCACGGCTGGGAGGCGCGCCGTCCTACGTGGCGACCCGCATGGTCCTGGTGCGGCGACTGTCTGACGGCGCCCTGCTCCACGCGGTGCGCTCCGCGCTGGACCAGGGGCTGGAGCACTTCGGCACGCTCCAGCCGCCGATTGAAGAATGAAGCGCCGGCTCAGTGCGCGGGAGCCCCGGTGAGCTTCCCCGCCACCTTGTGCCCCTGGCGCCACACGCCGGTGATGTTCAGCTCGCGGTGCTCCGCGTAGCCGGGGATGCGCAGCGGGGTGGTGCCGGAGTCCGTGCCGAAGGCCGCGTCCACGGGCTGGTCGCGGACGCCGTGGGCGATGATGTCCACGCCCGCGTCCACCACGGCCTTCGCGTCCTCCAGGTCGTGGATGTGGGCGGCGACGCGCAGGCCCTGCTTGTGGGACTCGTCGATGACGGCCTTGTAGATGTCCGGCTTCATCTTCGGGAGCTTGCCCAGGAACGTGTCCACCCAGACCTTCACCAGGTCCACGCGGTTCTTCGCCAGCGTGCGCACGGCGGCGCGGGCCTCCTCCACCGTGGTGGGGCGGAAGAGCTGATCCGGCGCGCTGTTCGTCATCGCCTGGGGAGGCCCGCCCTCCGGCACGCCAATGCCCTGCCCCGCGCCGAAGAGGTCCGCGCCAGAGAAGGAGTCCGCGTGGGCCTCCTTGCGCAGTTCGTTGAACAGCGGCCGGTTCATCCCGAGCGCCGTCACGGTGGTGACGCCATACGCGGCGAACTGGCGCAGCTGCTTCTCGACGTTCTCCCGCGTGTAGTTCTGGGAGCCCGTGGTGGTATCGGACGTCTGGCCCACGTGGCTGTGGTCGGAGATGAGGCCGGGCAGGAGCGTCTGGCCCTTGAAGTCGATGACCTCCGCGCCCTTGGGCACCTTGACGTTGATGGCGAGCCCCACGGAAACAATCTTCCCGTCGCGCACCACCACGGAGCCCCCCTCCAGCGGCTGCCCCCCGGAGCCATCCAGCACCGTGCCGCCCTGGAAGACGACGTGCGCGCGGCGGCGGGCGCCGCGCTGGCGGACAGCGGCAGCGCGAGGGCGAGCAGGGCGGCGGTCAGGCAACGCGAGTGCATCAGGAAGGTCTCCAGGGGGAAGAGGGAAACCCTAGGAGCGCGTCCGGGTGGCGACAACCCTTCGTGGCGGCGACTGTCGTGACGTCGGTGCTACAGGCCGGGCGCACGGTGGGAACCCAACGCCGCATCGCGGCGCGCGAGCGACTTCCACCGGGAAACACGGCGCCGTGATTATGCTGCCCGCCCGATGGATGAACCCGGCCTGCAATATCCCGGAGAAGCCCTGCGCGGGTGGCTCCGGCAGTTCGCCAAGACGCCGCTCGCCGAGCCGACGCTGAAGCTGCTGGTCGTGCTGGCGGACACGGTGTTCTTCGCGAGCCTGGGCCGCGAGGAGGGCGAGGCCACGCGCGTGCGCATCGCCTATCACGCGCAGGGGTTGCAGGGCCTGCAGGCGGTGCGAGAGACGGTCTACATCGGCGGACAGAAGGGCAAGCGGCAGGCGTGGGAGACGCTGCCGCTGGAGGCCAAGTCGAGCATCACCGACTTCAGCGTGGAGGCGCTGGTGAAGCTGGCGCCCGCGGCGAACCTGCCGCGCACGGCAGTGGTGGTGGGGCCGCGAGACGGCAAGCTGCGCATCCAGGGGCTGGCGCGCCGGGTGGAGTACACGGAGTTCCACGCCGAGGGCGAGGAGGACGTCTTCATCCTGCACGCGCCGGAGCCGGGCCACCTGGTGGTGAGCACGCAGGGGCGAGAGGTGTTCCGCTACGAGCAGGGCGCGCCGGTGCCGCCGGGCCGGCGCGTGGCGTTGCACGACCTGCTCTTCCACGAGGACAGCGCGGTGCGCGCGGCGCTGATGGAGATGTGCGCCACGCTGGTGGAGTCCCTGCCCAAGGTGCAGCCGCTGATGGGCGGCAACCGCGAGTGGTACGTGTCCAACGCGGTGCAGGGGCTCATCCGGAGGATGGCGGGCCTGCATCACGGAGGGCTCATCGCGTTCCTGCCCAAGCAGCACGACGTGGAGCGCTTCCGGGCGCGAGGCAAGTACGTCCTGCCGCCGGAGCAGGGCTCGCTGTTGCGCCAGCGGTTGCAGCGCTTCGTGCAGGCGAGGGCGAACCTCATCAACGGCGCCTGGCAGGCGGAGGCCGGCAAGGCGGCGGAGGAGGAAGAGGATCCGGAGTTGAAGAAGGCCGCCGCCGAGCACGACGACAAGGCGACGGAGAGCGACTTCCAGGCGCTGGTGGAGAGCATCGGGCAGTTCACGGCGGTGGACAACGCGCTGGTGCTGGGGCCGGAGCTGGAGGTGCTCTGCGCGGGGTATCAGATTGCGCTCCCGAGAAGCGGCCCGCCGCAGGTCTTCGAAGCGCGAACGCTCCAGGGGCGTCCCGGGCCGCACTACCCCATCCACCAGCACGGCTCGCGCCACCGGGCCGCGGCCGTCTTCGCCAACCAGCACTCTGGAGCCATCGTATTCGTGGCGTCCCAGGACGGCCCGCTCCGCTGCCTGCACCGGCCACCCGGCAAGAAGAAGGTGCTGCTCTGGAGCCTCCTGCTGACGGAGGACTGAGCACCGGGCGAGGAAGAGGCACGGGCGCTGTGACTTCTGGATGCGTCGGACGACCTGATGCGCGGCTACCAAAGGACGTTAGCAATCCATGGCTGCCCGTTACTTTGACCTTGGGATGGACGTTCAGGAGGGTATTTGGGTTCTCGATACGCCCAGGAATGATCTCCGTCAGGAGGAAGAAGATCCCTGGATGTTCACCCAAGGGACCCGTGTCCAGGTCGACGGGTCGCTGACCGTTCCAGTCGATGAGCCAGGCAGACCGTTGGACTTCTCCTGGATTGCCGTCGGGATGACCCCTGTCATCCACATCAAGCTCGCCAACGTCCTACTGGAACATGCAGCGGACGATGTTCAACTCATCCCGGTCACGATTCCCAAGCACCCGGACCAGTACGTCATCCTTGTCACCACCCGGGTCATCCGCTGCATCGATGAGCAGGCTTCGGAAGGAGTCCGATTCTGGGAGGCCCGGCACGGCAAGCCGGAGCGAATCGGTGAGTACCGCTCCGTGGACATCATGCGCATCGACAAGTCGAAGGTGGGTGACGCGAAGATCTTCCGTCCCTGGGGCACCCACGCGGCCCTCATCGTCTCCGAGAACCTCAAGACCGCGCTGGAGCGCACCGGCGCGACCGGCATGTACTTCACGGAAGTGTAGTGAGCAGGTGCTGCACAGAAGCCTCATCTTGACGGAGGACTGAAGCAGACATGAATCGACTGGGCTGGGCACTGCTGCTGGGGCTGCTCGTGTCGGGCTGCGCGACGACGCGGGTTGTGCGCCTGGAGGTCGATGGCGGCGAACGGATTGTCGTCACGCCCCAGGAGGAGGAAGGGACCTCCCCGTCCGAGGCCCGACTGGAGGAGGACGAGTTCAAGGCGGCAGTGAGTACGCTTGCCAGGGACGTGCGGCCCTTCGCCCATCCGTTGCGGCAAGCACGAGAGCTGTTCGGCCTGCCGGAGCGCAGCGGCCTCTTCGGCTTCCGGGAGCGCACTCGGCAGATCATCCCACTGGGCGAGGAAGAGGCACGGGAACTGCGGCTTCTGGATGCGTCGGACGACCTGACGCGCGGTTACCAGCAGTGGTGCGGCAAGAAGCGAAAGCAGCAGGGAGACTGTCTGCGCTTGTTGGAGGAAGGCCCCTTGCTGGGCAGCGACGGTCGTTATGCGTTGGCGATGGCCATCGCGATGGACTCCGTCTGGACCGAGACGGCCGAAACCCTGGCGGGCATGGCAAGCCCCCAGGCCGTCATGGCCACAATGACATCCGCCGTGACGATGTACCTGCTGTTGTGGGCCATGCCGGAGCCTGTCTCCAAGGGACTGGCCGCTCTCATCACCGCCACTGCGATTGCATACCTGGGCGTGGACACCGTGTGGACCCTCCTCGACGGATGGGTGACGCTGATGCGCCACGTGGACCAGGCCACCACGTTCGCCCAGGTGCGCGACGCGGGCGAGGCCTACGGAGCGGTAATGGGTAAGAATGCCGCGCGTGTCTTCGTGATGCTGGCCACTGCTGCGATTGGCAACACTGCGGGACTCACGATGAAGGCCCCCACCCTGCCGGGCTCCGCACAGGCGGCGGTCGCGGTGGAGACGCAGGCAGGCCTCCAATTCGTGTCCCTCGCTGGTGTGCGTTCCGTGGCCATGACGGCCGAGGGGTTCACCATCGCGCTGGCGCCCAACGCGGTGGCCATGTCATCGCGGTCCGGGAAGCCCCAGCGTCACCACCTGGCCACCATCCGCAATGAGAAATCTTCAAGGAATGGAGGGCCGTGGACACCCCAGTTCCGGCGCATCTTCAAGCGAGCCGGAATGGAGCTGAAGGACCCGGAGAACATCGTCGAAGTCGCAGGCCACCGGGGTCCGCATCCCAGGGCGTACCACATGCGTGTCTATCGCCGTTTGAACGAAGCCACCATTAGCTGTCGCAGTGTGGAAGCATGCCGGGAAGCCCTGACCAGGGAACTGCGGGTACTGGCGGATGAAGCCGTCACCCAGGGCTCCGAAATCAACCGCTTGCTCACCCAGGGGCGTTAACGGAACAGGCCATGGTGAAGCGCTACTTCGACTTGTCAGAGGATGTGGAAGCTCCAGGCCGTTGGTACCTGGGGGACCCCGTCGATGAGAACGGAGTGGAGCTCGAAGATCCCTGGATCTTCCGGGCCGGGGAGCCCGTACGAGTGAAAACTCCTCTGCGGATCCCCATCGACGAGCCGGGGAAGCCCCTGCACTTCTCCGCAGCAGGCATCGGGCAGGCGCCCATCCTCCACGTCAAGCTGGCCACGCTCTTCGCGGAACTGGCCCCCAACGACGTCCAGCTCCTGCCGGTGGACATCCCGGGGCAACCCGAACAATTCAGCATGCTCGTGGCGACCCGGATGATCCGCTGCATTGATGAGCGTGCATCGGAGGAAGCCCGGCGATGGGAACCCGGGGACGGCCGGCCGGAGAAGGTCGGTCAGTACCGTTCCGTGTACGGCATGCGCATCGACCCATCGCAAGTAGGCGACGCCAAGGTCTTTCGCACCTGGGGCTGGTCCATCGCCCTCATCGTCTCAGAAGAGATGAAGACGGCGCTGGAGCGCACCGGCGCCACCGGCATGTACTTCATGGAAGTGTAGTGAGCAGGTGCTGCACAGGAGCCTCATCTTGACGGAGGACTGAAGCAGACATGAATCGACTGGGCTGGGCACTGCTGCTGACCCGGGGCCCCTGAGAGCCACGACCATGACCGCCCGCTACTTCAGATTGTCAGAGGACGTTTACGCACCGGGGCGCTGGTATCTGGGTGATCCCGTCGATGAAAAATCCGTGGAGGTCGAGGACCCCTGGATGTTCAGCGCGGGGAAGCCCATCCAGGCCCCCGGCTCCCTCCGGTTTCCCATCGACGAGCCTGGAAGGCCGTTGGACTACTCCGAAGCAGGCATCGGAAGTACGCCCATCCTCCACGTCAAGCTGGCCACTGTGTTCGCGGAGCTTGCTCCCAATGACGTCCAGCTCTTCGCGGTGGACATCCCGGGGCAACCCGAACAGTTCAACATGCTCGTGGCCACCCGGTTGATCCGCTGCATCGACGACAAGGCCTCCGTGGAAGTGGAGTACTGGGACCCCATCAAGCACAAGCAGCCCGAGAAGGCAGGCCAGTACTCCTCCGTCGTAGGAATGCGTATCGACGAGTCGAAGGTGGGCCAGGCCAAGGTCTTCCGAACCTGGGGTTGGTCCATTGTCCTGATCGTCTCCGAGGACCTCAAGACGGCGCTGGAGCGCACCGGCGCCACCGGTATGCGGTTCACGGAAGTGTAGAGCCTCTTGTGGAGGAAGCCCATCAGGGGCCCTGGTACACGCTCCGGATTGTCATGGTACAATCCATCTCATGTCCCAGTCCAATTGGAAGCCGCGCCTGAAACGGTCCGAGGGCCCTCTGTACGGGGCGCTCGTCGATGCGCTCGCGGCGGACATCAGCGCGGGGCGGCTTCGTGCAGGGGACCGGCTGCCCACGCACCGGGAGCTCGCGAGCACGCTGGGGACGTCTCTGGGAACGGTGACCCGGGCCTACGCCGAGGCGGAACGGCGGGGACTCATCTGGAGCCAGGTGGGCAACGGGACGTTCGTGAAGAACCTGCGGGACGGAGACCGCTACTCGCCCCAGCTCGACCGGACGCGCATCGACCTGGGGCCCACGGCCGTGCCCATCGTCCCCGGCGATATGGGGCACCTCGCGTTCGCCGCCGCGCTTCAACGGCTGAGCGAACGCGCGGACCTGGGCGCGCTCAGTGGCTATCAGGCCCATGCGGGCACGGAGGCCCAGCGGGCAGCGGGGGCCCGCTGGTTGGAGTTCGCGGGTGTTCCTGCCACGCGCGAGAACGTCATCGTGAGCAGCGGGGCCCAACACGCGACCCTGATGGTGTTGTCCCTGCTCGCGAACGCGGACGGACTGCTGGTGGAGGACGTTACCTATCCCGGGGTCCTCGCCGCCGCGGAGTGGCTCCGGCTGCCCACGCATCCGGTGGCGCTCGACGCGGAGGGGCTCGTGCCCGAAGCGCTCGCGGAGGCCTGCCGGAGGAGCAAGGCGCGGGTGCTCTACTGCACGCCCACGAACCACAACCCGACCACGGTCGTCATGCCCTTGAAGCGGAGGCAGGCGCTGGTGGAGGTCTGCCGGAAGTTCGACGTCACCGTCATCGAAAACGGCGCGTTGGCCCCGCTCGTGGCGAAGGCGCCGGCACCCCTGGCCGCACTGGCGCCCGAGCGGACCTATCACCTGGGGAGCCTGTCCAAGGCGGTGCTGCCCGCGCTGCGCGTCGGCTACATCCGGGCGCCGGGGTCGTCGTGGCAGACGCTGGAGCACGCGGCCGCGGCGACGGTCTGGTCGGGGTCTCCCCTGCTGAATGAACTGGCCACGCAGTGGGTGACGGACGGCACGGCCGAGTCCCTGCGCGACGCGCGGCGCGCCGAAGCCACGGCCCGGCAATCCCTGGCGGCGAAGGTGCTGAAGGGCCATCCCTATATGGCGCATCCCAGCGCGTATTTCCTGTGGATGCCCATCCCCGAACAGCGCCGCGCCACGGAGCTGGTGGAAGCCGCCGCCGCGCGCGACGTGCTGCTCGGACCCGCGCATCTGTTCGCGGCCCGTCCGGGTCAGGCGCCCAATGCGCTGCGGGTGTCGCTGGCCGCGGCCGGCTCCCGCGAGGAGTTGGAGCGGGGACTGAAGACGCTGGCCGAACTGCTCGGCGCCACGTCTCCAGCACCGCGACGCCTGGCCTGACGTTTCCCTTCACCTCGTTCCTAAGAGAGTGCCCATGACGCCTTCCCTGCCCCGCCGTGGTGGACTCCTGTCGCGTGCGCGCCTCACGCTCCTCCTCGCGGGACTCGCCGTCCCCTGGCAAGCGGTGGGAGCCGAAGCCGGGGACGCCCTCCAGGCACGACTCGACTTCTCGGAGGCTTCGCTCCGCTGGCCGGACCGCATCCGGGACACCCTGACGCCGCCCCGGTGGCTGCCCGAGGGCGACCGCTTCGTGTACTGGTCCAGGGTCGAGCCCTACCGGGACACGTGGGTCTTGGTGGATGCGCGGCGCCGCACCCAGCAGCCCTTGATGGATTCGGAATCGCTGCGGTCGCAACTCACTGAGCTGTTCGGCAAGCCGATGACGTTGCCCGTCGTCATGCCTTTCACGCTCACCACGGATGCGAAGGGAATCGTCTTCACCGTCCAGGGCCGGGCCTTCTCCCTGGGCCTCACCGACAAGCGCCTCGTGGCGCTCGAACCCACGAATCCGGTCGCGATGTCGCTCGTGCCCGGCAACAGCCTGTCGCCGAACGGAGCGACGGTCGCGGTACAGCGGGACGAGGGGTTCGCCGTGGTGGACGCGAAGGGCGCGACCCGGCTGGAGCGGACCGGCACCGAGGACTCGCCCTGGCGGCTGCCCGAAGGCGCATGGTCTCCCCAGGGCCGGTTCCTCGCGGTCTGGCGCGACGACATGCGGGGCATGCACCGGATTCCGCTGGTCGACTACAGCACTCCCCTGGAGAAGGTGACGTGGGTCCCCTACTCCAAGACGGGCACTCCGCTGATGCGCTCGGAGCTGCACTTCGTGTCGGTGGAGTCGGGGCAGGTGACGCCCGCGCCCGGTGACGCGGTGGAGAGCTACGACTGGTTCGCGGGCTGGCGTCCGGACGGCAGCGAGGCGCTGGTGCTCCAGCTGTCTCGGGATGGCAAGCGGCTGGACCTGGTGGCGGTGGAGCCGGTGACGGGCAAGCGCCGCCGCGTGCTGAGGGAGGAGCGGAAGGAGACCTTCGTGGCGGCGCTGGAGTTCTCGGTGGGAGGATGGTCCCAGCAGGTGAAGCCGCTGCCAGACAACCAGCACTTCCTCTGGATGTCCGAGCGCGATGGCTGGCGTCATGTCTACCTGTATGACTATTCCGGCAGGCTCGTGCGCCAACTCACCCAGGGCGCGTTTCCGGTCCACACGGTGGCGGGCATCACACCGAAGTCAGACGCCTTCTTCGTCACCGCGTCCGCCGAGCCCGGAGCCCCCTATGACCGGTCGGTGTATCGGGCACGAATCGCAGGCGGGGCGCTGAAGCGACTGACGCCCGAGCCCGGACTTCACCGACCCGTGTTGGCCCCCTCCACGGGCTACTTCGTGGATGGACACTCCACACGGGAGCAGCCCAGGGTCTGGGACGTGGTGTCCACGGAGGGGCGCTCCTCCTTCCGCTACGCGAAGTCAGACACGAGCGCCCTGGCGGAGCTGCACTACACGCCGCCGGAAGGCATCACGGTCAAGGCCACGGACGGCGTCACACCCGTGTACGGCGCGCTGTACAAGCCGAGGGACTTCGATCCGAAGAAACGCTACCCGGTCATCGACGTCATCTACGCGGGGCCGTTCACGACGGTGGTGCCCTGGAGCTACGTGGGCCCGTATGAATCGATCATCGCGCACTCGCTGGCGCAGCTCGGGTTTATCGTGATGGTGCTGGACGCGCGAGGCACGCCAGGGCGGGGCAAGGCCTTCCAGGACGTGAACTATGGCCGCGTGGGCCAGACGGAGATTCCAGACCACGTCGCGGCGCTGAAGCAGGCAGGAGCCAGCCGGCCCTACATGGACCTGGAGCGGGTGGGCATCCACGGCCATTCCTGGGGTGGCTACTTCGCGCTGCGCGGCATGCTGACGGCGCCTGGGTTCTTCAAGGCAGGCTACGCCGGAGCACCGGGCGCCCTGACGGAAGAGGCCATCATCAACGAGCCGAACATGGGCCTGCTGGCGGACAATCCAGCGGGCTACGCGGCGGGCTCCAACGAAGCCCTGGCGGACAAGCTCCAGGGAGCGCTCAAGCTGATGCACGGAACGAGCGACGTGAACGCATCGCTGTCCACGACGATGCGGATGGCCCAGGCACTGGTGCGCGCGAACAAGCACTTCGACCTGTTGATCATGCCCGGCGAGGGACACGGCCCCGAAGGCAGGTACTACCGGGACGACGTGCGCCGCTTCTTCCTGCGGGAACTGGGTGAGCCCCGGTGAGGACGTGAGCAAGCCATGACTCCCCGATTCTTCGACCTCACCGAGGACGTTCAGGAAGGCATCTGGGTACTGGAGGTCCCCTGGAATGAGCTGCGTCAGGAAGAGGAAGACCCCTGGATGTTCACGAAGGGGAGTCGTGTCCAGGTGGAAGGACACCTGACCGTTCCCATCGGAGACCCCGGTCGTCCCCATGACTTCTGCCGGATTCCCTTTGGCCTGACGCCCGTCGTTCACGTCAAGCTTGCGAATGTGCTTCTGGAGCACGCAGCTAACGACGTGCAGCTCATCCCCGTCACCATCCCGAAGCACCCCGACCAGTACGCACTCCTCGTTGCCACGCAGCTCATTCGCTGCATCGACGAGAAGGCCTCCACGGCAGTTCGCCACTGGGAAGCCCAGCACGGCCGTCCGGAGAAGCTGGGCCAGTACCGCTCCGTCTACGGCATGCGCATCGACAAGTCGAAGGTGGGTGACGCGAAGATCTTCCGTCCCTGGGGCTGGAACGTCTCGCTCATCGTCTCCGAGGACCTGAAGACAGCCCTGGAGCGCACCGGCGCCACCGGCATGTACTTCACGGAGGTGTAATGCCCTCAACATCCGGGGCCCCCACCACCCCGGCGACAGCCATGCCCGGTGCTTCCCCCAGGTGGAGCGTTCACCTATGACGCCTTCCCGCAGGTGAACACCGGGGGCTGACCACGTGAATGCGGACGAACTGTTCGGCGGGCCCGGAGAGATGGCTGCCCGGATGCGCGAGAAGGACTGGGCGGCCACGCCGCTCGGTCCCGTGGAGGGCTGGCCCGTCTCCCTGCGGACCCTCGTAAAGACCCTGCTCCATTCGCTCCACCCCATGGTCCTCATGTGGGGCCCCCAGCTCCTCCAGCTCTACAACGACGCCTTCATGCCCAGCTTCGGCAGGGGGAAGCATCCCGAGGCGCTCGGGATGTCCGCCCACGAGGTCTGGCCGGAGGCCTGGCCCATCATCGGACAACAGCTGGAGGACGCGATGCGCGAGGGCAGGCCCAGCTGGAACGAGGACCAGCTCGTCCCCATCTTCCGCAACGGACGCGTCGAGAACGTCTACTGGACCTACAGCTACTCCCCCGCCTTCGGCGACGATGGGAAGGTCCACGGCACGCTGGTGGTCTGCACGGAGACCACCTCCCGGGTGCTCGGAGAACAAGCCCTGCAGCGCAGCCAGGAGCGGCTCCGCCGCGTCGTGGAGGCCTCCGGCGCGGGCACCTGGGAGCTGGACGTGCGCCGCGGCCAGATGCAGGTGGACGAGCGGATGGCCCAGCTCTTCGGCCTCCCGGAGCCGGGGATGTTCAGCCTGGAGCGGGTGCTCGACCGCGTCCACCTCGACGAGCGCGCGGCTCTGCGCGAAGGCATCGCCGCCACGCTCGCGGGAAGGACGCAGGGCCTCTACGTCGTGGAGCACCGTGTGGTGGAAGCCCAGGGACACCCCACCCGATGGATCGAGGTCCGCGGACAGGTGACCTTCGACGCCGAAGGCCGCGCCCTCCAGTTCGTCGGAACGGCGCTCGACATCAGCGACCGCAAGCAGGCCGAGGCGGACAGCCTGCACGCACGCCAGGAGCTCCAGGGGCTCCTCACGTCCCTCGGCGGCGGCACCACGTCCGGGTGAGCCTGCGCGACGAGGACTCCGAGCGCATCTTCCACTTCGTGCTGCCGTTGGACTAGGAGAGCCCCATGCCCCGCTCGGACAGCTTCATGGAGTACACGGTCGAATTGCTGAAACCGCTCGGCCCGGTGCAGGCCCGCTCGATGTTCGGCGGCTGGGGCCTGTACTTCGGCGGCCGGATGTTCGGCCTCATCATCCAGGGCCAGCTCTACCTGAAGACGGACGACGTCACCCGCCCCGACTTCGAGGCCGAGGGCTGCCGGCCCTTCATCTACCAGAGCCGGGGCAAGGAACAGCCCATGAGCTACTGGACGCCGCCCGCGGACGCCGAGGACGACGGCCGCCGGATGCTGCCCTGGGCCCGTCGCGCCGTGGACGCCGCCAACCGCGCCGCGATGAAGAAGGCCGCGAAGAAGGCACCGGCGGCGAAGAAGGCACCGGTGGCCAAGAAGCCCCCTGCCGCGAAGAAGGCACCGGCGGCCAGGAAGGCCGCCGCGAAGAAGAAGCCTGCCGCGAAGAAGAAGCCCGTCAGGCGGTCTTGATGTTGGCCACGTCGCCGAGCCCCAGCTCGGCGACGGAGACCTCGCGCATGCGGAACTTCTGCACCTTGCCGGTGACGGTCATCGGGAAGCTGTCCACGAACTTCCAGTGGCGGGGAATCTTGAACGTGGAGATGCGGCCGGTGCAGAACGCCGTCAGCGCCTCCACCGTGAGCGAGGCGCCGGACTTCAAGCGCACCCACGCCATCACCTCCTCGCCGTACTTCACGCTGGGCACGCCGATGACCTGCGCTTCGGAAATCTCCGGATGCGTGTGGAGGAACTCCTCCACCTCGCGCGGGTACACGTTCTCCCCGCCCCGGATGATCATGTCCTTGATGCGGCCGACAATCTTGACGTAGCCCTCCCCGTCCATGGTCGCCAGGTCACCGGTGTGCATCCACCCCGCCCGGTCGATGGCCGCCGCCGTGGCCGCCGCGTTCTCCCAGTACCCGAGCATCACGCTGTAGCCGCGCGTGCACAGCTCCCCCGGCTGCCCCTGCGGCACCACCGCGCCCGAGTCCGGGTCCACCACCTTCACCTCCAGGTGCGGATGCACGCGGCCCACCGTGGCCACACGCTTCTCCAGCGTGTCATCCAGCGGGTTCTGCGTGGACACGGGCGACGTCTCCGTCATGCCGTAGCAGATGGTGACCTCCCCCATGTGCATCCGCGACTGCACCTGCTTCATCACCTCCACCGGACACGGCGAGCCCGCCATGATGCCGGTGCGCAGCGTGCGCAGGTCGAACTCGCCGAAGCGCGGGTGGTCCAGCTCCGCGATGAACATCGTGGGCACGCCGTAGAGCGACGTGCAGCGCTCGGCCTGCACCGTCTGGAGCACCGCCAGTGGGTCGAACGCCTCGCCCGGAATCACCATGGCCGAGCCGTGCGACGTGCAGGCCAGGTTGCCCATCACCATGCCGAAGCAATGGTAGAAGGGCACCGGGATGCACACGCGGTCCTCCGGCCCGTAGCGCAACACCTCGCCCACGAAGAAGCCGTTGTTGAGCACGTTGTGGTGAGACAGCGTCGCGCCCTTCGGGAAGCCCGTGGTGCCGGACGTGTACTGGATGTTGATGGGGTCGTCGAACTGGAGCGACAACTCCCGCGCCTCCAACACGTCGTCGCCGATGTTCGCGCCGCCCTTCACCAGCCGGTCCCAGTCCGAGTCCAGCACCAGCGCCTCGCGCAGGCCCGCGCACCGGGGCCGCACCTCCGCCAGCATCTGGGTGTAGTCCGTCTGCCGGAAGCCCTTCGCCAGCAGCAACACGCTCACGCCCGCCTGGTTGAGCGCGTACTCCAGCTCCGACGTGCGGTAGGCGGGGTTCAGGTTGACCAGGATGGCGCCCGTGCGCGCGAGCGCGTACTGCGACACGGTCCACTCGAAGCGGTTGGGGGACCAGAGCCCCACCCGGTCCCCCTTCTGGATGCCCAGCGCCAGCAGGCCCTTGGCCACCGCCGTCGTCGCGTCCCAGAACTGCCGCCAGGTGACGCGGTAGTTCTGCGATGCCACCACCAGCGCCTCGCGGTCGCCGTAACGCTCGACGGTGCGGCGCAGGTTCTGACCGATGGTCTCCCCCAGCAGCGGGGTGGTGCTGGTGCCGTGGGCATAGGACAGGGCGGTCGTCATCCCTTCATCGTCCCCAGGGTGCTTCGGGTCGGCAAGCACCGGCGTGGAGCGGAATCCGCTGTGAACCACCGTGGCGCCCCGCGCCCTGCCCCCTGGACGACCGGACAGCCGCGACGTTTTCCCGCCGACGGCATCCACGTCCACACCCCAGCCGTTACGCCCCGGCATGCCGGGAAAAGACCAATCCCGCCTCCATCAGCGTTTCGGACGGCGGAAACAAAGAAAACGCCGTCACGGCACGCTATTCTGACGCAACGCCCCATGGACGATCCGAACGCCCGATTGGTTGCCACCCTGCTGGAGGCGCGGCAGCGCCACTGCTTCCCCCCGGACGTGCGCAAGGCGGCGCCGGAGTTCGTCGCGCAGGTGCTGGGGTTGCTCTTCCCCCACTTCGCGGAGCGGCTGGAGTGCAACGCCGCCGCCGTGCGCCGGGACGTCACCGCCGTGGAGGCGAGCCTCCAGCGCATCCAGTCGCTGCTCGCGCCGCACTACCCCGTCTCGGACGCGGGCATGTCCTCGCGCTTCATGGCGAAGCTGCCGGACCTCTATGAGTGGCTCCAGCAGGACGCGCGCGCCATCTTTGAAGCGGATCCCGCGGCGCGCAGCGTGGACGAAGTCGTCCTCACCTACCCGGGCTTCTACGCCATCGCCATCTACCGCGTGGCGAACGCGCTGCACCGGCTGAACTTCCCCCTGCTGCCGCGCCTGCTCACCGAGTACGCCCACCAGCGCACCGGCGTGGACATCCACCCGGGCGCCACCATCGGCCGCAAGTTCGTCATCGACCACGGCACGGGCCTGGTCGTCGGCGAGACGACGGTGATTGGCGACAACGTGAAGCTCTACCAGGGCGTCACGCTGGGCGCGCTGATGGTGGAGAAGGCGCTGGCGGACCGGAAGCGCCACCCCACCATCGAGGACGACGTGGTGGTGTACGCGAACGCCACCATCCTCGGAGGCGGCACCGTGGTGGGCAAGGGCAGCATCATCGCCGGCAACGCGTGGCTCACGCAGAGCGTGCCCGCCCAGTCCGTCGTCACCCGCCGCAGCGAGGTGCGCGCGCGCCACGGCGAAGAGGGCCTGGACGTCCTCGACTACCAGATTTGAGCTTCCCCCACGCAGTGCCCGTTCCCCATTCACAGGAGACGCCATGAAGGTCGACAACATCCTGCAGACCATTGGCAACACGCCGCACGTGCGCATCAACCGGCTGTACCCGTCGCGCGTGACGGTGCACCTGAAGCTGGAGCGCGCCAACCCGGGCGGCAGCATCAAGGACCGCATCGGCCTGGCGATGATTGAGGACGCGGAGAAGAAGGGCATCCTCAAGGAGGGCAGCGTCATCATCGAGCCGACGAGCGGCAACACCGGCATCGGCCTGGCCATGGTCGCCGCGGTGAAGGGCTACAAGCTCATCCTGGTGATGCCGGAGTCCATGAGCATCGAGCGCCGCCGCGTGCTGGCCGCCTACGGCGCCCAGTTCGACCTGACGGAGCGCGCCAAGGGCATGAAGGGCGCCATCGCCCGCGCCCAGGAGCTCGTCGCGCAGACGCCCAACGCGTGGATGCCCCAGCAGTTCGAGAACGAGTCCAACATCGAGGTCCACAAGCGCACCACCGCGCAGGAGATCCTGAACGACTTCCCGGACGGGCTGGACTACCTCATCACGGGCGTGGGCACCGGCGGCCACATCACCGCGTGCGCGGAAGTGCTCAAGGCGAAGTGGCCCAAGCTGAAGGTGTTCGCGGTGGAGCCGGTGAAGTCCCCCGTCATCAGCGGCGGCCAGCCGGGCCCGCACCCCATCCAGGGCATCGGCGCGGGCTTCATCCCGAAGAACCTGCACACGGAGGCCCTCGACGGCACCATCCAGGTGGATGAGAAGGACGCCTTCGAGTTCGCCCGCCGCTCCGCGCGCGAAGAGGGCATCTTCGTGGGCGTGTCCTCCGGCGCCTCGCTGTCCGCGGTGAACCAGAAGCTGGCGGAGATGCCGGACGGCAGCCGCGTGCTCGCCTTCTGCTACGACACCGGCGAGCGCTACCTCTCCGTGGAGAACCTCTTCCCCGCGCAGTAGCCGTCGTCGTGCCCTCCGGTCCGGGTGAAACTCACCCGGGCCGGTACGCGCGCACCAGCTCCACCAGCCGGTCCATCTCCTCGTGCGTGTTGTAGAAGTGCGGCGACAGGCGGATGCGCCCGCGCCGGACGGAGTGGGACACCGTCTTCTCCGCCAGGTACGCGCTGAGCGCCCGGACGTTCGCGCCCGGCGGCAGGAAGGTGAGGATGCCCGCACGGTCCTTCGGCTCGGGGCCCACGTCGCAGCCCAGGTCGCGCAGGCCCGTGTCCAGCCGGGCCAGCAGCTCGCCAATCCGCGCGCCGATGGCGTCCGTGCCCACCTCCAGCAGCAACTCCAGCGCGGCGCCCATCGCGTAGATGCCGGGGTACGCGGCGCTGCCCTCCTCGAACTTCGCCGCGTCCGCGCGCAGCTCGAAGTGCGAGCGGTTGAAGTTCCACGCGTCCGTGGTGCTGCGCCAGCCCACCAGCGCGGGCCGCACGCGCGGCAGCACGTCCTTCGCCACGTACAGGAAGCCGATGCCGGAGATGCCCAGCATCCACTTGTGGCTGTCCGCGCTGAGGAAGTGCACGCGGCTCTTCTTCACATCCACGGGGATGCAGCCCACGCTCTGGATGCCGTCCACGCACAAGAGCACGCCGTTGCGCTCACACACTTCGCCCAGCGCATCCAGGTCCGTGCGGTGGCCCGTGGCGAATTGCACCGACGACACCGCCACCAACCGCGTGCGCGGAGTGAGCACGGACGCCACGGCCTCCGGCGTCACGCCGCCATTCGGGGTGGGAATCTCACGGACCTCCACGCCCCGGGTCTTGAGGTGCAGCCACGGGTAGACGTTGGACGGGTACTCGAGGCTCGTGGCGACGGCGACCTCGTCCCCGGGCTTCCAGTCCAGGCCTTCCGCCACCAGCCCCAGTCCATGGCTGGTGTTGCGCACGAAGGCCACCTCTTCCGGTGACGCGCCGATGATGCGCGCCGCGAGTCCGCGCACCTTCTCGCTCTGGGCCTCCCAGCCGCGCTCGTTCAGGACGCCGTGATTCACCACGTCGTCCATCCAGGCCTTCACCGCGGCGGCGGCACGCGTGCTGGTGGGCGCGACCCCGGCGTGGTTGAGGTAGAGCTGTTCCTTCAGGACGGGGAACTCGGCGCGGTAGGACTCGAACGAGACGCTCATGGGTGGCGAGTGTAGCCACCCCTCCACCGCTCACGACACGCGCCGTAGGCCCCGTCGACTACAGGACGACCAGCAGGCCCAGCGACGCCGTGGGGTACACCGTGCGCAGGCCCAGGTTGCTGGAGCCCACCTGGAGCTCGCGCACGTCCGTGAAGGTGAAGCCCGGGCCCGCCCGCGCCGACAGGCCCACGCGCCCGGAGCCCGGCCGCCACATCACGCCCAGCGTCGGCTCCAGGAAGGCCGTCGTCGTGTAGTCCTTGCGGTCCGGCATCGCCGCGCCGTCCGGGCGCGCGACGAACTCCTCCAGGCCCAGCGTCATCCCCACGAACGGACGCACCGTGCCGTCCGCCAGGAAGGCCAGCGTGTAGCGGCTGTCCACGCCCACTCCGAAGTTGAGCTTCACGTCGGTGCCACCCACGTTGGAGAAGCGCGCCTTCGCCCCCAGCGACCGGTTCCACCCGCCCGCTCGCCCCAGGAGGCCGAACGCGAACCGCGAATCCCTCGACGGCGCGACCTCCGCCCGGATGCCGTACAGCGAGCCGTCCAGCGCGGGCGGCTGCAGCTCCAGCAGGAACGCTCCGCGCCGCTGCTGCTCCTGCCCCGTGGACGAGGACGCCATGTCCTGGGCCATCGCCGGCACCGACACCAACGCCGCACCCACCGCCATCGCCTTCACCCACTGCATCGACCGCTTGGACTCGACTCGCATGGCCCGTCTCCCTCGGTTTAGCCGGACGACTAACTTAGTCACACGACTAACTAAGACCGACAACGCGGGATGTCAAGCCGACGAGCGGTCGCCGCCCTTGCGGGGGTGGGAGGCGGTGCCCTATGGGTCTGGGATGCCATCCCCCCGCCGTGGCAAGACGCCGCCTCCCCCCGCTGCTCCGGAGCCTGACGCCCGGGCGCGCCTCATCGCCGCCGGCCAGCGCGTGTTGGGGGAGCGCGGCTACGACGCCGCCACGGTGAAGGAGGTGGCTCGCGAGGCCGGGGTGAACCAGGGCCTGGTGCACTACTACTTCGGCAGCAAGGACGCGCTGCTGCTGGCCGTCACCCAGGAGGCGAGCCGGCAGTACCTGTCGGAGCTGGAGCGGCTGCGCGCGCAGACCCCGGCGGAGGAGCTGGCGCAGACGGCCTTTACCTGGGGTGAGAAGCTGGCCACGGACGCGCCGGGAACGTGCCGGTTGCGTTACGAGCTGTTCGCGCTGGGCCTGCGCAACCGGGAGCTGACGCCCGCCGTCGCGCAGCTGTTGGGCCAGGGCGACGAGGAAATCGCCCGCACCGTGGCGCACGTGCGCACGGGTCACGACTCGGCCCCCACCGCCGAGGACCTGCACTACGCGGTCATCATCAAGGCGTGCGTGGACGGGCTCGCGCTGCACCACCAGTTAGACAAGAGCTTCGACCCGCTGCCCGTGTACGCGCTGCTGCGGCGGATCATGCTCGCGAGCATCGAGCAGCCCGCCCCGCCTCGCGCACCCGCGCGCAAGCCGAAGGCCCAGGGCCGTCGCGGAACGCGTTCGCCACGCGGAACGCGCTCGTCACGTACGCGCAAGGCGCCGGCTCCTCGCCGCCGCTGAAGGCAGCGGCCAGGCCAGCGCCAGCCCCAGAACAGACATTCAACATTCAGTGGCATCGCCAACCCGGCGGGGCGCAGGATGCCCCGCATGGACTTCCAGCCTTCCGCCAGGACGACCGAATACCTGGAGCGCGTGAAGCGCTTCATGGCTGACCACATCGAGCCGGTGGAGGGCGAATACCTCCGGGCCCTGCACGCGATGGAGGCCGGTGGGGATTGGCGCCAGTGGAAGGTGCCGCCCGTGATGGTGGAGCTCAAGGCCCGCGCGAAGGCCGCGGGGCTGTGGAACCTCTTCCTCCCGGACGCGAAGCTGGGCGCGGGCCTGAGCACGCTGGAGTACGCGCCGCTCGCGGAAGCCATGGGCCGCAGCTTCATGGCGCCGGAGGTCTTCAACTGCAGCGCCCCCGACACCGGCAACATGGAGGTGCTCTGGCGCTACGGCTCGCCGGAGCAGCAGGAGCAGTGGCTGAAGCCGCTGCTCGCGGGCGACATCCGCTCGGTGTTCTGCATGACGGAGCCGGACGCCGCGTCGTCGGACGCCACCAACATGCAGGCCACCGCCGAAGTGGACGGCGACCACGTCGTGCTCAACGGCAAGAAGTGGTGGTCCAGCGGCCTGGGCCACCCCAACGCGAAGGTGGCCATCTTCATGGGCCGCACGTCGCAGGCGGGCGCGGACCGCCACCACCAGCACTCCATGGTCCTGGTGCCCATGGACGCGCCGGGCGTCGAAATCATCCGCATGCTGCCCGTGTACGGCGACCATGACGCCCCGCATGGCCACGGCGAGGTGCACTTCCACAACGTGCGGCTGCCGGTGTCCGCGCTCATCTCCGGGCCGGGCATGGGCTTTGAAATCGCGCAGGGCCGCCTGGGCCCGGGCCGCATCCACCACTGCATGCGCTGCATCGGCGCGGCGGAGCGGGCGCTGGAGTTGATGATCGACCGGGGCATGAACCGCACCGCGTTCGGCAAGCCGCTCATCAACCTGGGCGGCAACCGCGAGCGCGTGGCGGAGGCGCGCATCGCCATCGACCAGGCGCGCCTGCTCACGCTGTACGCGGCGTGGAAGCTGGATGACGTGGGCGCGATGGGCGCGATGACGGAGATTTCAGCCATCAAGGTCGTGGCGCCCAACGTGCTCCAGAAGGTGGTGGACGACGCCATCCAGTTGCATGGCGGCGCGGGTGTGTCTCGCGACACGCCGCTCGCGGGCTTCTTCGCGCAGGCGCGCAGCCTGCGCATCGCGGATGGCCCGGACGAAGTGCACAAGGGCGTCATCACCCGCATCGAGCTCGCCAAGCGCGGCTTCAGCAAGGGAGGTTGAACATGACGGCTCCGGTCTCCATCCCGCTGGACGAGGGCAAGGCCGTGCGCTCCGGCGAGGCGCTGGACGTGCCCGCGGTGGACGCGTGGCTGAAGGCCCAGGTGCCTTCGCTCCAGGGCACGCCGGAGGTGACGCAATACACGGGCGGCGCCTCCAACTGGACCTACCGGCTCAAGTACGAGAACCGCGACCTCATCCTGCGCAGGCCGCCCTCGGGCACCAAGGCGAAGTCCGCGCACGACATGTCGCGCGAGTACACGGTGCAGCAGGCGCTCAAGCCCGTGTACCCGGTGGTGCCCACCATGGTGGGGCTGTGCCAGGACCCGGCCGTGCTGGGCGCGGAGTTCTATGTGATGGACCGCATCCCCGGTCTCATCCCGCGCAAGCACCTGCCCAAGGGGCTGGACCTGGACAAGGCCCGCACGCGCCAGCTGTGCCTCAACGTGGTGGATCAGCTCATCGCGCTGCACGGCGTGGACGCGCAGGCGGTGGGCCTCCAGTCGCTGGGCAAGGGGCCGGGCTATCCGCAGCGGCAGATCTCCGGCTGGTCCGACCGCTACGAGAAGGCGCGCACCTGGAACGTGCCCCGCATGAAACACACGCGCGAGTGGCTGGCCGCGCACGTGCCGCCGGACATCAAGACGTGCGTCATCCACAACGACTGGCGCTTCGACAACGTGGTGCTCAAGCCGGAGGACCCCACGCAGGTCATCGGGGTGCTGGACTGGGAGATGGCCACGCTGGGCGACCCGCTGATGGACCTGGGCAACACGCTGGCCTACTGGGTCCAGGCGGATGACGACGCCTTCCTGCGCATGACGCGAAGGCAGCCCACGGACCTGCCCGGCATGCTCACGCGCGAGGAGGTGGTGGCGTACTACCTGGAGCGCACCGGCCTGAAGCCCGCCAACTGGACCTTCTACGAGGTCTACGGCGTGTTCCGGCTCGCGGTCATCGCGCAGCAGATCTACTACCGCTACCACCACAAGCAGACGCGCAACCCGGCGTTCAAGAACTACTGGCTCATCGTCAACTACCTGGCCTACCGCTGCCGGCAGCTCATCAAGAAGGCGGGGGGCTGAGATGGGCGCGCTCTACCTCATCCGCCACGGTCAGGCGTCCTTCGGCGCGAAGGACTACGACAAGCTGTCGGACGTGGGCGTGCAGCAGGCGCGCGTCCTGGGCGAAGCGCTGCGCACGCGGCTGCCGAAGGTGGACGCCGTGGTGACGGGCACGATGCTGCGCCACCGCGAGACGGCGGACGCGTGCCTCCAGGCGCTGGGCCAGCCGGTGGAGCCCGTGCGGACACCCGGGTTCAACGAGTTCGACCACGAGGAGGTCGTGCACCGGCACACGCCGCGCTACGCGGACTTCGCCGTGCTGCGCGAGGAACTGGCCACGATGAAGGACCCGCGCCGCGCGTACCAGGACCTGTTCACCCAGGCCGTGGGGCGCTGGGTCGCGGGCGGACACGACAGTGAGTACCGGGAGTCGTGGAGCGCGTTCAAGGCGCGCTGCCTGGAGGCGCTGGCGGCGCTGGTGGCTTCGCTGGGGCCCTCCAGGACGGCGCTGGTGTTCACTTCCGGCGGCCCCATCACGGCCATCAGCCAGGACCTGCTGGGCATCCCGGACGAGCACGCGTTCCGGACGAACTGGACGCTGGCGAACTGTGGAATCACGAAGGTCATCTACAGCGAGCGGGGCCGGTATCTGTCCACTCTCAATGAGCATGGACACTTCGAGGGCGAACACCGCGCGCTCATCACCTACCGCTGAGGTGGTGGGCTCGCGTAGCGTGAGCCCATGACGCGGTGCCTGCTCAACATCGACCTGGGGGAGCTGCCCGGGGAGGACGAACAGCTCTACGCGCTCGCGCACCTGGCGAACATCGCCTGCGGAGGCCACGCGGGGGATGCGGCGTCCATGCGGCGGGCGCTGGAGCTGTGCGAGCGCCACGGCACGCTGGCGGGCGCGCATCCGTCCTACGCGGACCGGGAGAACTTCGGGCGCAAGGCGCTGGACGTGGCACCGAAGGTGCTGCGCGCGCAGGTGGCGGAGCAGTGCGGACAGCTGGCCACGCTGGCCCGCGAGCGCGGAGTGCTGGTGCGGCATGCGAAGCCGCATGGAGCGCTGTACCACGCGGCCAACAAGTCCCCGGAGCTGGCGCGCGCGGTGGTGGACGGCGTGGTGGAGGCCCTGGGGACGGACGTCACGTTCGTGGGGCCCGGCACTGGAGCGTTGAGGGACGCGGCGCGGGCGGCGGGGCTCGGGTATGCGCGCGAGGGCTTCGCGGATCGGGGCACGTTGCCGGACGGTTCATTGATTCCACGAGGCCAGCCCGGCGCGGTGCTGACGGACGTGGCTCAGGCGCGCGAGAACACGGTGCGGCTGGCCACGGGCGGCACGGTGGACACGCTGTGCGTGCACGGCGACACGCCGGGCGCGGTGGTGCTGGCCCGCGAGGTGCGCGCGATGCTGGACGCGCTGGAGCAGCCACCGGAGCCGCTGGGAGACAGCGCGCTGCGGCTGGTGTTGCCGGAGGCCGTGGACCGGGGCCTGGCGCGCGCAGCCCTGTCCGCGCTGCCGGGCGTGCGAGACGCGGTCATCACCGAGTCCCACGCCTGCGTGTACTTCGACCCGGAGACACCGCCTGAGTCTCCGGCGCTCGTGCTGACGAGGCTGCGCGTGGCACCGGTCACGCACGTGGAGCATCCGCTCATCCGAATCCACGTGCGCTACGACGGCGAGGACCTGGCGAAGGTGGCCGAACACGCGGGCCTGTCCGTGGAGGAAGTGGTGCGGCGGCACACGGCCCGCGAGTACAGGGTGCGCTGCGTGGGCTTCCTGCCGGGCTTCGCGTACCTGGGGGATGTGGATCCGACCATCGCGTGTCCCCGCCTGCCGGTGCCGCGCACGCGGGTGCCAGCGCTCGCGGTGGGCATCGCCGGGAAGCGCACGGGCGTGTATCCGTTCGCGTCGCCTGGAGGCTGGAACCTCGTGGGCACCGCGCTGGACTTCACCGCGTTCGACCCCAAGCGAGGCACGGAACTCCAGCTGGGAGCCCGCGTGCGCTTCGAGCGGGTGGAGACATGACTGCGTTCCGCCCGACGCGGCTCCAAACCTGTCCGGCCAGAGCCGAGCCTTCTCATCCATGGGGACAGCACTCGTGTCCGAGAGCCTGGGCATGACCGCGCGGAGTGAAGAGGCATGAGCGCCTGTATCGAAATCGTCGGCCTGGGCGCCCCCGCCACCGTGCAGGACGGTGGACGGCCCGGCGTCATGCACCACGGCGTGCCGCCCGGCGGCGCGTGGGTGCCGGAGCTGCTCATCGCGGCGAACCGCGCGGTGGGCAATGCACCTGGAGCCGCGGCGCTGGAAGCCTTCGGCAGGCTGGAGCTGCGCGCCCGAGGCCGCGACGTGCGCGTGTCCGTGGATGGCGAAGCCCCCAACGTCCTCGCGGACGGCGACACGCTCACCCTGCCCGCGCCCACACGGCACTCCGTGCATTACGTGGCCGTGGACGGCGCGCTCGCCGTGCCCGAAGTCCTTGGCGGCCAGGGCACGCTGTGGGTGGCCCGCCTGGGTGGCTGGGAAGGCCGTCCCCTGCGCACCGGCGACCGGCTCCCGCTGGGCCCTCCCGCCACGCCGATTGCCGCTCCTTCCGAGGCCGACCTGTCACGTCTCACGGAGGCCCTGGACCCTTCCGCCCCGCTGCGCGTGCTCCTGGGCCCGGATGCGTCCCGCTTCAGCGACGCGGCCGTGGCGCTGCTCCTGGGCAGCACCTTCGCCGTGTCGCCCTCCAGCGACCGCGTGGGGCAGCGGCTGGACGGACCTCCCGTGCCCCACGGCGACGAGGGCGGGGGCACCTGCCGCCCCATGGTGCGCGGCGCCATCCAGGTCACGCTCTCCGGCACGCCCATCGTGATGGGCCCGGACCACCCCACCACCGGGGGCTACCCGCTCATCGCCGCGGTCATCCGCGCGGACTGGGGCCGCCTGGGGGCTCGCCGTCCAGGCGCCCCGGTGCGCTTCCAGGCCGTGACCCTGGAGGTCGCTCGCGACGCCTGGAGGACCCACCCCGCCCGGCCCACCGGGGCAACTTCAGACCCGTCCCGGCCGATACTGGGGGCATGACTCCTCCGAAGATTGGCCCGCGCCCCACCACCACGCCCCGCACGCCGGAGCCGGCCCTCCCGCCGCGCCCCCGCAACGAGGTGAAGCCCGGCGCCAACCAGGGGGCCTCCCTCTTCGAGTCGTCCACGGCCAAGAAGGCCCCGGTGGCCCTGTCCACCCCCGCCGCGGCCCCCCAGCAGGGCGGCCCGCGCCCCACGCCGGGCAGCTACCCCACCGCCGCGGACGTGGCGAACATCGCCGCGATGCAGGACCCCGTCACGCGCAACCTGGCCATCACCCAGGGCTACCACGACCTGTCCGACGCCATGGGCACGCTCCTGGGCAAGGAGAACGCCAACTGGTCCACCTTCGCCACCTGGGCCTCGAAGCAGGCCGGCGTGAGCATCCGCCAGGAGGACATGCCCAAGCCCTTCGTGGACGCCCTCAAGGGCGGCGGCGTCGTGGGCGAGGCCATGTCCAAGGTGGACGACCTGCTGCGCAAGCTGGGCCTGCCCGCCATGCCCACCGGCGACATCGCCAAGGCCGGCGCGGACGCGCTCAACAACGTCAGCAAGGCCATTGGCGACGGCAACCAGTTCGTCTTCAAGGAGGTGGGCCACGAGTTCGCCCGCTTCGTGGAGACCTTCCAGGGTGACACCCAGCTGGACCCCGCGAAGCTCCAGCAGTACCTGGACGGCTTCCCCTCGAACAAGCCGCTGCTCAAGGAGGCCTTCGGCACCTACGCGCAGGCCATGTTCGAGAAGGACCCGAACAAGAAGGCCGAGATGATGCTCCGGGCCAACGACACCGTGGGCCTGCACGAGCAGACCCAGCTCCAGGGCTTCGTGGAGAAGGCGCTCAACGCCCCGGTGAAGGAGATCTTCGCCAACATCCTCAAGAAGAGCATCGAGGCGGGCGCCAACGCCCTGCCCTTCCCCGCCAACCTCGCCGCCAAGGCCGCCATCAAGACGGGCGCGGTGGACCTCGTCGTCAACCCGCTGGTGGACAAGCTGGCCGGCGTGTTCCGGGGCATCGCCACCGAGCACATGATGAAGCTCGCGGTGCCCGGCGGAGCGCTGAAGCTGGGCAACGATTTGCCGCCCCCCGCCGGCATGGAGTCCACGCTCTTCCCGCCGCACCTGCGCACCCTCGAGGATCCGAAGCTGAAGGAGCTCCTGGGCCGGCTGGACAAGACGCCCGACAGCCTCACGGGCACCGCCGCGAAGGACTGGAGCAAGCTGGACCAGCGGATGAACTACATCGTGGACCTCTTCCGTTCGCGCCAGTCGGATCCACACCTCTTCGACCAGCCCTTCGGCAAGGAGGCCCACTACCCCGTGGCGCCGTCCAAGCCGCGCCCGGTCGCACCCGCGGTGTCGTAGTCCCTGCTCCTCCGATGTCGAAGTGGCTGCTGGCAACGGTGGCGCTGTCCCTCCCGGGCGTGGCGTGCTGAGCGGAGGGCGCGTCGTCCCAAGCACTGCAAGCTCGCCGCCTGCCTGCGTACGGGCGGACCCGCGCCCGTACGAATGCGCTTGAGCCCCGTCCCGCTTGATTCAGGGAGGCGGGGTTCGCGCGTTCACGCGTCGACGCGTGAATTCACGCGAGGACGGTGCGGCCTCACGCGTGAAACCCAGGCAGGGTGTCCACATGGCGTGCCAAATGCCTGGAATGACATGAACAATGATTTGGCATTGCGGTTGCTATGGACTGGATCGTCTCGGTTCGCGGCCCAGACAAGATGCCCGACCCCGCCGCGGCATGTCCCAGAAAGAGCTCCCACCATGACCACGTACAACATTGGCTTTGATTTCTCGTCGACCGAACAGACGGACATCCTGCAGAAGCTCCAGGCCCAGAACTACACGCTGCTGGGCTTCAAGGGCGCTCAAGGCCCCAACCAGCTCAGCGTCGGCGTCCCCACCTGGTTCTCCGTGCCGTTCGGCCACATCTTCGGCATGACCGACATCAACTACACGCCGGTCTACAAGATCTACGTGAGCACCCAGGCCACGATTGACGTGGAAACGACCATCCAAATGCAGAAGCTGTCGGAGAACCCGATTGAACTGGGCGACTCGCTGACGTTCAATGCGGACGGCACCTTCACGGCGGGAGGGGTCTCTGGGGTCGCCAAGGGCAGCATCGGCTTGTACAACAACCGCATCGGGGGTACGCCCCCGCTCACGGTCGGGCTGGCAGGTGAGGTGGAAACCCCGAGCGGGAAGAAGTACCTGCCGTTCTGCGCCTTCACCGTGAACCCGCAGAACTCGATCGCCATGACGCCGCTGGAGCAGATCCTGCTGGTGGCGGCCCAGAAGAACCTGAAGTCGGGCACCGTCCAGGCGACCGCGGCCGCGCCGGGGTGCACCTTCGCCTTCAGCGACTCGGCGGACACCTACCAGCTCATGGTGGAGGACAGCACCTTCAAGATCACCAACAGGCCCAAGGCCGCCCCCGTCACGCTCGTCACCTCAGGAAGCCTGATCAGCATGATCAACAAGTAGGCCCGCGGCGAACCGCCCGTGGCCCGCTTCAGTGGCCACGGGCCTCGTGCGCCCCCGTTGTCACGGCATTCCATGCCCATGCGCGTGAGCAAGCTCTTCATCGCCAGTAACGTCTGCATCCTGCTCAGGGGATCCAGCGCCTGCGCGCAGCCACCTGCCTCCCCTCCATCCCAGGATGCGCCTCCACTGTCGGTGATGGCGGGCCCCGCCCAGCCTCCACCCCTTGCGCCTGGAACGCGGAGTCGTCCTTCCGACGCCACGGATGCTGCCTGCTCGGCCTCTCCGGGCTCGCACCTGGGGACGAAACCGCTGAAGCTGAGGATCCAGATGGACATCGAGGGACGAAGATTCCTCTTGAGCACGGCACAGAGTGTCGTGATCACGTCGGCGGAGCCCTCCGACGGAGATACGGTTGTCATCCGCGACGCCTTCGTGCCCATCGCCGACGACTTGACGGTGACAGTCGAACCGGTTTCGTTGCTCTACATCACGCAGCGCCTCCATGGCGCTTTTGACAACATCAAAATCGCCCTGAGCGCTCCGATCCAGGCGGGACAGGGCTACGAATTCACAGGCAGCGCTGTCGTTGACGCCAGCACCCGTCTTCCGGGATACATCTCCGTCTACTATGACGCCCCCTCCAATGCGGACATGGCCGTAACGGTAGGGCTGGCAACCAAGGCCCGGGACGCTTCCACACCCCAGCCGATCAATCATTACGTCCTGCAACGCTTTGAGACGCGGGCAATCCCCATCCCAGGGCCATGCGTCCTGGTACTCATCGCAGGAGGCGTGCGGAGTGGCGAAACGCTTCCCATCAGCCTTCTGCGGCCCTCGAAAGCGGGCCAGGCGGTTTCCGGTGAAGCTCCGGCCGTGGCGCAGTCTCCCGGCGTGCCGATGTTGTCCAGGTACCTGCGAGTCGACCTGACCGCGTCAGAGCAGGCGGTGATCCACTTCGACCCAAGGCTCAACGCGTTCCAGTATGGACCTCAGCCCCATTGACAGGGTGTCTGGGTATTCCCACAGCAAAGTGAGCAGGAACAGGTCTCCCGCCGTCCGCATACGGCACCACCGGCGCGAGCCCCGGCGGTGGACACGGCCCCCGTGACACCCGGTGGGTAGCTGTCGTCCTGGGTGCCGAGCGACAACCTCTGGCGTTGCGCGTTTGTCCGGCACGCATCCGGGTCCGGGCAACACTGTGTAGACTGGCATTCCTCCAAACCCCCCATGCGACCGCCATCCTTTGTCGATGTCTCCACGGTCAACGTGCCGGAGCGTGACGCCGACGTGCCAGCCACCCGGCGCGTCCCCGCGCTGACGCTCGCGGTCCACCCACGGGTGGACCGTGTGGGTGAGCGCGCGCTCCTGTCCTCCGCGCCCGGCGAAGCGCAGGCCCTCTCCCGCACGGAGCCCCTCTTCCATCGCCCAGGCCAGTCAGGAGGGCGCCCGCTGGAGGATTCCTTCGTGAGCCGCAAGGCCGTGCGCCTCCAGGTCACCCCGGAAGGAGGGGTGCGCGTGGAGCCAGGCGAGGGCAGCCGGTTGCGGGTGGCGGAGCTGGTGCTGACGGGCCCCTGGGAGTTCTCCGCCGAGGAGGTCGCCACCGGCGTGCCGCTGGAGCTGGCGGGGCGGGTGGTGCTCCTGCTGCATGCGGCCTCGCCCGGAGAGGAGGGGGGCGACACGCTGGGCATGGTGGGCGCGAGCGCGGGCCTTCAACGCGTGCGCGCCCAGATTTCCCGGGTGGCGGACCTGAGCGTGCCCGTGCTCATCCGGGGCGAGACGGGCTCTGGCAAGGAGCTCATCGCCCGCGCCCTCCACCAGGCGAGCCCGCGCCGCCAGCAGCCGTTCGTGAGCGTGAACCTGGGCGCCATCCCTCGGGAGCTGGCCGCCTCGGAGCTCTTCGGCGCGCGCCGGGGTGCCTTCACCGGCTCCGTGCGGGACCAGGACGGCTTCTTCCAGGCGGCCCACGGCGGAACGCTGTTCCTCGACGAGGTGGGTGAGGCCTCCCCCGAGGTGCAGGTGATGTTGCTGCGCGTGCTGGAGACGGGGGAGGTGTACCGCGTGGGCGAGCGCGTACCGCTGGCCGTGGACGTGCGGCTCGTGGCCGCGACGGACGCCCTGCTGGAGCAGCAGATTCAAGAGGGCCGCTTCAAGGCGCCACTGCTCCACCGGCTCGCGGGCTTCTCCCTGAGCGTGCCGCCCCTGCGCGAGCGGCGCGAGGACCTGGGCCTGCTCCTCCACCATTTCGCGCGCGAGGAACGGGAGGCCATGGGCGAGCCGTGGCCCCCGTCATCCGGGGAGCCCTGGCTGCCCCCGGCGCTCGCCGTCCGCCTCCTGCGCCATGACTGGCCGGGCAACATCCGGCAGCTTCGCAACGTGGTGCGCCAGTTCGTCATTGGCAGCCGCGGCCAGTCCCACCCGCAGCTGGATGCGCAGCTCGACGCGGAGCTGCCCTCCATCACCCGCACGCCCATGGGAAGGCCTGCCGGGAAGCAGGCGACGGAGGGGCCCGCGCCAGCGTCCCCTCCCCTCCGGCGCCGGCCCTCGGAGATTCCGGAGGCGGAGCTGCTCACGGCACTGCGCGAGGGGGACTGGGACTTCCAGGCCGCCGCGGACCGGCTGGGCATCCACCGCACGTCCATCTACCACCTCATCGAGCGCAGCCCCGGCCTTCGCACGGCGGGGACGCTGGGCGCGGAGGAGCTCGCGCGGGTCCACGCCGCCACCGGGGGCAGGCTGGACGCCATGGTGCGCACGCTGGAGGTGTCCAAGCGGGCGCTCGCGCGGCGGCTCAAGGAATTGGGTTTGGATGTGCGTGAAGACTGACTCGTTCAGGAGGATGGCAGGTCTTGAAGAATGACAAAGGCAGGAGCGGGAAGCAGTGGCATTGCATTGCCGCGGCGGCAGGACTGCTGACTGCGGGGCTCCTCGTGGGGTGTCCCAACAGGAGGGTGGAGCGGTCGAGCGTGCCGCCCCCAACCTGCAATAACCACGTGGCCCTTGCGCGATCGGCGGCCATTGTCGTGGGTTGTGTCAAGGGTTGTCCGGGATTCGCCGTAGGCGCGGACTCCTGCGTCCAACCGACAGGCAAGGTCTCCATCGAATTTCAGTGCGAACAGCCTGTCAGATTGAGCTGGAGCGACGAGAAGGGACAGCTCTTCCCCGGGTACGATGGAAGCTCCTTCACCATTGGTGGCGCGGGAAGATTCGAACAGAAAGTGGGCGACACGCCAGGGGACTACACACTGAGCGTGGACGGCCCGGGATGTCCGCCCACGCCGGACACAGGGGGGGGCCCAATCCACTACCCCAAGACCGGCACCCTGGACGTCTTCACCAGCATTGAAATGGAGCCTCTCCCAGAGAAGCAATGACCCCTCGCCCGGTCCTTCATGGGCCGGGGGGCGGTCCGTGATCCACGAGGTGCGGGTTGGCGGCGAGCGCGGCCGCTCGCTCCCGGAGCGCTTCGGGGAGCCCCGGGGATTGCGTCAGGAGCAACCCGGCGCGTAGCAGGCGTGCCTCGGCCCAGGTGGGGTGGAGCGTGAGCAGGGCCTCCACCCCCTCCAGGCCGCGCGCCAGCACGGGCGCGGCCTCCAGCCCCGCCGCCTTCCGGCTCCGGGCCCACGCCAGGCACAGCCGCGCGAAGGCCAGACGCGCCTCCAAACTCCGGGAGTCGCGCACGAAGGCTTCGTCGAAGCCTGTCGCGGCCCGCGCGAAGGCCGCCTCGGCGCGGGCGGGGGCCAGGGCCCGGGCTCGCTCGCCGTGGAGCTCCGCCTGGAGGCGCCACGCCAGGGGCTCTTCCGGGTTGCGGCGGAAGGCCTCGTCGAGCGCGGCCTGCGCCTGCGCCAGGGGGGCCTCCGGCGAACGTCCCCGCGCGAGCGCGCGCGTGGCCCGCTGGAGGTGGACCCGCGCCAGGTTGGCCCAGGGAACGGCCTGCCCTGGCAACAGCGCCGCGGCCTCGGCGTAGGCCTCGAGGGCGGCCCGGGCCTCCGCCTCGGGCGTCGCACTCCGGGGATCGCCCCATTCCGCGCGCGCGGCGTGGACGTCGCCCAGGTTGTTCTGCCCCCAGCCCTGACCGGGCGCCACCTCCACGGCCTTCGCGTAGGCGGCCTGCGCCGCGTCCAGCAGGGGGAACGGCTCCCCGCCCCGGTCCCAGGCCTCGCGGGCCTGCTCCGCCCGGACGATGCCCAGCCCGTTGTGCAGGGGCGCCACGCGCGCGTTGATGGCGATGCCGCGCTCGAACAGGGTGGCCGCGGTGTCCAGGTCCGGGCGCGGGTCCCCTCCCAGCGTCCGCCGTCGCGCCGCCAGCTCGGTGTGCAGCGTTCCGCCCAGGAACCACGCCACGAAGTTCTCCGGGTTGAGGCGCCGGGCCTGCTCCAGCGCACGCCGGGCCTCGTCCAGGTCCGCGTCTGGCGCCGCGGAGCGCGGATCCGAGGCCCGTGTCAGGTGGAGCTGGCCCAGGTTGATCCACACGTCCGACAGCGTGTCGTCCCGCTGGAGGGCCTCCTGGTACGCCGCGATGGCCCGGGCCCGGTGCTCCGCGGGGGAGACACCCCGCTGCTCGTCGGCGTCCGCCCACACCCGGAAGATGAGGCCTCGGGTGGCGGAGACCTCGTAGTCGCGCGCCCGCGGGTCGATGCCGTCGAGCGCCTCCAGGGCCTGCTGGAGCAGCGCGCCCGGCTCCAGGCCCCGCCCCTGCTTCACCCGGGCAGCGCGCAACAAGGCCTGGGCCAGCTCCTTGCGGGCGCGTGGATCCGCAGGCCGTGTCGCGAGCACCTGCCTCGCGGCGGCGATGGCGCGCTGGAGGGACGCCTCCGGATCCGCGCCCCGGCGCAGCGCATCCTCGGCCAGCCGGTTGTGGAACCGGGCCTCCCAGTGCCGGGCGGGCACGCTGTCGGGGTCTGCCGCGAGCGCGTGTGCCACCGCCTCCAGTCCGCGCGCGGCGCCGGACTCCACGTCGCCCTGGCCGTACAGCGCCATCACCAGGGCCTGATATTCGAGCCGGGCGAGCGCGAGGTGCACCTCCGGAAGGCTGTCGCCCGTCGCGGCGGCGGCGGCGAGGATGCGGCGACCGGCGTCCAGGTCCTCCTGGGCGGCCCCGCGGTCCCCCTGGTTCCAGCGCTGGTGGGCCCGCGCCTGGAGGATGTCGCCGCGCAGGAGCGGCGCCTCGAAGAACCACGGAGGCAGCGGGCCCGCTGCGTCCAGCCGCGCCAGGGCGTCGTCCCACCGCTCCTCGTGAAAGGCGAGCAGCGCGGCGACGAAGTCCGGGGACGGCACCTCCGCGCCCGCGCTCCGGCGCAGCCACGCGAGCGCCGGGTCCCGGTACTCCCGCTGGACCTGCTCCCTGCGCGTCCGCCGTCGCGCGGGGTCCTGGACGTTCTCCGCGTCCAGGAGCGCGTCGCGGTAGAGCGGTCCCAGCGCGAGCGCCAGCGACCACGCGAGGCGCGGCTCGTGGAAGCCTTCGTTCCAGGCCGCCTCCAGGTGCTCGCGCGCCTTCGCCGCGTCCCCCAACGCCAGGGCCCCGCGGCCCAGCGCATACAGGCCCGGGCCCCGGGCCTCCGGGCCTTCGCGCGCGATGTCAGAGGCCAGGGCCTCCATGCGGCGCGCGAGCTGGGCGCGCTCCTCGCGCACGTCATGCAGCCGGGCAAGGCCGGTGTAACGGACCTGCGCCTCCACACGCTCCACCTGTTCGGTGAAGCGGCGGGCCAGCTGCTCCCGGCGCACGGCCTGCCTGCGGGTGAGGCCCACCTGGAGTCCGGCCCCCAGCACGGCGACGAGCGCGACGGCCGCGGCGCCCACCACGACGCGGTGCCGCCGGACCTTCTTGCGCAGCCGGTAGCCCAGGCCCACGGGGCGCGCGCGCACGGGCACGTCCGCGAGGAAGCGCTCCAGGTCTTCCGCCAGCGCCCGCGCCGAGTCGTAGCGGGCGGAGCGGTCCTTCTCCAGGCACTTGAGGACGATGGCCTCCAGGTCCGCGGACAGGCCCGGGGCCCGCGCACGCGGCGGCACGGGCTCCTCCGTGGGGATGCGGTTGAGCACCTCCAGGTTGTTGGCGCCGGGGATGGGAGGCTCGCCCGTCAGCAGGTGGTAGAGCGTGGCGCCCAGGCTGTAGACGTCCGCGCGCCGGTCCAGCCGGCCCACCTCGCCCCGGGCCTGCTCCGGGGACATGTACGGGGGCGTGCCCATCACGGAGCCGGTGGCGGTGGTGCCGCGCGTGGTCGCGTCGTGCGCGAGCCCGAAGTCCACCACGTAGGGAAGGAGGCGTCCGTCCGGGGTGCGCTCCACCAGGATGTTGCCAGGCTTCAGGTCGCGATGGATGAGGCCCGCCTGGTGGGCGGCGTGGACGCCCTGCGCGACGTCGCGCATCAACACCACCTGCTGCTCCACGGTGAGCGTCCCGGCCAGCTGCCCCAGCGTCTGTCCGGGGATGTACTGCATGGCGATGAAGGCGCGGCCCTGCACCTCGCCCACCTCGTGCACCGGGCACACCCGCGCGTGGTGCACCCGGGCCTGTGCGCGGGCCTCGTTGAGCAGCCGGTGCACCACGGCCGGGTCGTCGCCCTTCACGAACTTGAGAGCGACGGCGCGGCGCAGCCTCGGGTCATACGCGAGGAACACCTGTCCCATGCCGCCCTGGCCCAGGAAGCGCAATCCCTGGTAACGCTCCCAGTCTCCCAGGGGAAACACGGGGTCCGCCGAGTGCGTGACCTTGCCCGGCATGGGCAGGGAGGGTGTCGAAAGGTCCGGAGCAGCGGGTCGCCGTGGCAGCAGGGCGGCGAGCGTCTCGTCGGAGATGCGTCCGCGCGAGTAGAGCAGCGCGAGCGGCCCCTTGCCGCGGCGACGGGCTTCGTCAGCCAACTGGGCGGCGTCCTCATCCGAGACGAGCCCCTCGGCCACCGCGATGCGCAGCTCCTCCTCGTATGACTGGAGTTGGGCAGGCGTGTCGTCCATGCCCTGTGAACGCTAGCACCCGGAGCCGTGAACCTGCCCCGAGTCAGCCATGACCAGAGGTCAGACCTGGTGAGAGCCGTGAGCAACCCTTGAGGGGTTGGCGAAGGGACGGCTTCCCCAAGGACAAGCCGCGGCTCAAGGACGCCTTCGGCACCTACGCGCAGGCCATGTTCGAGGAAGACCCGAACAAGAAGATCGTGGACCTCTTCTGCTCGCGCCAGTCGGATCCGCACCCGCGGTGTCGTAGGCCCCGCTCCCACCCAGGCAGAAGGCTCCGGCCGTGAATTCTCGGCGGCGGGCTGCGTCCATCAAGGCATCCGACGCACTTGATGGAGCCCCCCATGTCGAAGTCGAAGTGGCTGCTGGCAACGATGGCGCTGTCCCTCCCGGTCCTGGCTCACGCAGGCGGTCCCCGCGGCAACAACCACGAGCAGGCCCGTGACCGCCAGGAGCTGCGGCAGGACGCGCGAGAGACCCGGGATGATCATCAGGACCTGCGCCAGGTGGAGTCGCTGCTCTCCCGCTACGACTCCGCCCGTGGCCGCGCCGCGCGCCGCGACCTGCTCCAGGTGGAAGAGGACCTGCGCCGCTACGTGTCGTCCGAGCTGAACGAGACCCGCCGCGAGCTGTCCCAGGACAAGCAGGAGGCGCGCTCCAGCGCCCGCGAGGTGCGCCACGACGGCAACCGCTACGACGACCGCAAGGACCACCGCGACGACGTGCGCGACGCCCGCCAGGAGTCCCGCGCCCTCCAGCAGACGCGCTCCATCTCCCAGGAGCTGAACAACCTCTACGGCCGGATGGACAGCGGCAGCCTCAGCCGCAAGCGCATGCTCATCGCTGACCTGGTCCAGCTCGCTCGCACCGAGACGGCGCAGAACCGCCAGGAGACGCGCGAGGACCGCCGCGAGGCCCGCGAGGACAGCCGCAGGTACTGAGCCCGCGTCACGCGTCCTCGGCGGCGGTGAAGCCCTCCAACCGCTCGATGCCCAGCTTCTTCATCCGGCTCTGCAACGTGGACGGCTTGAGCCCCAGCAGCGCCGCCGCGCCGCCTTCACCGTAGACGCGGCCCCGGGTGAGCGTGAGCACCCGCAGGATGTGCTCGCGCTGCACCGCCGCCAGCGTGGGCACCTTCGCCCCCGCGGGCAGCGGCGCCGGAGTCTCCTCCACCGACACCGGGCCCGACACCTCCCGCGCGCGCTCGCCGTTCGCCAGATCGAAGGACTGCGCCGTCAGCTCCTGGCCGCGCGTGAGGATGGTGGCGCGCTCCAGCGCGTTCGCCAGCTCGCGCAGGTTGCCGGGCCAGTCGTAGGACGCCAGCCGCGTCAGCCCTGACGCCGTCACCCGCATGCCCCGCCGGCCCGTGCGCTTCGCCTGCTCCTCCAGGAGGAACGCGGTGAGCTGCGGCAGGTCCTCGCGCCGCTCGCGCAGGGGCGGCAGCCTCAAGGGGAAGACGCTCAGACGATAGAAGAGGTCCTCGCGGAAGCGCTTCTGCGCGATGGCCTGGTGCAGGTCCACGTGCGTCGCCGCGAGGATGCGCACGTCCGCCCGCACCGTCTTGTCGCTGCCCACGGGCTCGAACGACTTCTCCTGGAGCGCGCGCAGCAGCTTCGCCTGCAGCTCCACCGGCAGTTCGCCAATCTCATCCAGGAGCAGCGTGCCTCCGTGCGCCATCTGGAAGCGGCCCGCCCGGTCGCGGTTCGCGCCGGTGAAGGCCCCCTTCACGTGGCCGAACAGCTCGCTCTCCAGCAGGCCCGCGGGAATGGCCGCGCAGTTGAGCGACACGAAGGGCTGATCCGCCCGCGCGCTCCAGCGGTGGATGGCCCGCGCCAGCCGCTCCTTGCCCGTGCCCGTCTCTCCGGTAATCAGCACGGGCGTGTCCGTCTCCGCCACCTGCCGCGCGCGCAAGGACAGGTCGCGCATCACCGGACTCAGGGACGTCTCCAGGATGCCTTCCGAGTCCCCGCCCAGCTGCGACTCCAGCAGCTTCGCGTGCTCGTGGTCCTGACGGTGCAGCCGCTCCGCCGTCGCGCGCTGCTCCGCGCCCTGGAGCGCGGTCGCCAGCATCTGGCCGTAGACCTCCACCAGGTCCACCACCGGCTGCGCGTACGTCTCACACTGCACGCGGTCCAGCGTGAGCACGCCGTAGCAGCGCTCCCCCGCGCACAGCGGCACCACCATGCATGAGTGCCCCGCGGGCAGGTCCAACACCCCATCGAACGGGTCGCCATCCCCGTGCGAGTGGTCCTCCTCCGTGAAGGCCCGCGCGCGCCGCGTCTCCAGCGCCTGCTTCAAGGACGGGAAGTCCGCCAGCCGCAGCGAATGCTTGCGCACCGCCTGGTTCGCGAGCGGGCCGCGCGCCGCCACCGCCTCCAGCCGCCCCTCCTTGAGGAGGAACAGCGTGGCCAGGTCGAAGGGCACCACGCGCGACACCCAGTCCAATCCCCGACGGAGCAGCTCTCCCACCCCTTCTTCGGTGGTTGCCAGCTCGACCAGCTCCCGAGCATCCTGCGTCACTTCCGGGTGGCGCCCCATCAGTTCATCCGGCATGTGTTAGCGATAATAGCGGCCCACCGAAATTGCAGTGGCGAAAGGCACCGGGATTTCGTTATTCACCGGTCCGGCGTCACCGCCCCGCCGGTGCGAATCTCAGGGGGAGCTGTAACCTCCTGGAATCAGGGCAGTTGATGCGCTGGCACGGTGGCTGCTTTACCCGGTAGCAACTCATCACCTCTGGGGTGGACCACGGTGGCCCGCCCCCCATCCCCAAGGAGTCGAAACCCATGCTGACCGTTGGCGACAAGCTTCCGAACTTCAAGCTGAAGGGCACCGTGAGCCTGGAGAAGAACAAGGAGTTCCAGGACATCTCCAACGACACGTACAAGGGCAAGTGGACCGTCCTGTTCGCGTGGCCGAAGGACTTCACGTTCATCTGCCCGACGGAGATCGCGGAGTTCGGCAAGCACAACAAGGACTTCCAGGACCGCGACGCGCAGGTGCTGGGCCTGTCCACCGACAGCGAGTTCGTGCACCACGCGTGGCGCACGCACCACCCGGACCTGAAGAACCTGCCCTTCCCCATGCTGGCGGACATCAAGCGCGAGCTGTCCAGCGCGCTGGGCATCCTGCACAAGGAAGAGGGCGTGGCCCTGCGCGCCACGTTCATCGCGGACCCCGAGGGCATCATCCGCCACGTGTCCGTGAACGACCTGTCCGTGGGCCGCAACGTCAAGGAGACCGTCCGCACGCTGGACGCGCTCCAGACCGACGAGCTGTGCCCGTGCAACTGGCAGAAGGGTGAGGAGACGCTCACCACGAAGCTGCAGAAGGCGGGGTAAGGCACCATGGCTTCGCTCGAAGTCGTCCGCAGCGAGCTTGCGGACGCCCACAAGGACACCCGCCTCAACCTCTCCGCGGTCCTGGAGAGCACGACCCTCACCCCCGAGCAGCGCTGGGGGACGGCCGTGGCATGCGCCTTCGCCGCCCGGAACGAGCGGCTGAAGGAGGCCATGCTGAACGAGGCGAAGCAGGCACTGGGTGACAAGGCCACGCCGGTCATCGAGGACGCGCGTGCCGCGGCCTCGCTGATGGCGATGAACAACGTCTTCTACCGATTCCGTCACATGATCGGGAAGGAGTCGTACGCGACCAAGCGGGCCGGGCTGCGGATGAACCGGCTGGCCCAGGTGCTGACCAACAAGGTGGACTTCGAGCTGGTCTGCCTCGCGGTCAGCGCCATCAACGGCTGCGAGATGTGCATCCAGTCGCATGAGAAGGTCGTGCTGGAAGGCGGCCTGAGCGAGGACCACGTGCACGATGCCGTCCGCATCGCGAGCGTCATCCACGCGGCGGCGGTTGGACTGGAGTCCTAGTCCCCTCGTCGTTATCTCTGAGCTGTGATTGGCGCCCTCCGGTGGATGACACCGGGGGGCGCTGTCTTTTCTCTTCGACGTCCCACCCCTCACCTGAAAGGAACGTGTCCGTCATGGCCCTCTACAAGAGCCCGAGTCCCCTGTCCGAACAGGCCCGCACCGCCATCTCCGCCACCCTCAACGAGCGGCTCGCGGATGGGTTGGACCTGCACTCGCAGATCAAGGTCGCCCACTGGAACATCAAGGGCCCGCAGTTCGCCGCGCTGCACCCGCTGTTCGAAACGTTCGCGGTGAGCCTGGCCAACCACAACGACTCCATCGCGGAGCGCGCGGTGACGCTGGGCGGCCGCGCGTACGGCACCAGCCGCCACGTGGGCACGCACAGCCGCCTGCCGGAATATCCGCAGGAGACCTCGCGCGACCTGGAGCACGTGAAGCTCTTGGCCGAGCGCATCGAGGTGTACCTCAACGGCCTGCGGGAGAGCCGCGCGGCGGTGGAGGGCCAGAAGGACACGGACACGGTGGACCTCTTCACCGGCATCATCACCGAGTTCGAGAAGCACGCCTGGTTCCTGCGCGCCTCCCTGGAAGGGTAAGGGGCTGCACCGCGGCAGGGGGCGCGCTAGCGTGTGGTCCGTGAGCGACAGCGTCCCCCTGCATGCGTTTCGCACCGTGCCCCGCACGGGCGTCATCTTCGTCACCGCCGAGGCCACGCGCCGCGGCTACCGTCCCGGCGACCCGGAGTGGTGCAACCTGGGCCAGGGTCAGCCGGAGACGGGCGACCTGCCCGGTGCTCCGTCGCGCGTGCACTCGGTGACGGTGGACATGGCGGACCAGGAGTACGCCCCCGTCGCGGGCCTCTGGGAGGTTCGGGAGGCCATCGCGGGGCTCTACAACCGGCTCTACCGCAAGGGGATGTCCAGCCAGTACAGCGCGGAGAACGTCTGCCTGTCCGGCGGCGGCCGCGCGGCCCTCACCCGCGCCGCGGCGAGCCTGGGCAGCGTGAACCTGGGGCACTTCCTCCCGGACTACACCGCGTATGAAGAGCTGCTGGACGTCTTCAAGGCGTTCACCGCCATCCCCATCCTGCTGGAGGGCGAGCGCGGCTACGCCTTCACGCACGACGACCTGCGCCGGGAGATTCAGGGGCGCGGGTTGTCCGCGCTGCTCTTCTCCAACCCGTGCAACCCCACCGGCAAGCTGGTGCAGGGCGAGGAGCTGGCGCGGTGGGTGGGCGTGGCGCGCGAGCTGGAGTGCTCGCTGCTCATCGACGAGTTCTATTCGCACTACATCTGGACGGGCCGCCCGGGCGTGCTGCCGGTGGAGAGCGCCGCCAGGTACGTGGAGGACGTGAACCGCGACCCGGTCATCCTCTTCGACGGGCTCACCAAGAACTGGCGCTACCCGGGCTGGCGCATGACGTGGACGGTGGGGCCCAAGCAGGTCATCGACACGGTCGCCAGCGCGGGCAGCTTCCTGGACGGCGGCGGCAGCCGGCCCTTGCAGCGCGCGGCGATTCCGCTGCTCCAGGAGGACGCGGTGGTGGCGGAGACGCGCGCCATCCACCACACGTTCCGGGAGAAGCGGGACCGGTTCCACTCCCGGCTGGAGCGGCTGGGCATCCGCACGGACCGCGCGCCGGACGGGACGTTCTACGTCTGGGGAAACCTGTCCGGGCTGCCCGCGCCGCTCAACGACGGCATGGCCTTCTTCCGCGCCGCGCTGGAGCACCAGGTCATCACCGTGCCCGGTGAGTTCTTCGACGTGAACCCCGGCAAGCGCCGCGCGCGGGCGTCGCGCTTCCGCAACTACGTGCGCCTGTCCTTCGGCCCGTCGTGGGAGACGCTGGACAAGGCGCTCCTGCGGCTGGAGTCGCTCGTGCTCAAGCACACTCCCGGCGCCATGCCGTGAGTGGAGCCATCCGGCCCCGAGCGCTTCAGGACTCGGGGGCCGGGTGCGTCTGGAACTCCGCGGTGGCCATCACGTGCACCTTCTTGCGGTGGGACACGGGGAAGCCCAGCGAGGCCGTCCGCTTCACGCTGTAGCTGCCCGACGGGGCCATGGGCATCACGTCCTCGTTCCCGCCTCCGTAGGCGCCGCCGTGGTTCCCGAAGGCCCGCGACTCCCAGGTGCGCTCGGAGAAGCGGTGCAGCCCGGCCACCGTCACGCCCAGCCCGGCGGCCACGCGGCGCGCCTTCTTCACCGACTCGCGGGCCAGCGCCTCCAGCCAGTCCTGCCGGGCCTCCGGCTCGTGCGTGTAGCCCCACTTGAGCTCGCGCAGCGTCGCCTGCTTCATGCCGGACAGCGCGGCGAGCACGTCCCCCACCCGCCCCATGTCCACCAGGCGGATGCGCACCGTGTAGAGGGCGGACGAGGAGCGCGTGAGCAGCCCCTCCTGGGTCTCCGCCTGTACCGACTGGAGGGTGAAGGCCGAGGCCTGCACGCCCAGGTCCTCCATGAGGCGCACCAGCGCGGCCACCTCCTTCGCGTTGGCGAAGGCCGCGTTGCCGGTGAAGAACGAGGACGCCTTCACATCCACCACCGCGTCCACGTGGTCCGCCTCCAGCTCGTGCTCGGCGGACAGCTCCACGACGATGATTCCCGACTCGGTTGCGGCTCGCTCCGGCATGCGACTCCCTGGGAGTGACTGGAACGGCGAGTATAGGCCCACGACTCAGGCCAGGGGGCGTGCCTATGCTCGCGCCACGACCATGCGACGCATCCCGTCCCGGCTGTGGCTGTTGTGCGCGCTGTACTTCGTGCAGGGGCTGCCTTTCGGCTTCCAGGTGACGGCGCTGCCCGTCTACCTGCGCACGCGCGGCGTGTCTCTGGCAGCGCTGGGGTTCGCGGGCGCGCTGTCGCTGCCATGGATGCTCAAGGCGCTGTGGGCCCCGCTGGTGGACCGCTACGGCTCCGAGCGCGTGGGGCGCAGGCGTTCGTGGATTCTCCCCATGCAGGCGGGCCTGGCGCTCGCGTGCGCGGGGGCGGCCTTCGCGGCGGGTCGGGAATCGCTGCCGCTGCTGTTGGGCCTCATCTTCGTGATGAACCTCTTCGCCGCGACGCAGGACATCGCGGTGGACGGCTTCGCGGTGGACCTGCTGCGTCCAGAGGAGCTGGGCCTGGGCAACACCGCGCAGGTGGTGGGCTACAAGCTGGGCATGCTCACCGGCGGCGGCCTGCTGGTGTGGGCCAGCGCGAGCATCGGGTGGTCCGGGCTGTTCCTCGTCATGTCGGCGCTGTGCCTGACCGTCTTCACCATCGTCCTCTTCGTGCGCGAGCCGCCCCCGCGCGAAGCCGAAGGCCCCGAGTCCGCGAAGCTGGACTGGCCCGCGCTCTGGGCACGCATCAAGTCCGCGCTCACCGTGCCGGGCACCGGGTGGCTGCTGCTCTTCATCGGCACGTACAAGCTGGGCGAGACGATGTCCGACGTCCTCTACAAGCCCTTCCTCGTGGACGCGGGCTTCACGCCGGCGCGCATCGGCCTGTGGGTGGGCACGTGGGGCACCGCCGCGTCGCTCCTGGGGTCCACGTGCGGGGGGCTCCTCGCCGCGCGCCTGCCGCTGCTGCGCGCGGTGGCCCTCACTGGAACGCTGCGCCTGTTGCCGCTCGCGGGGCGGTGGCTGCTCACGCAGGCGGGCGTCAGCGACGCGGGCGTGCTGGGCGTCACGCTCACCGAGGAGTTCTTCGGCGGTGCGCTCACCACCGTGATGTTCGCGTTCATGATGTCGCGCACGGACCGGAGAATCGGCGCCACGCACTACACGCTGCTGGCCAGCGTGGAGGTCGCGGGCAAAGCGCCCGCGGGGCCACTGGCGGGACTGCTCGCGGATCCGAAGTTCGGCAACCTGGGCTACGGGAACATGTTCCTCCTGGGCGTCGCGCTGTCCGCCGCGTTCCTCGCGCTGCTCGCGCCCCTGCGCCGCAACGTGCCCACGCCCGCGGCACCGCAGCCCGCATCGTGAAACATTCCAGCCTCGCGACACGCTGATTCACGGGCGTGAGCGCTGTCAGGGGAGCGTGGTACTGGCCACCGAGTCGTCCGCGGTGCCCCCCTTGAACGCGCCCGTGGCACGGGCCGCGAATGAAGAGGTCCCCATGAAGACCCTGTCGATGACGTCACTGCTGAGCGGTCTGGCCCTGTTCGCCGCTCCGGCGGCCTTCGCCTCGTCCACCACCAGCATCCCCGCCTTTGAAGCGAGCATCTCCACGGCGCAGGGCCCCTTGAGCCCCGGCGGCGCGACCATCCTCCGCTCGGAGCTCCGGACCGCGATGGAGGCGTTCATCTACGACACCGGCGGCCCCCAGGGCGTGGACAGCGCCGAGCGCGCCTACCTCACCACGCGCCTCAACGACACGCCGTTCCAGCAGTCGCTGACGGGCACCGCGGCGAAGTACTACGCGGACTTCTACGAGCTGAACGACGCGACCTTCACGAGCTACCCGCTGTACCAGGGCTCCGTCGCCGGCACCGCCGCGTCGCTGTTTGGCGCCACCGGTCCGCTGGCGTCCAACGCGGACATCCGGGAGGGCTACATCCCCAACGGCCAGGGCATCGCCAACCAGGCCACGCTGGGCACCGCGTTCACCACCTACTTCGAGCCGCCCGTCGGCCCCTTCCAGCCCATCACCGTGAAGGAGCTCATCGAGCGGCTTGGCACCACTTCCATCAAGGGCAGCACCCCTACCGTGGACGAGGTGGAGGGCGCGGTGGCCTACATCACGCAGATTTCGCGCAACAGCAACCGGCTGTACGTCGCGGACTGGACCTGCCGCCGGTGCAGCTTTTCGCCGTGGAACACGCGGGGCTACGTCATCGCCGCGGTGAGCACGGACCGCCGCTTCGTGCGCATGGTCTCCGTGTGGACAGCGGACTTCGGGAACGACTGATGCGACGCACCGCCGCACAGCGGACGTCCTGAAACATTCCAGTCTCGCGACACGCTCTTTCACGAGCGTGTCACGAGCGCGCGTGTCACCGGAACCTCACGCCGGCCATGTCAGGACGGCGTGGTACTCGCCAGCGCGTCGCTCGCGGTACTCCCCCTTGAATGAAGAGGTTCTCCATGAAGACCCTGTCGATGAAGTCGCTGGTGGGCGCCCTGATGCTGTTCTCCGCTCCGGCGTTCGCTGACTCCACCACCAGCATCCCCGCCTTCGAGGCGAGCATCACCGCCGCGAAGAGCGCCAGCAGCCCCGGCGGCACGACCGTCCTCCGCTCGGAGATCCGCAACGCGCTGGACGCGTTCCTCAACGACGTGGGCTATGGCGTGGACAGCGCCGAGCGCGCCTATCTCACCACCCGCCTCAGCGACACGCCCTTCCAGCAGTCCATGACGGGCACCGCGGCGAAGTACTTCGCGGATTTCTACGAGGTGAACGACACGCTCCTCACGGGCTACCCGCTGAACCTGTACCCCGTCACCCAGACGCCCGCGGTGCTGTTCGGCGCCACCGGCTCGTTCTCTTCCGCGCGCATCTACGAGGGCTACATCCCCAACGGCCAGGGCGTGGCCAACCAGCAGACGCTGGGCGAGGCGTTCAGCAACGCCTTCGGTCCGCAGGCCAGCATCTTCGAGCCCATCACCGTGCGGGAGCTCATCGGACAGCTCAGCGCGTACAGCTACAACGTGGACGAGGTGGAGGGCGCGGTGGCGTACATCACGGCGATTTCGCGCAACAGCAACCGGCTCTACAGGACGGGCTGGAGCTGCCGCGGGTGCGGCGCGCCGAGCTACACGCAGGGCTTCGCCATCGCCGCGGTGAGCACGGACCGTCGCTTCGTGCGGATGATGTCCGTGACGACGTACGCGGACTGACGTGACGCACCGCCGCAAGCGCCCGGCTACACACCAGGGCGCTTGCGGTCCCCGCAGCCTCCGTTCATTGATGCGCGTCACACGCACCGGGTGGGCGGAAGCGCGCTTCCGGCCCGGGCATCACGCAGCAACCGGAGGAAGCACCATGGCGGAGATGAAGACGTATACGGGTGGCTGCCACTGTGGACAGGTCCGCTACGAGGCGACCACGGACCTGGCGCAGGTGGTGAGCTGCAACTGTTCCATCTGCCACAAGATTGGCGCGGTGCTGACGTTCGTCCCGCCGGAGCAGTTCAAGTCCCTCTCCGGCGCGAACGTGGTGCAGACCTACCAGTTCAACAAGAAGGTCATCAACCACCTGCACTGCCCCACCTGCGGCGTGGAGTCCTACGCCACCGGCAAGGGCCCGGACGGCAAGGAGATGTTCGCCGTCAACCTGCGCTGCCTGGACGGCCTGGACCTGTCCACGGTCACGCCCTTCCCCTACAACGGCCGGGACGCGTAAGGCCCGCGCCTCACGCCCGGCGGCCCCGCCACATCAGGCCCCCTGCGACGAGGACCGCCGCGGAAGGAGCGGCCCACGGAAGGGACTTCCTGAGCCGGTGCTCCCAGACGTCCACCCGGTCCGCCAGCATCAGCAACATCCAGTGGCCGGGCTTGTGGTCGGGCTTCGCGTAGGCCGCTTTTCGCAGCAAGCCGCTCAGCCCCTTCGGAGGCTGGGCGGTGCCGAACACGGGCGGCATCTGCTTGCGGCCGGCGTGCTTGAACACCGGCACCTCCGCGTGCTGGAGCGCGATGGGCGCGCGCGCACCCGCCAGCGGCTTCGGCGCCGTCTCCATGGGGACGCCCGGACGGTTGGCGGGGTCCTGATCCACGGCCGAAGTGGGGTTCGCTTTCGCCCGCGCCTTCGCGTGGCCGTTCTTCGCTCGACTCGATTTCCGCGTCGTCTTCTGGGGCATGACGTGCCTCCTGTGATGGCGAGTGGTGTCTGTCAGGCGTGGCCGTGCGGCATGAGGACGCACTTCACGCACCCGTCCTGCTTCTGCGCGAACAGGTGGTAGGCGTCCGGCGCCTGCTCCAGCGGGAAGCGGTGGGTGATGATGCTCTTCGCGTCGATGCGGCCCTTCTGGATGTGCTCCAGGAGGTGCGGCATGTACCGGCGCGTGTTCGCCTGGTTCATCCGCAGCGTCAGGCCCTTGTTCATCGCGGTGCCAATGGGCACGAAGTTCCACGGCGGCCCATACACGCCGATGATGGAGACGTTGCCGCCCTTGCGCACGGAGTTGATGCACCACTCGATGACGGTGGGCGCGCCGGCCTCCAGCTTCAGCCCCAGGCCCAGCACGCGGTGCGCTCGCGAGCCTTCCGCCTCCATGCCCACCGCGTCGATGCAGACGTCCGGGCCGCGGCCGTCGAACAGCTCCTTCAGGTGCAGGACGATGTCGCCCACCTCCTTGAAGTTCACCGTCTCCACGTTGGCGAACTTCCGCGCGAACTCCAGGCGGTACGGCACGTGGTCCACCGTCACCACGCGGCCCGCGCCCATCAGCCACGCGGACTTCATCGCGAAGAGGCCCACCGGGCCCGCGCCGAAGACGACGACCGTCTCGCCGCCCTTGATTTCGCCCATCTCCGCGGCCTGGTAGCCGGTGGGCAGGATGTCGGAGAGGAAGAGGACGGACTCGTCATCCATGTCGTCCGGAATCTTCATGGGCCCCACGTCCGCGAAGGGCACGCGCACGTACTCCGCCTGCCCGCCGTCGAAGCCGCCCGTGGTGTGCGAGTACCCGTAGACGCCGGAGGCCACGTCGCTGCCGGGGTTGCTGTTCTCGCAGTTCCCGGTGAGGCCGCGCTGGCAGTAGAAGCAGGTACCGCAGGAGATGTTGAAGGGCACCACCACGCGGTCGCCCTTCTTCAGCTGCGACACCTCCTTGCCCACCTCCTCCACCACACCGGTGAACTCGTGGCCGAAGGTGCAGCCCACGCGCGTGTCCGGCACCAGGCCGTGCAAGAGGTGCAGGTCCGAACCGCAGATGGCGGCGCGGGTGACCTTGAGGACCACGTCCTGGGGGTGCTCGATGCGCGGGTCCGGCTTCTGCTCCACCTGGACGCGATAGGGACCTTGGTAGGTGAGTGCACGCATGCGCGGGATTCCTCCGTCCCTAACGGGTGAGGACGCCCGCGCGCCAAGGCAAGGGACGGTGCGCTCCCGGCCCCTGCTCGGCTAGCTGCCCTCCGGCGGTGCGAAGGTGCCCACGGGCTTGTCCGCCGCCCGCCACAGGTACCAGCTCACCACGCTGCGATAAGGGCGCCAGCGCTCGCCGTACGCCAGCAGCGCCTTGGGCTTGGGCTGCTCCTTCAGGCCATGCAGCATCATGAAGCCCTTGCGCACGCCGAAGTCGTCCACGGGGAGGATGTCCGGCCGGCCCAGGCGGAAGATGAGCAGCATCTCCACGGTCCACTGGCCAATGCCGCGCACCTGCGTGAGGTGCTCGATGAGGTCCGCGTCGGACATGCGGCGCACGCGCGCGAGCGGCGGCACCGTGCCGTCCACCGTCTTGCGCGCCAGGTCCTGGATGGCCAGCAGCTTGTTCGCGGACAGCCCGGCCTCGCGCAGCGTGGCGTCCGGCAGCGCGAGCAGCTTCTGGGGCGTGAAGCCCTTGCCCTGCCCCACCCGCTCGCAGACGCGGCCGAAGATGGTCGCCGCCGCGCGGCCGTGGAGCTGCTGGTAGACGATGGAGTGCGCCAGCGCCTCGAAGGGGCTGTGCAGCGGGGACCGCTCGAAGCGGAACGGGCCAATCGTCTTGAAGAGCGTGCCCAGGATGGGGTCCGCGCGCACGAGGGCGCGGCGCGCGGCGGGCGTGAAGGCATCCGGCAGCAACACAGGAGTGGAAACAGGAGCGCGCGGCATGGGCCGCATGCTGCCCGGCCCCACGCCACGCGCAACCCCCGTGTTGCTTCGGACGCGCCGCGCTAGATGGGCGCGGCCCGCTCCGTCTCCTCGGGCACGTCGTTGCGGGGCTCGCCCTCCATCAGGGAGTCGTATTCCTCCTCCAACTGGATGCCCAGGTCCTCCAGCTGATCCTTGGTCAGGATCTTCCGCGCCGCCTTGAAGAGGTCCTTCTCCTCCTCCTCGACGTGGTGCTCCACCTGCTCCTGGAGGACCTTCATCTTCGCGTCGAACTCCTCGTCGGAGGGCTCCATGTCCAGCAGGTCCGCGATGAGGCGCTTGACGGCGAGGTGCTCCTCCACGGCCTCGCGCAGCTCATCCTCCGTGTCGTCCTTCTTGAGCGCCGGATACAGGTACAGCTCTTCAATCTTCGCGTGCGCGCCCAGCCGGTCGGCGATCTGCTCGAACAGCTCCTGGCGCTGGTCGTCCGCGTGGTCCGCCAGCTTCTCGTACTTCTTGAAGAGCTTGGACACCTCTTCGTGCTGCTGCTTGATCAGTTCCAACGCGTTCATTCCCTGCCCCCTGAATGAAAGTGGATGTGCAGAGAGATGGGGGTGGGACCGCCCGAAAGGAAGCCCACCCGCACGCACTTCTCACTTCATCGGCAGCTTCACGGACGGCAGGTCCTTGAGCGCGGGGCCGTTGAGCACGCGCCCGGTGGGGCTGAAGCGGCCGCCGTGGCAGGGGCAGTCCCAGGAGCGCTCCGCGTTGTTCCAGTGCACGTGGCAGCCCAGGTGCGTGCACACCGGGGACACCGCGTGTGGCGTGCCGTTCTCCTCGCGGTACACGGCCACCTTGCGGCCCTCCACCTCCAGGATCTTTCCCTCGCCCGGCGCCACGTCCGCCAGGTGGTGTCCGTCCGGCCTGGCCAGCCGGTCCGCGACGAAGCGGAAGGCCACCTCCGCGTTCTCCTGGATGAAGTCCTTGGCACCGGCCTTGGGCTTCACCCGGCCCGCGTCGTACAGCGCGGCGTAGGGGTTCTCGTTGCCGAGGATGAGGTCCGACAGCACCATGCCCGCGAGCGTGCCGAACGTCATGCCCGTGCCGGAGAAGCCCGTGGCCACGTACACGTGGCGGCTGCCCACGTTGCGGCCGATATAGGGCAGGCCGTCCGCGGACTCGATGACCTGTCCGGACCAGCGGTGCGTGATGCGCTTCACGGGGAAGCGGTCGCGCGTGTACGCCTCCAGCGCGGCGAAGCGCGCGGCGGTGTCCTCCTCGCTGCCGACCTTGTGGTCCTCGCCGCCCACGATGACGTAGGACACGCCGTCCACCCGCTGCGTGCGGACGTAGTGATACGGGTCGCGGCTGTCGTAGTACTGGCCCGGCTCCAGCGGCCCTTCCAGCGGGGCCGCCACCGCGTAGGTGCGGTACGGGTAGAGCTTGGTGTGCATGGCCACGCGGTTGAGCGGCGTGGTGGTGGCCTCCACCACCGCCTTCGCCGTCACGGTGCCCAGCTCCGTGACGACGCGGCAGGGCGCGCCGTCATGGATGTCCACGACCCTGGTGTTCTCGAAGAGGTGGCAGCCGTCGCCAGGGATGCGGTCCGCGAGCGCGAGCAGGTACTGCCGCGGGTGGAACACCGCCTGGTCCTCCACGCGCAGCGCGCCCTTCACCGGGAAGGGCAGCGGCAACTCCTTCGTATAGGACGCCAGCAATCCGGCCTGCCGCGCCGCGGAGACCTCGTGCAACAGGTCGCGCAGCTCGGCCTCTGTCTCCGCGTAGCGGAAGCCCGGCACGCGGGTGAAGCCACAGTCGATGGCGAGCGTCTCCACCAGGGACGCAATCTGTTCAATGGCGGCGCGGCTGGACGACGCAGCCAGATGAGCGCCCTTCTCACCAAAATCTTTCAGGAGCGTGGTGTACGGCGTGTCCAGGAGCTCCGTGAGGTGCGCGGTCGTCTGGCCCGTCTGGCCGGAGAGGACGCGGTGCATCTCCAGCACCGCCACCTTCTTGCCAGCGCGCTTGAGCAGCCAGGCGGTCGTCAGGCCCGCGATGCCCCCGCCGATGATGGCCACGTCCACGTCCAGGTCGCCCGGCAGGGAGGGGAAGTCCCGGGGAAGCGTCGTCACCGTCCAGAGGGATTTGTGCTGGCGCTCTTCATTCATGCTGGAAGGCTAGGAATCCGCTTCCCTGGGCATAAGCCACGCCTGCCGAGCCCCGCCCGCCCGGTTGCCCAGCGCCGGGTGTATGCGACCCAACAGAGCTTCGCCCCGGGTGTTGGTCAGTCAGGGGCCGGGCGTGAACAGGGCTGGGGTGCGATGTCGCCAGCGCGTTAGAACGGCCCTTGGACCCGAAGGTCCGCGCCGGGCGGACCCAAGGAGCATGCGCCGAATGCCCGTGGAACGCGTGGCTGGTGGGGCCAGCCTGGTGGACGTGCTGGACCGCCTGCTGGACAGGGGGCTGCGCTTCGACTCGCCGGCCCTGGAGGTCCTGGGCCGCCCCTCTTCTTTGGAGGGGGAGGCGCGCATCGTGGTGGCATTTTCGGAGGTCCGCACCGCAGACTCGCTGGAACGCGGTCGTTCCCCGCGTCCCCCTTCACCCGGAGCGTAAGGTCGTGGCGTCTCCAGCCCCGCTGCCCCCCGCCGAAGCCGACCCCGGGGCGCGCCTCGTGCTCGCCGAGCACCTGCTCGCCTGCGAGTCCGCCGTCGCCTGTGCGCGAGCGGTCGTGGAGTGGCTCGCGCGCAGGCACGGCGCGTCCACCGCCTGTGTGGGGCCGGGGGATGGCGCGGGTGCGTCCGTGTGCCTGGCCAGTGAAGGGCTGACGGGCGCGCAGCAGGTCGCGCTGGCCCGGGCGTGGGACACGCAGGGCTCGCCGCTCGCTGGCTTCCGCAACCGGCCCGGGGCGCGGTGGCTGGCGGCGGACGCTGTCGAGGGCGCGGCGATGCCCGGTGGGTTCCTCGCGGTGCCGCTGGGCCGCTCTGGAGCGCCCGCGGCCGCGCTGCTGGTGGTGGGGCTGCCCGGCCCGGCCGTGCCGGAGGACGTGGCGTGGGTGGCGTCGTGCGCGGGTCCGCCCCTGGCCCGGCAGCTGGCCTCGGATGCGCGGGCGCCGCGCCGCCCGGAGCCGGACCGGCTGCTGCGCCGGGTCATCAACGCGGTGTCGGACCCCGTGCTGCTCACGGACACGGACGGCACGCTGCTCTTCGCCAACGCCCGCGCGGAAGGTCTGCTGGTGGCGGGCCCGGACGCGAGCCCCGGCCGCACGCGCGCCGTGGAGCTCAACCAGCGCCTGTTCCGGGAGACGCTCGCGCAGGGAGGCACGTCCGTGCACCGGCGCGAGGTGCCGCTGGTGGATCCGCTGGAGGGCATGGACCTGCTCTTCGAGCTGGTCACCACGCCGGTGCTGGCGCCGGACGGGCCGTCCGTGGTGGTGAGCGTGCTGCGCAACCTGACGGACCTGGGCCGCGCCACGCAGGCGCTGGGGGAGAGCTACCGGCAGCTGCGCGCCACGGAGCGCGAGGCCCGGAGCGAGCGCCACCGCCTGGACCGGGTGCTGGACTCGGTGGCGGACCCCATCATCCTGACCGACCCGGCGGGCGGCATGGTGATGATGAACGACCCGGCCGAGCGCCTCTTCGCGTGGCCTCACGAGGAAGGCCCCGGCGGCGAGTCCACGCTGCGCCGGGTGCGCGCCAACGACGCCCTCTTCGCGTCCTTCCTCGCGAACCTGCTGGGGCCGGTGAACGCGAGCGTGTCACGCTGGAAGAGCCAGCTGACGCTGGACGACCCGTCCACCGGCGCGCCCGTGCCCATGGAGGCCATGGCCAACAAGGTGCTGGGCGACGGGGGCGAGCTGACGGGCATCGTCACCGTGTTCCACGACCGCACGGAGGTGCTGGAGCGGGCGCGGCTCCTGGAGCGCGTGAAGGAGGTCTCCAGCGAGCTGGAGGCGCGCGTGCAGTCCGCCACCGCGGAGCTGGCGGAGCAGAACGAGAAGCTGCGCCGGCAGGCCATCCAGTTGGAGCAGGCGAGCGCGGCCAAGTCGCAGTTCCTGGCCAACATGTCGCATGAGTTCCGCACACCGCTGAACGCCATCCTCGGCTACACGAACATGCTGCTGCAGGGCGTGTCCGGGGAGATGACGCCGCCGCAGCGGCGGAACCTCACGCGCATCGACTCCAACGGGCGGCACCTGTTGGAGGTCATCAACGAGATATTGGACATCACCCGCATCGAGGCGGGGCGGATGCCGCTGCACCTGTCGGACTTCGGAATTCCGGAGCTGCTCCAGGAGGTGATGGCGGAGATGGACCCCATCATCGCGCGCAGCAAGCTGACGGTGGACTCGCGCCTGGATGAGGGGCTGCCGGGGGTGTGGAGCGACCGACAGAAGGTGAAGCAGATCGTCCTCAACCTGTTGTCCAACGCGCTGAAGTTCACGCACGAGGGCGGCGTGCACGTGGCGGCGGAGTATCAGAACGCCACCGGCACCGTGGCCATCTCGGTGAAGGACACAGGCATCGGAATCGACGTGTCGAACCAGGAGAAGATTTTCGAGGACTTCCAGCAGGTGGACAGCTCGCCCACGCGTGCCTATGGGGGAACGGGCCTGGGCCTGTCCATCTGCCGTCGCCTGGCGGCGATGCTGGGGGGACGCGTCTCCCTCCAGAGTACGCCGGGCCAGGGTTCGACCTTCACCCTGCACTTTCCAAGACGTGCGAGACGGACATGACTAACACCCCGGAAAAGACAAAGCCGCTCGTGCTGGTGGTGGACGACTACCAGGATGCCCGGGAGATGTACGCGGAGTACCTGGAGTTCTCAGGCTTCCGCGTGGCGGAGGCGAAGAACGGCCAGGAGGCGTTGGACAAGGCCTTCGAGCTGGTGCCGGACGTCATCCTGATGGACCTGTCGCTGCCGGTGATGGACGGCTGGGAGGCGACGCGCCGGCTGAAGGGCGACGCGCGCACGAAGGGCATCCCAGTGGTGGCGCTCACGGGGCATGCGCTGAAGGGCCACTCGGAGGACGCGAACGAGGCCGGGTGTGATGCGTACGTCACCAAGCCGTGCCTGCCGGACGCGCTGGTGGACCAGGTGAAGAAGATGATCGCCCTGCGCGAGGCGGCATCCACGCGCTGAAGCCGTAGCTGCACGGAGGGGGCACGTCATGACGACGAAGACCCAGGCGGAGTCCTCGCGCGAGGGACGGGCACACTACCTCTACGGCATCGTGCGCGAGGACAGCGGATGGACGCTGGACCTCGCGGGGCTGGATGAGGCCCCGGTGCGACGGGTGCACGAGGGCGGTCTCACTGCGCTGGTGTCCGAGGTGGCGGGCCCGCGGGTGGTGCCCACGCGGACGTACCTCCTGATGCACCAGCGCGTCACGGAGGCCGTGGTGCGCGAGCACACGCTGGTGCCGGTGGCCTTCGGGACGGTGCTGCCGTCGGAGGAGCGCGTGCGGGAGTTGTTGCGCGTGGCGCGCGCGCCGCTGAGCCGGGCGCTGTCCGAGCTGGAGGGCCGGGTGGAGCTGGGGCTGAAGGTGTACTGCCACGGCGACGCGCTGACGCGCAGGTTGCAGGAGACGCGGCCGGAGCTGGCGCGCGGCCCCGCCGAGCTCGAGGAGGACCACGAGGCGAGGCTGGAGGCGGCGCTGCACGACTGCACCCGGAAGGACCTGGACGGGCTGAAGGCGGGACTAAGGCCGCTGGCGGAAGCCACGCACGAAGCGCCGCCGCTGGGTGAGCGGATGATGCTCAACACGGCCTGGCTGGTGGACCGCACGCGGGTGGCCGCGTTCGAGGCGCGGGTGCAGTCGCTGGTGGCGCGGCTGGACGCGTACACGTTCCGGTTCACGGGGCCGTGGCCGGCCTACAGCTTCGTGGACGTGCGGTTGGACGTGGAGGCGGAGTCCACCGCACGGTGAGCCTCAGCGCGGCGCGGTGAGCTTCGCGGCGTCCTCGGCCAGGAGCTCCAGTCCGCCGCCCATGCGCGTCCAGCCGGCGGTGAACTCCGTGCGCGCGTACCACGAACCGTCCGGCGTCTTCGCCATGGAGAGCTCGCCCACGGGCTTGCCGCCGCGCTGGTACTCCACGCGGAAGGCGGGCGTGGGGGCCGGGCCCGGAGGGGCTTCGCCCCGTCCCAGGAGCTCCACGGGGGTGAGGCGCCACAGGCGGTCATGCCAGTTGCGGGCGAAGTCGTCCGGAGTGCCGGGGGCGTCCACGGGCGACAGCTGCACGGCGCCTGGCGATTTGCCGCTGGCGACGAAGGCGCGGGACGTGGTGCCGGTGGAGATGACGATGTGGTCGAAGCCGTCCACGTCGAAGGTGTGCAGGCGCCGGTCCACGAGCCGGCTGGCCGCGGCCTCCAGGTCCGGCAGCAGTCCGGGCCCGAGGAGGAAGACGTGCCCGTCGGTCGTGCGCTGGAGGTAGGGGGCGCCCCAGCCCGAAGCGGGCGTGGCGAGGCGGAACGTCTTCGGAGTGCCATCCAGCGTGAGCGTCAGGCCGCGCTCCGTCTTCGCGAGGCCGATTTCGTCCAGCTTCTTGTCGTCCAGGACGCCCAGGTCCCGCTGCGCGCGCAGCGGAGCGAAGCGGGAGAACAGCTTCAGCGCCACGTCGTTGCCGCGCAGCTCGCGGGGAGGAGGCACGGGAGCAGGACTCGCGGGTGTCCCCGCGTCGGCGGAGGCGTTCGCGACTGCGTTGGCGCGAGGCGCAACCCCAGCGTCGGTGGCCACCGCGAGCGCGCCTGTGTTGCCGGCACTTGTTGGCGAGTTCGCGCCAACCTGCGGGCCTGCGTCGGACGTCACGTGGGCCAGTGCTCCCGCGTCGAGCGCGGCACTGCCCGCATCACTGGCGACTCCAGCTTCGGCTCCCGGCTTCGCGGGCTTGTTGCCCAGGCGGACCCAGACGGTGTCACGGTCCTGGGGGTCGCGGAACAACTCCACGAAGCGCGACTCCTCGTCGTACCGGATGCGGTCGAGCGCGCTCACCTGCGCGTCCTCCACCGTCACCTCACCCTGCGCACGCGAAGGCTCGCGCTGCCACACGAAGAACGCGGCCACGAGCGCCACGCCCGCCAGCACGCCCTGCACCGCCACGTCGCGAGCCTTCATCGCGCACCTCCCGCAACCGCGGTGCTCCGGGGCGCACGCCGTCCACGCCGCCGCGTCACGAAGTAGCCCACCGCCAGCACCGCCATCGGCATCCCGAAGACCGTCGCGTAGAACCACACGACATCCTGCGAGCGCGTGTGCTGCAACGGCACATCCTCCTCGCTCGTCGTCACGCCGGAGAGCGCCTCCTCGCCGGAGAGCCAGCGCAGCGTGTCCACCGCGAGATACGCATTGCCCACGTTGCCCAGGATGCCGTCCCCCAGCGCGTCCGCGTCCGCCATCACCACCGCGCGCGGAGCGGGCTTGCCCTCCGCGGCGGGCCGCTCCACCGCCACCACCAGCGGCCACGCCTTCGTGACCTCGCCGGGCTCCGGCTCGAAGTCGCCGTTGCGGTCCGCGAACGTCTCGCCCTGCGCACGCACGCTCGTGTCCAGCATCACGCCGGGAACGGGCGGCGTCACCGGCTCCAGCGCCGTCGCACCCATGAAAGCCACCGCGCCCTGCGAGCCCAGCGCGGACAGCGACGTCACCGACGGGTGCGAGGAGAAGCTCGCCGTGCCCAGGTTGGCCCGGTCGCTCAGCTGACGCGTGGTGCGGAAGTACACCCGGTCATTCGCCAGCGGCACGCGCAGCGACTTGAGCCCCATCGGTTGCAGCAACGGCTCCAGCGCCGCGCCATCCGGCTCCAGAGCGATCCACAACCGCCCTCCCCGCTCCCAGTACTCGCGCAGCGCGGTGGCCTCTTCCGGAAGCAGCTCCCGCGTGGGCCCCAGCACCGCCACCATCGCCGCGTCGCCCGGCACCGCCGAGCCCAGCCCCTCCGCCACCGTGAGCGTGCGCACGTCCACGTTCTGCGAGCGCAGCAACTCCTTGAACTGCGCCACCGACGGCCGGGCCGCCTCACCCTGCACGGGCCGCGTGTCGGCGCGCTCCCCATGGCCTCCCGTGAGGTAGACGATGCGCTGGGGCTTCGCCACCGCCAGCAGCCGCCGCTGCACCTCCGCGTCCAGCCGTTGGAGCTGCCCGCGCGCACGCTCCGGATCCAAGCCCAGCGTGAGGATCTCCTTGCGGGCCCCCCGCGACAGCACCACGGAGCCGTTGTTGCTGACGCCCAGGGACTTGCCGCGCGCGGGCTCCACCGCCTGGTCCAACGACTCCACGCCCAGCTGCGGACTCTCCGGCTCCAGGTCGCGGAAGTACTGCCGCACCGCCTCGCCCACTTCGTTCGCGGGCGGGAAGAAGAGCGTCACCTGCAAGGGTTCGTTGAGGCCGCGCACCAGCTTGCGCGTCGCATCGCCCGGCTTCGCGGTCCGGAAGTACGACAGGTCCCAGGTCGGATCCGCTTGCGTCGCCACGTACGTCGCCGCGAACGCGAACACGATGACGAACGCCATGCCCAGCCCTGAGAACAGCGCGCTCTTCACGCGCCCCGTCTCCGGCACCTGAGCCCGAGCCATCGCCACGAGCGCGGCCTCCACCATCGCCAGCGGCACGAGCGAGCACAACAGCAGCGCCGGGAACAGCACCGCCAGCACCACCGACAGCCGGGGAGACGAACGCGACAGCGGCTCACCGAAGAGCGCCGTCCCCACGTCCCCCTTCACGAAGTAGAGCACCAGCGCGGCCAGCCCCACGACGTACAGCGTGAGCACCCACCGCTCCAGCGCGCGCCGGTCCGCGGGCGCTGCGATCATCCGCACCACGCGCCACGCCGTCGCGGCCACCACCACGGCGGTGCCCAGCGACGCCAGCGCCACGCGGCCGGAGCCCACGCCCAGCACGCGCTCCGCGAGGAACACGGCCACGAGCCCCGCGACGAACGCCCCCGTCGCGGCGAGCCCCGTCCCGAAAGAAGCCGGCGAGCTCATCGCCACCTCCGCGCTTCCAGCACCCGCGTCGCCGCGAACAGCGCCACGTAGGTGACCACCAGGTAGTAGACGACGTCCCGCACGTGGATGAGCCCTGCCTGGAACGGGGGGAAGTGCTGGTTCCACAGCGACATCGCGCTGAAGACGTCGGACAGCGGCTGCTCGGTGATGCGCGCCAGCAGCCAGCACAGGATGAGCGCCACCAGCATCACCGCGGAGAAGATGGCCGCGAGCAGCTGGTTCTTCGCGAGCGACGACCCGAACGTGCCCACCGCCAGCGACGCGCTGCCCAGCAGCAGCAACCCCAGATAGCCCGCCGCCACGTGCCCGAAGGACACCTTGCCGTTCACCAGCACCAGCAGCGGCATGTAGAGCGTGAGCAGCAGGTACAGCGCCAGGAACGCGAGCCCCGCCAGGAACTTGCCCAGCACGATGTCCCGGTCCCGCACCGGCGACGCGTACAACAGCGGCAGCGTGCCCGTCTGGCGCTCCTCCGCGACCAGCCGCATGGACACGAGGATGGCCGCCACGATGGTGAAGCCGCTGGAGTAGTAGAAGAAGCCGGACAGCACCTCCGCGGAGCGCTTGCTCGCGCCGCCCAGGGCGTACGCGTTGAAGAACAGCCCGTTCACCGCGAGGATGATGGCCAGGATGACGTAGCCGCTGAGCGTGCGCAGGTAGCCGGCCAGCTCGCGGCGAGCAATCAGGAGCGCCTTCACGCCTTCACCTCCTGCCCATGCGTCAGGCGCAGGAACAGCGCCTCCAGCTGTCCCTCGTTCGCGTCCAAGCGCAACAACTCCAGGCCCGCGCCCACCACCGCCCGCGCCACCTGGGGCCGTAGATCCGGCGCCGCCGCGACCTTCAGGCCCAGCACTCCGCCCGCCCCTTCCCGCACCTCCACCGCGCCGAAGCCCTGCAACGCTTCGAGTGCCCGAGCGCGGTCGCCCCGCACCTCCAGCACGATGGACGGGCCGCCCAGGCTTCGCGACAACTCCTCTTCACTGCCCTGCGCCAGCAGCGTGCCCTTGTGGATGATGAGCAGGCGGTCACACGTCTGGGAGATCTCCGGGAGGATGTGGCTGGACACGAGCACCGTGTGCGCGCCCTTGAGGCCGCGGATGACGTCGCGCATCTCCACGATTTGAAGCGGATCCAGGCCGCTGGTCGGCTCGTCGAGGATGAGCAGCGCGGGCTTGTGCACCAGCGCCTGCGCCAGTCCCACGCGCTGGCGGTAGCCGTGGCTGAGCGTGGAGATGACCTCGCCGTGCACGTCGCGCAGTCCGGTCTTCTCCTCGGCTTCGCCGACGTGGGACGCGGTGGCCTTCGCGGGCACGTCGCGCAGGCGGGCGACGTAGGCCAGGTATTCGCCCACCGTCATCTCCTCGTAGACGGGGGGCACGTCCGGCAGGTAGCCGATGCGCTGGCGCACCTCATGGGACTGGCTCACCACGTCGTGCCCGTCGATGACGACGCGGCCCGAGGTGGGCAGCAGCACGCACCCCAGGATTTTGAGCGTCGTCGACTTGCCGGCGCCATTGAGGCCCAGGAAACCGATGACCTCGCCCTGGCCGATGGTGAAGGCCAGGTCCCGGATGGCCGCGTGCTCGCCGTAGAACTTCGTCAGCCCTTCGACCTGGATCAATCAGGACTCCTCGAAGCGAGGGGAAACGGCGCACTTCTGTCGCCCCTCCCGAGGAGTGTCAAGCACGGGGCTCAGCCGTGGCGGTATTCGGCGCCGTCGGTGGTCCGGCCCAGCGTGAAGCGCAGCGCCTCCTCCAGGCCGGGGAGGAGGAAGGAGAAGCCGTGGGCCTGGGCCACCGTGGGCAGGGCATGGGTGCTGGACAGGAGGGTCTCCTCGCCCATCTGCCCGAACACGGTCTTCACCACGGCGGCGGGCAGAGGGAACACCGCGGGACGGTGGAGCACCTTCCCCAGCACCTTCGCCAGCTCGCCCTGTCGCACCGCGTTCGGGGACACGGCGTTGAGGGGCCCCTGGATGGACGGGGTGAAGATGGCGAACTGGATGAGTCCCAGCACGTCCTCCAGGGACACCCAGCTCAGCCACTGACGTCCGGAGCCCACGGGCCCGCCGCCGCCCGCCTGGGTCGCGAGCGCCAGCTTCGCGAGCGCCCCGCCGCGCGCGTCCAGCACCACGCCGATGCGCAGGTTCACCACGCGGATGCCCGCGTCCTGGGCGGGTTTGGTGGAGGCCTCCCACTGGCGCGTGACGTCCGCGAGGAAGCCGTCGCCGGAGGAGGACGTTTCGGTGAGCTCCTCGTCGCCCCGGCTGCCGTAGTAGCCGGTAGCGGAGGCGCAGATGAGCACGCGCGGCTTTCGGGTGGCGCGGGCCAGGGTTTCACACAGCAGGCGGGTGCTCTCGGTGCGGCTCTTGAGGAGCTCCTGCTTGCGCTCGTCGGTCCACCGGCCCTCGCCCACGTTGGCGCCGGACAGGTGCACCACGGCGTCCACGTCCTCCAGGCCCGCGGCGTCGACGGTGCCCTTGTCGGGAGCCCAGGAGATGTCCCCGCGAGCAGCGTTCGCACGGCCGCGCACCAGCCGCTTCACGCGGTGGCCGCCGGTGGTGAGGAACGACGCCAGCGCGGAGCCCAGCATGCCGGACGCACCGCCGATGGCCACGGTGAGCGGGCCCTCGTTCGCGAAGGCTCCATGGCGGCGCAGGTCCGCGCGAGTGAGCGAGTGGCGGTACGCGAACATGCGTTCCAGGCGCTTGCGCGCGTAGCCACCGCCGAAGGTGTCCCCCAGCGCGCCCACGGGCAGTTCGTACTGGATGGCGTCTTCCAGGACGGAGGCCTGGGGGCCGGAGGGGTTCATGCGGTGGTCGTGGATCCACTTCGCGAACGGGCCTTCACGCTGGGTGTCCTGGAAGGAGGAGCCCTCCACGTAGGCGGTGTGCTCGGCGACCATGCGCTGGGGGATGGGGCCCAGGTGGAGCTTCACGACGACGCGGGCGCCGGGGCGGATGCCGTCGCCGGAGCGGTCCACGACTTCAGCGGTCTCCCAGGGGGGCGACAGGCGTTCGAAAGCCCCCTCGCGGGTGTGCCAGGAGAAGAGGTCGGCGGCGGGGACCGGCATCTGGCTGTGCGCTTCGAAAACGTGCGACTTGCCCATGGTTTCTCCTGGGGAGACAGTGCGGCCCGAGCATGCTTACTCCCGACCTCCTCGACCGTGCAGTCGAATTGCTGCGACGCGGCGGTGTCATCGCCCTGCCAACAGAGACGGTCTACGGCCTCGCGGCCAACGCCGAGGACGAGCTGGCCGTGCGCCGCGTCTTCGCCATCAAGGGCCGGCCGGCGAACCACCCGCTCATCGTCCACATCCCGGATGAGGAGTACCTGCCGGAGTGGGCCCGCGAAGTGCCGGACGAAGCGAAGGCGCTGGCGAGGGCCTTCTGGCCGGGTCCGCTGACGCTGGTGCTGCGGCGCACGTCGAAGGCCACGGACGCGGTGACCGGAGGCCAGGACACGGTGGCGTTGCGAGTGCCGGGACACTCCGTGGCGATGGAGGTGCTCGAGCGGCTGGGAGGAGGCGTGGCCGCGCCGAGCGCCAACCGCTTCGGCCGGGTAAGCCCGACGACCGCGGAGCACGTGCAGCGAGACCTGGGCGACGACGTGGACCTGGTGCTGGACGGAGGTCCGTCCACGGTGGGCGTGGAGTCAACCATCGTGGACCTGTCGTCCGGAGCCCCCGCGATTCTCAGGCCTGGGGGATTGGCGACGGAGGACATCGAGCGCGTGCTGGGGCGCAAGGTGCCGGTGCGCACGTCGACCACGGTGCGCGTGTCCGGTTCGCTGGAGTCGCACTATGCGCCCAGGGCAGGAGTGGTGCTCGCGGAGCCGCATGAAGCAGTGCAGCGGGTGGAAGCACTCCGTGCACAGGGATTGCGCGTGGGAGTGCTGGGCCCCGCGTCACTGTCACTGCCTGGCGATGTGCAGCGCTTCGATGTGCCGGGAGAACCCGCGCAGGCCGCGCGCGTGCTCTATGCACGGCTGCGCGAAGCCGACGAACAGGGCCACGACATCCTCGTGGCCTGTCTGCCCGCCGCGAGCGGCCTGGGCATCGCCGTGCGAGACCGACTGTCCCGCGCGGCGGCGCCCCGCGACAGCTGATCAGAGTTCCTTCACCAGTTCCTGACGTGCCTTCGTGCTGTATCGCCCGATGAGGTCCGCGCGCTTGGGCGCGTACTTCGCGGACTCATACTGGATGGCCACGACACTCCGGGACAGCATCGACCACTGCGTCAGGTTCACGTGGCTTTCCAGCGTGGTCCAGCGATTGAGCAGCTTGGGGCGTGCCTGGGAGGACAGCATGCTCTCTGGGGTGTGGACGGTCGCGGCGGCCTCCAGGTTCTCAATGGGCGCCAGGTCCGCGGCGAAGCGGATCGGCAGCTTCTCCCACTTCAGCTCTCGCGCCATCTCGATAGGCTTTTTCGGCTCGCCGTACTTGCGCGTGAGCAGGTCCCGCATCAGCGAGTGGAAGGTGCGCGGGTCCGCCACCTCCTCGAAGAACACGTCCACCGCCGCCAGCCGGTTGTCCAGGAACCCCAACGCCACCTCCGCCGGCACCTCCGCGATGGCCGTCTTCATCCGAAGCGTCCCATCCGGGCCCACGCTCGCCTCGGGCATTTGTGCGCGCACCTCCTCCGGCGTCATCCCCCAACGGACCGTCTGGAACCCCTCCGTGCTCCGGTAGGTCTTGTCCTGCGATTCACGGACCGCCTGCCGCCGCTCCAGCGCGGTGGGCTGCCCCGACGCGCAACCCGCCGACAACCCCAGCACCACCGACAGCCCCAAAGCCTTGAACTTCATTTCATCGCTCCATTCCAAGCCACGGGCCTCGTCCCATTGAGGCCTCCATCGCAGGCATCTTCGCGAGGTGCGGACATAGAGGAATACGGAGGGGCTCCGGAAGCTGGGTCGCCAAACGCCCGGGGGCTTGCGGCCAACAGCCCAGGTCGCCCAGGCTCTACGTCCGGAGAGGGGAACAGCCGCATGGGCTTCGCCACAGGGTGGTTATGGGTCGTCCTGGCCATGGCCACTGGCGCGCGGCCAGACCCTTCCGCCGAAGCCGTGTGCGGACTCTCCGCGCTCTACACCGCCGAACATGCCTTCTTCGGGGAGAAGGACCGCTACGACCTCCCCGCGGCCGTCGGCTTCCTTCCCCTGCCCTGCGTCGACGGCACCCGTCCCCCCGCCCCCGAGTCCCACTCCGTCGGAGGCTGCCAGTTCGTCTTCACCGTCCTCGAAGCGGGCCGCGCTCCGGATACCACCCTGAAGCTCGAAGCCCGCGGCGTGACGGTCGGCACGCAGGACCTGCGCTTCCGCATGGAGGGCCACGAACGCGTCATCACCCGCACGGACTCCAACGCCCGCGTGGCGCCCGTGGACTGTGAGGCCTGGGCAAAGACAGCCGATCCGCTCTTCCGCTATCACTCCATCGGCAGGAGGTTCGATTGCACGGGCGGGCCCTACGCCCCGGAGCATCCGTGCACCGAGGCGCTCACCCAGCTGGTGGGCCTCACGCGCGAAGGCGTGGGCGTCGCGCGGATGGAATACGCCGCGCACCCCACCGCGCGCGAGCTGTATCCGCTGAGCCCGCCCACGCCCGCCATGCTCCTCTGCGGCGTCACCGCCACGCCCCAACAACGCGTCCAGCTCGCGGAGCGCCTCGCACGTCAGCAGCAGCTGATGGACGCGGTCCTCGTGCCCTACTGCCATCCGGAAGGCCTGCGCGTGGCCCTCCCCCGTCTGTTCCAGGAGGGCGCCTGCCCGGGTCCACGGTGTCTGGCATTGATGTCCCATGCCCAGCGCATCCGCCTGCCAGAGCGGCTCGGCATCCTGGAAGGTCGCGCGGAGCCCCTGGCCCGGTGGCTGTGGGACCAACCCGCCCCCGTGCAGCGCGACTTCCTATCGCAGGCAGCGGCCCTTCCGTTCCCACGGGTCGAAGCGCTCCTGAGCCTGCGCAAGGGCGAATGGCCGAGTCTCGCGGCACTTCAGGAGAACGCGTTCACGCCACTGGAGAACGCGTGGTTCGACCAGGTCCGCCGGGAGCACCCCTCCCTCTTCCCGCTGCACGACATCGTCCTCGAGCTTCAGGAGCTGGGCACCGCCAGCCCGGCGGCGTTCAAGCTCTGGAGCGAAGGCACTCCCTGCTTCGAGCTCTTCTACGCCACCGACATGGCCATGTCCGCGGAGCGGCTGCGCGCCCTCGCCAGCGCGGAGGTGCGCTGCCCGGGAGAAGCCATCCCCATCCTGTCCCGCCACCTCCGGCACCTGCCCTCCACGGAGATGATGAGAGTGCTCGAGCCGCTGTCCCCGGCGCACCTGCGCATGCTGCGCGATGACCTGGGCCTGTATCTCCCCGGACGCGCCGAGGCGCTGGTCGACTGGGTGATGGAGCGCGACATCGGCCTGCTCGACGGACTGTTCGCCACGCCCGCCGTCGTGACGAAGCTGCTCGCCCCGCCCCATGTGGACCGGCTGGGCGGACGCGAGGCCGTCCTCGACCTGCTGTTGGATTCGCGGCGCAGCCCACGCATCACGCTGACCGAGGCGGCCCTGCTGCTCGTGATGACCGAGGCCCTGAAGGGCGCGCCTTCCGCGGCCCGCGTCAGGAACGTCTCGGAGCAGTACATCCTCCCCGCCCAGAAGCAGCTGCTGCTGTCCGACGCCCTGCGAGCCCGGGACTCCCGCATCCAGGCCGCCGCCGCCGCGGGCCTCGCCGCGTGGAAGGAATCCTCCGGCATCCCCGCCCCCGCGGCACGGGCCTGCCTGGCCGAAGCCCGCCTCACCCTGGCCTGCCTGGCCACTCAGGCCAAGCACCTGGGCCCGCCCCCTCCGGGCCCCCGGCAGCCCCGCCCTGGGACGCCCGGCACGGCCCCCCAGCCGCCTCCGGCCCCACCCGCGCCCATCGAGGCCTGGTGCACGCGCTTCGACGAACGCATGGCGTCCTGTCCCGGAGCCTGCGGAGGCGCGCTGCCCGGCCCGAGTGAGCTCGCGTTCCTCGCAGCCATCGCCGGTGAGCCGCCGCCCACCGCGCCGGAAGGCCTGCGCTCCTGCATGACGCCCCTTCCATGAACCTCCAACTTCGTCGGGCCGCGTCAAAGCCCGTTCTCCCTTTTACAACCGCCGTCCGCTCCGCTATCCCGCGACCGTCACCCAGGAGTGTCCCCGTGAAGCGAAGTCTCTCCGGTCTGCTCGTCGCACTCGCGTTCACCGCCTGCAAGCAGGAGGCGCCGGGAAAGATGGAGCCCATCCCGCGCCCGCCGGGAGCCACCGCGCCCGAGCCCGCCGAGGCCGCTCCCGTTCCCGCCGCGCCCGCCGTCCCCAAGGACGCCGTCGTCCTGCGCTGGAAGCTCGTCCAGGACGCGCCCATCTCCTTCCGCCTCAACCTCGCCCTGGACCGCAACGCGCCCGTCCTGGAGTCCGCCCCGGCGGAGAAGCCCGCCAAGGCCGACAAGAAGAAGGGGAAGGACGCCAAGGCCGCCCCCGCCGCTCAAGCCCCGGCCGCCGCCAAGGCCCCCGTCCCCACCGAGTACACGTACGTGCTCGTGCTGGACAAATCCGGTGAGCGTCAGCTGCGAGTGGCGCCCAACACCGGCGCGCCCGAGGACGCCACCTTCAGCGACCGCGGCTTCATCATCGACGGGCTCCAGGGCCCCGCGCGCAACCTGGCCACGCTGGTGCTGGAGCTGCCGCGCGACCCCGTGCGCCCCGGCGAGACGTGGCCCCTGGGCACCGAGCTCACCACGCCGGACGCCCTGGGCACCCTGTTCCGCCGCGCCCCCGGCGGCGAGCGCCACAACCGCGTGAAGCTCGTCTCCGTCACCCCGGGCGACAACGGCGAGCAGGTGGCCACGCTCGAGTACGACATCGTGGAGCAGTTCGGCGGCACCCTCAGCGCCCCGCGCCCCGCCCTCCCCAAGAAGGATAAGGCCGCGAAGCAGGCGGGCCCCGAGAACACCGCCATCGAGGTCCCCAACGAGCTGGACGACGCGCCCGCCCCCACCGCACAGCCGGAAGGCACCGAGCTGGGCGCCACCGTGAAGGTCACCGGCAAGGGCGAGTTCCTGGTGAAGGCCGGCCAGTGGCGCTCCTGGGAGGGCACCCTGTCCACCGCCCTCAACGGCCCCGCGCAGCCCGCCGTGAACCTGCCCGCGGGCACCTACAAGGCCCGCATCACGCCCGTCAGCGCGCCCCAGCAGGCTCCGGCCGCGCCCCAGGCTCCGGAAGCAGCGCCCGCGCCTACCGCGACTCCGCCCGCGCCGTAGGGGCCGGGCCGTCCGAAGCGCGCACCATCCGCACCACGGCGTCCACCCACTCCGGGTGGGCGTTGAGGGACGGCACCAGCGTCAGCGACTCGCCGCCCGCCTCCACGAACTGCTCCTTCGCGCGGAGGCCAATCTCCTCCAGCGTCTCCAGGCAGTCCGCCACGAAGGCCGGGCACATCACCGCCAGCCGCTTCACGCCCTTCGCCGCCAGCTCCGGCAGCACCAGGTCCGTGTAGGGCTTCACCCACGGCGTGCGCCCCAGCCGCGACTGGAAGGACACCGTGTAGCCGCCCTCCGGCAGCGCCAGCCGCTGGGCCAGCATCCGCGCCGTCGCGAAGCACTGCGCGCGGTAGCAGTGCCGGTTCTCCGCCGTGATGGCGTCACAGCACCCCGAGGACGCCAGGCAGTGCTGCCCCGTCGGGTCGCTCTTGCGCATGTGGCGCTCCGGCAATCCGTGGAAGCTGAAGAGCACGTGGTCCGCGCGCATGTCGGCAATCACTGGCCGGGCCACCGACGCGAACGCGTCCAGGAAGCCCGCGTCATCCCAGAACGCCGGCACCGCGCGCACGTTGGGAACGTCCCAGCCCTCCGCCAGCACTTCATAGATGCGCGCCAGCGACGACGCGGAAGACGACGCCGCCTCGTGCGGGTACAGCGGCAGCACCGTGAACTCCGACACGCCCTTCGCCTTCAGCCGCGCGATGGCGTCCGGCAGCGACGGGTTGCCGTAGCGCATGGCCAGCTCGACTTCGTAGTCGTCCCCCAGTTGCTCCCGCACCCGCGCCTCCAGCGCGCGGCTGTACACGAGCAGCGGTGAGCCCTCCTTCATCCACACCTTGCGGTACGCCTCCGCGCTCTTCGCGGGGCGGAAGGGCAGGATGAAGAGGTTCAGGAGGAACCAGCGCCCCACCGGGTGGATGTCGATGACGCGCGGGTCGTTGAGGAACTCGCGCAGGTAGCGGCGCACCGGCCCGGACTCGGGCGCGTCCGGCGTCCCCAGGTTGACGAGCAGCAGTCCCCGCTTCGTGGTCGGCACGGCCATGCGCGAAGTCCCTCGGGAGTCTTTTTCAGTGCAGCGCGTGCGGCAGCGTGAGCGCGAACTCGGCGATGCGCGCCTCGAAGCGCGTGCCGTCCGGACGCTCCATCTCGTAGCCGCCGCGCATGGTGCCGAAGGGCGTCTTCAGCATCGCCCAGCTCGTGTACTCGAACCGCTCGCCCGGCTTGAGGTGCGGCTGACGGCCGACCACGCCCTCGCCCTTCACCTCATCCACGTGGCCCTGGGCGTCGGTGATGATCCAATGCCGCGACCGCAGCTGCGCCGGGACGGTGCCTTCGTTGAAGAGAACCACCTTGTACATGAAGGCGAACTGCCCGGACTCAGGCGTGCTGCGCTCCGGCCAGAAGGTCGGCTCCACGGTGACGCGGATGCCGTCGGTGGTGGCGGTGGACATGCCGGGAGACTTGGCAGCGACTCCCGTCCGATGCAAGGGAAACGCAGGGGTCTCCCGAGGCTCCAGGGCCCCCGTCAGCCGCGGTCCTGCTCCCGCGCCGGCGCGTCCGGGGCCTTGTCCGCGTCCGCCACCGGGGTGGAGCCCGCCGCCTCCGGGGGCTTGGGGAACACCAGCGACGCCACGATGGCCACCAGCAGGCACCCGCCAATCACCGCCAGCGAGATGCCGATGGGAATCTTGAACCAGTGCTCGATGAGCATCTTCACGCCCACGAAGGCCAGGATGACGCCCAGCGCGGCCTTCAGCAGATGGAACTTCTCCATCAGGCTGGAGACGACGAAGAACAGCGAGCGCAGGCCCAGGATGGCGCAGACGTTGGACGTGTAGATGATGAACGGGTCCTTGCTGATGCCCAGGACCGCCGGGATGGAGTCCATGGCGAAGAGCAGGTCCGTGGCCTCCACCACCAGCAACACGATGAACAGCGGCGTCACCTTGCGCCGGCCGTCCTCGTGGAGGAAGAAGCGGCTGCCGTCTCCCTGGCGCGACACCGGCAGCAGGCGCCGGGCCATCTTGACGATGAAGCCCGCCTCCGGGTCCACGTCGTCGTCGTCCTTGGCCCAGAGCATCTTGGAGGCCGTGTAGACGAGGAACGCGCCGAACAGGAAGATGAGCCACTCGAAGCGGGCCACCAGCGCCGTGCCCGCGACGATGAGCACCGCGCGCATCACGAACGCGCCCAGGATGCCCCAGAAGAGCACCCGGTGCTGGTGCTGCGGCGGCACCCGGAAGTAGCCGAACACCATCAGGAAGACGAAGAGGTTGTCGACCGACAGCGCGTACTCCACGACGTACGCCGTCAGCCACTCCAGCGCCGGCCCCTTGCCGCCGTAGTGGTAGACGCCGCCGCAGAACGCGAGGCTGATGCTCACCCACACCAGCGTCCACAGCGTCGCCTCTTTCGACGACACCGCGTGCTCCTTGCGGTGGAACAGCCCCAGGTCCATGGCGAGCATCGCCAGGACGAAGACGTTGAAGGCCACCCAGGGCCAGAGCGTGTGGGTCATCACGCCCGCTGCCTACTCCGGGACGGCCCCGGCGGCTACTCCCATTCCGTCGCCGGGCGCCGCAAGACCACCAGGGAACGTCCCGCCGCCTGCACCTTGCCGCCCGCCGGGGTGTGCGTGCGCAGGGATTCCCCCGTGGCCGCGGTGTCCACCACCAGCTCCCAGTCCGCGCCCCACTCCAGGGCGGGCAGCATGAAGGTGATGGGCTCGTGGTGCGCGTTGAGCAGCACCAGCAAGGTGTCCCCGACGATGCGGTGGCCCTCGTCGTCCGGCGTGGCGATGGCGTCCCCCCCAAGCAGGAAGGCCAGGGAGCGCACGTAGGGCTTCTCCCAGTCGTCGCGCTTCATCTCCTTGCCGTCCGGCCGGAACCACGCCAGGTCCTTCAGCTCGCTGTCCCAGATGTGGGCCCCGCGGAAGAAGCGGCGCTTGGAGAGCACCGGCTGCTCGCGCCGCAGCTTGATGATGCGGGCGGTGAAGTCCAGGAGCTGGCGCTGCTTCTCGTTGAGCTCCCAGTTCACCCACGACAGCTCGTTGTCCTGGCAGTAGGCGTTGTTGTTGCCCTTCTGCGTGCGGCCCATCTCGTCGCCCGCCACCAGCATGGGCACGCCCTGCGACAGGAAGAGGGACGCCAGGAAGTTGCGCTTCTGCTGCTCGCGCAGCGTGTTCACCTTGGGGTCGTTCGTCTCCCCCTCCACGCCGCAGTTCCAGGCGTGGTTGTCATTGGCGCCGTCGCGGTTCTCCTCGCCGTTGGCCTCGTTGTGCTTCTGGCTGTACGTCACCAGGTCGTGCAGCGTGAAGCCGTCATGCGCGGTGACGAAGTTCACGCTCGCCGTGGGCTTGCGGCCGGACAGCGCGAACAGGTCCGAGCTGCCGGTGAGCCGGGAACCAATCTCCGCCGCCTGCCGGTCGTCACCCTTCCAGTAGCGGCGCATGGTGTCGCGGTACTTGCCGTTCCACTCGCTCCACAGCACCGGGAAGTTGCCCACCTGGTAGCCGTAGTCCCCCACGTCCCACGGCTCCGCGATGAGCTTCACGCGGCTCAAGACGGGGTCCTGGTGGAGGATTTGGAAGAAGGCCGCGCGGGTGTCGTAGCCGTGCCGGTCCCGTCCCAGCGTCGTCGCCAGGTCGAAGCGGAAGCCGTCCACGTGCATCACTTCCACCCAGTAGCGCAGCGAGTCCGCGATGAGCTTCAGCGCGTACGGGTGCGTGGCGTTCCACGAGTTGCCGCACCCCGTGAAGTCCATGAAGTAGCGCGGGTCCTTCTCACTGAGCCGGTAGTACGCGCCGGCGTCCAGCCCCTTGAAGGACAGCGTGGGCCCCAGGTGGTTGCCCTCGCAGGTGTGGTTGTACACGACGTCGAGAATCACTTCGATTCCCGCGCGGTGCAGCAGCTTCACCATCCCCTTGAACTCCGCCACCTGCTCGCCCAGCGAGCCCGACGCGCAGTAGCGCGCGTCCGGAGCGAAGAAGCCCAGCGTGTTGTAGCCCCAGTAGTTGGAGCGCCCCTTCTGGGTGAGGAACGGCTCGTCCATGAAGGCGTGGATGGGGAGCAGCTCCACGCTCGTCACGCCCACCTTCTTCAGGTGCTCGATGCTGGCCGGGTGCGCCAGGCCCGCGTACGTGCCGCGCAGGTGCTCCGGCATGCGCGGGTTCAGCATGGTGAAGCCCTTGACGTGCAGCTCATAGAGGACCGTCTTGTGCCAGGGGACCTCCGGCCGCTTGTCATTCTCCCAGTCGAACCCGTCCGACAGGATGACCGCCTTGGGCACGCCCCAGGCGTCGTCCTGCGTGTCCATGACGAGGTCCTCCTCCTTGCCCCCGTGCACGTACCCGTGGATGGGCGCCTTGGGGTCCACCTGGCCGTGCAGCGCGCGGGCGTAGGGGTCCACCAGGAGCTTGTGCGGGTTGAAGCGCAGGCCCTTCTTCGGTTCATACGGACCGTGAACCCGCAGGCCGTACAGACAGCCGGCGTGCACGCCCGGCATGTAGCCGTGAAAGACGTGGTTCGTGGTCTCCAGCAACGGGAAGCGGCGCGTCTCCTTCTTGGGGTCGGCGGGGTCGAAGAGACAGACCTCCACCTTCTTCGCGTGCTCGCTGAACACGGCGAAGTTCACGCCGTTCCCATCGTACGTGGCGCCCAGGGGAAACGGCTTCCCTGGAAGCACCTCGGCCCTTCTCATCCAGTGCTCCTCTCCAGCAGCACCACCGGGAACTCCGCGAGGAGCGGCCCCAGGGCCAGCCCCACGCCTCCCGGCCCCTGCTGGGGACGGACGGGGCGCCCGGTGAAGACATTGCGGAACATCATGCCCGCATATGCTTCCGGAAGGTTCAGGAACGTACCGTCATACGCCTGCGCCAGCCCGCCGGACTCCAGCGCCTCCAGCGTGTAACGCGGCGCGCAGGCAATCAGCACGCTGTCACCATGCGTGCGCGCGAAGCCGACCGCCGCGGGCGAGCGCGGCCCGGACAGCTCCAGCGCCTCGTAACCCCCCATGCGGAACAGGTCCGCGTACTTCTGACGCAGCCGCAGCGCCTCCGCCAGGACGAAGAGCTTCACCTGCCCATCGTCCAGGTCCTTCACCAGCCGCTCGCACAGGGCGGGCCGGTCCTTCGCCGCCGCCTCGTCCAGCGCCGTGAGCAGCCGCTCGCGCAGGGCGTAGTCCACCGGCCGGCGGTTGTCCGGATCCACCAGCGACAAGTCCCACAGCTCGCAGCCCTGGTACGTGTCCACCACGCCGGGCGAGGCCAGCTTCAGCAGCAGCTGCCCCAGCGCGTTGTGCTGGCCCGCGCGCTCGATGCGGCGCTTGAAGGCCTTCATGTCATCCAGGAAGGCCTGGCCCTTCGAGGGGTCGAAGCACGCGTCCACGAAGCGCGCCACCGCGTCGTCGTAGGCGCCGTCCGGGTTGGTCCACGACGTGCGGACCTTGGCCTCCTTGATGGCCTTGCCCATGTACTCGCGCACGCGGCGGTGGAACTCCTTCCACTCGCCTTCGGGCACCTGCTCGCCCATGGGCCACGCACCCACCACCGTCTGGAAGAAGAGGTAGACGTCGTTGGACGAAGGCGCGGGGCCCGAGGGCAGGTGGCTGACGAAGGGCCGGGTGAGGTCCGCCCAGGCGCGCACCTTCTCCCGCCAGTCCTCCGGCAGCTCCGTGAGGACGTTGATGCGCGCGCGCACGTCCTCGCTGCGCTTGGTGTCGTGGGTGCTGGAGGTGAGCATGCTCGCCGGCCAGCGCTCCGCGCGCTCCTGGTTGCGCAGGTGGAAGGTGGTGGCGCGCATGCCGAAGTGCTCCGGCTCGCCGCCCACCTCGTTGAGGCTCACCAGCCGGTTGTAGATGTAGAAGACGGTGTCCTCCAGGCCCTTGGCCATGACGGGGCCCGTCACCTGCTGGAGCTTCATCGCGAACCGCAGCATCACCGCCTTCTCTTCATCCCCCACGTGCTCCGGGTAGCGGCCCAGGAGGATGTCGCGCAGGAAGTCGAAGATGGAGGCGTTGGTGGTGGTGTTGCGCTCCTTGGCGCGCTGGAGGGTCCACTCGATGTACTGCACGTCGCGCACGTCCAGCTCCGCGCGCCAGCCGTCCACGTAGGTGCGGTACACGGGGAACAGCGCGATGAACTCCACCAGCGCGCGCCGCAGGCTGTTGAGCGTGAAGTCGCGCGTGCGGCGGTTCATCTCCGAGATGCGGTTGAGCTCGTGCGCCAGCACGTTGATTTCGCTGGCCATGCTCACGCGCATGATGAGCAGCTTCTTCTGGTACACCAACTCCGCGAAGTCCTGCGTGCCGCCCGCGAAGCGCTCGTACGTCTCCGTCAGGTGCGCCTCCGCGGCCGGGTGCACGAACAGGCCGCTCACCGCGTTGGCGAAACGGTAGCCGGTGGTGCCGTGCACCGCCCACGACTCCGGGATGCGCTCGCGGCCGCCCTGAATCTTCTCCACCGCCACGAAGAGCGCCTTGCGCAGCGGGCTGTCCGGCGTGTCCATCACCTGGCGCCGCCACTTCGCGCGCAAGAGCGCCTCCACCTCCGGCCACCGCGCGTCGTCCCCCTCCCTCTTCTCCGCGTCGAAGCGCGCCCGCGCGCGCTCCACGAAGAAGCGCTCCTGCAGGTCCAGGAAGTAGGCGGTGGGGTCGAAGAGGCCGTCCGGGTGGTCGATTCTCAGGCCCGTGACGCGCCCCTCGCGCAGCCACTCGAAGATGCGCTGGTGCGCCTCCTGGAAGACGTCCGCGTCCTCCACGCGGATGGCGGCCAGGCCGTTGATGTCGAAGAAGCGGCGGTAGTTGATCTCCTCACCCGCCACGCGCCAGTGCGCCAGCCGGTAGCTGCAGTTCTGCAGCAGCGAATCCAGGAGGTCGAAGGAGCGCACGTTGCCGGGCGTGCCGTTGAACACCCGGAGGTTCTCCTCCACGTACGCCGCCAGCTCCGCGCTGTCCGCCACCACCGCGGCGAGTCGCCGCTTGATGACCTCCTTCTCGCGGTGCCGCTCCGTCACCTTCGCCGCGTCCACCTCCGTGCGCAGCGGCAGGTGGTCCAGGGCCGTCAGGATGGAGAGCAGCTCCACCAGGTGCGTCGACTCCGGACCCAGCTGCTTCTCCAACCGCTCCAGGCCGTGCTTGAGGAGGGTCGCGTACTGGCGCGGCGCCACCGGCAGACGGTGGTCGTAGTAGTGCAGATGGAAGGCGCCGGACGCATAGGACAGCTTCAGCTCGCCGCGCTCCAGCACGATGCCGTACTGGTCGCCCAGGATGGGCAGCAGCACCTTGTCCGCCAGCTCGTCCTTCACCGGCCGCCAGTCCATGTCGAAGAACTTCGCGTAGACGGACGATGGGCCGTTCTCCAGCACGTCCAACCACAGCCGGTTGTCCCGCTCGATGCCCATGTGGTTGGGCACCACGTCCAGCACCTGCCCCAGCCCGTGCTCGCTCAGGGTGTCACAGAGGGCGGCGTGCTCTTCCTCCGTGCCCACCTCCGGGTTGAGCCGTTGGTGGTCCACGCAGTCGTAGCCGTGGGTGCTGCCGGGCGTGGCCTTGAGGTAGGGCGACGCATAGAAGTCGCTCACGCCCAGCCGGGCCAGGTACGGCACCAGCGCCTTCGCCTGTTGGAAGGTGAAGCCCTGATGCAGCTGCATCCGGTAGGTGGACAGCGGCGTGCCGCGGCGCGATTGCAGCTCGCGTTGGACCTGTTCGAACAGGCCCTCCGCCTGGGCTTCCACCGCCGTGTTCGTGCCATCCGCGTCCGCCACCCGCGCGGAGCGCTCCCCTGCCTCGGAACCGTCGTGGAACATGACCCCCAGAGGTAGGTCCGACGCGGCGCGTCCGCCAGCAGGCAGATGCGCCTTCGCCCCCTTTTCAACGCTCCGGACGGGCGGCCGGTACAGAGGGAAAAAGCGGAGGGCCCGTCCCGCGCGATGCGTGACGAGCCCCCAGGGTCCTTCGGGCTACCGGCGACGGCCCCGACGGGCCCTGCACCGTTCAGCTCAGGTGCTTGTTCACCAGCGCGGTCATCTCGAACATGGTGACGTTCTTCTTGCCGCCGAAGATGGGCTTGAGCTTGTCGTCGGCGTTGATCTGGCGCTTGTTCTTCGCGTCCTGGAGGTTGTTCTTCTTGATGTAGTCCCAGATCTTGCTGACCACCGCGGTGCGGGGCAGCGCCTTGGAACCGACGATCGCCGCCAGCTCAGCGGAGGGCGTCATCTCCTTCATGAACGCGGCGTTGGGCTTACGGCCCGCGGCCTTCTTCGCGGCAGGAGCCTTCTTCGCGGCAGCAGGGGCAGACTTCTTCGCAGCGGCTTTCTTGGCGGCCATTCGTCTTGTGTCTCCTCCCCTCCGAAGGGGACGTTGCACGGCGTGCTTTCATCTTCAAGCTAGAGCCGATGGCGCGTAGTAGCACGGCCTAGAGCGAAAAACAGCGTCCATCGCGCGCTTTTTCCCTCTGGGGCTCCTCGGAGCGACGGCTTCGGAGGCTAGAACTCGGCCCCGCAGCGCATTCTTCCCTCGGGAACGGAAGTCCCGCGACGCGTCCGGAGCGCCAGAATCCGGCTCCGGAGGCCGTTTTCCCTCGGGGATTGTGCCTCGCGGCGCGTCCGGAGGCGGAAAGTCGGCACCCGGAGCAGCCTCCCCCTCGGGGGGGACCCTGCCCTTTTCGGCGGTGGACGGGATGTGGCTTTTCGGATGAAACAGCGCCCATGAATGCCCTCATCACTGGTGCCGGTGGCTTCCTGGGGACCTGGCTCGCGCGGGCGCTGGCGGCTCGCGGCGACCGGATTTCATGCCTGTTGCGCCCCACCACGGACACCCGCGAGCTGGAAAAGGCCCTGGAGGGCCACCCCTGGACGCGGTTGGTGGGCGACGTGACGGACCCCGCCTCGCTGGCCAGCGCGGTGAAGGGCGTGGACGTCGTCTTCCACCTGGCTGGCATCCGCCGCGCCGCGCTGCGCGACGAGTTCATGCGCGTCAACGCGGAGGGCACCCACCTCATCTGTGAGGCCATGGCCGCCCTGCCAGAGCCCCGTCCCCGGCTGGTGATGTGCGGCTCCCTGGCCTCCCACGGGCCCTCCACCCCGGAGCGCCCCCATGTAGAGGAGGACGCCTTCCATCCGCATGAGTGGTACGGCGAGAGCAAGGCGGAAGCGGAGCGCATCGCGTTCTCCTTCCAGGACCGGCTGCCGGTGACGGTGATCCGCCCGCCGCGCATCCTCGGGCCCGGAGACCGGGAAAACCTGACCTTCTTCAAGCTGGGGAAGAAGGGCATCCGGCTGGAGCTGGCCGGAGGCCCCCGTCCCCTGTCCCTGGTGGACGTGGAGGACGTGGTGGACCTGCTGCTCGTCTTGGCGGAGAAGCCGGAGGCCCTGGGGGAGGCGTTCTTCTGCGCGGGGCCGGAGCGGCTGACCCTGGAGGAGATGCAGGACCTGGGGGCGAAGGCCCTGGGCTTCCAGACGCGCACCTGGAGGCTGTCCCCGGCGGTGCTGACCGCCCTGGCCTCGGCGGCGGACGGGGTGACGCGGCTGACGGGCCGCAAGCTCCCCCTGAACCGGAAGCTGGCGCGGCAGCTGCTGGCCCCGGCCTGGACCTGCTCGGGGGCCAAGGCCGAGCGCCTGCTGGGCTTCCGGCCGCGCCGTGGCCTGGCGGAGTCCATCACTCGCAGTGGTGAATGGTATCGCGCGCAGGGCTGGTTATAGCCCCATGCGCCCAAAGGGCCCGCGGCCCACGCTGGCCTTCCGCTTTCGTTGACCGGACCCCCCCCAGGATGGGAGGAAGCCCGACCGCCCATGCCCCCCAAAGTGCCCGCCAAAGCAGCCTTCTTCGACGTCGACGGGACGCTGGTCCGGACGAACATCGTCCACGTCTATGCCTATTACGCCATGAACCGGGGCTCGCTCCGGGGCATCGCGGGCCGCACCCTGGGCACCGCCCTGGGGCTCCCGGTGTTCGGCATCCTGGATGCCGTCAACCGCAAGGCCTTCAACGAGTTCTTCTACCGGTACTACTCGGGCCTTAGCGAGGACCGGCTCGTCACCATCGCGGAGGACATGTTCGAGGACGTCCTCAAGCCCGCGCTGTACGAGCAGACGCAGGACCTCATCGACGAGGCGCGTCGTGCCGGTTGCCGCATCGTGTTGGTCACCGGAGCGCTGGACTTCACCATGCGCCCGCTGGCCCGGCACCTGGGCTGCGATGACGTCATCGCCAACAAGATGCAGTTCGTGGGCGGCAAGGCCACCGGCAAGGTGATTCCGCCCATCATCGAAGGCGCCAACAAGGCCAACGCCATCCGCGCCTATTGCGAGCGCGAAGGCCTGGCCCTCAACCAGTGCCATGGCTACTCGGACAGCGCCTCCGACTACGCCATGCTCGCCGTGGTGGGACGGCCCACCGCGGTGAACCCGGACCTGCGGCTGCGCTCGCTCGCGCGCGCGTACAACTGGCCCATCCTGGACCTGAAGTAATCCCCCACCCCTTTTCGCCGCCCCCTTCATCCATGCGCCCGCTCAAGACGCTCCAGAAGCTGTACGACGAGGAAAGCCAGGTGGTCATCACGGAGAAGGGCAGCCCCCCCCGGGCGCTCTTCTACGGTGAGGGCTTCCTCCAGGAAGACCTGCCCGTGGGCACCCGGGTCATCTTCCCCCGCCCCCCGCTGGAGGGCGTGCCCAACGTGAAGGCCGCCATCCGCTGGGCCATCAACCACCCGGAGGGCATGGACCCGCTGCACGCGCTGCTCAAGCCCGGCATGCGGCTGACGTGCGTCATCGACGACATCAGCGTCCCGCTGCCGCCCATGGTCACGCCGGACGTGCGCCAGTCCATCCTGGAGGTGGTGCTGGAGCTGTGCGCGGACAGTGGCGTGGATGACGTGCACCTGGTCATCGCCAACGCGCTGCACCGCCGGATGACCGAAGGCGAGATGAAGCGCATGGTGGGCGAGAAGATCTTCGACGCCTACTACCCGGACCGCTACTACAACCACGACGCGGAAGACCCGGACGGCATCACGGAGCTGGAGCGCACCAGCCACAATGAAGTGGTGGCGGTGAACCGCCGCGTGGCGGAGAGCGACCTCATCGTCTACGTGAACATCAACTTCGTGCCCATGAACGGCGGGCACAAGTCCATGGGCACGGGCGTGACGAACTACGCGTCGCTCCGGCACCACCACAACCCGAAGACCATCCGCGACTCCGACAGCTACATGGAGCCGAAGGCGAGCGCGCTCTACACGAAGAACTCGCGCATCGGCACGGTCATCGACCAGACGCTGAAGGTCTTCCACATCGAGACCACGCTGAACAACCGCATGTTCGGCGCGCCCACGGACTTCCTGGCGAAGAAGGAAGAGGACTACACGGAGGCGGACCGGCTGAAGTTCCAGGCCCTGCGCTTCACGCTGTCCAAGCTGCCCCGCGCGGCGGCGCGCAAGGTGCTCAACGCCATCCCCGCGCCCTATGACGTGACGGGCGTGTTCGCGGGGGCCACGGAGCCCACGCACCAGAAGACGCTGGAGCAGAGCTGGAAGCAGTACGTGGTGCCGGTGGAGGGGCAGAGCGACATCGTCATCTTCCCCATCCCGTTCGTCAGCCCCTACAGCGTCAACTCCGTCCTCAACCCGCTGCTCGTGCAGGTGATGGGGCTGGGGTACTTCTACAACCTCAACCGGGGCGTGCCGCTGGTGAAGAAGGGGGGCGTGCTCATCCTCCTGCACCCGGCCTACGACGAGTTCGACCCCGTGCAGCACCCCAGCTACATCGAGTTCTTCCACCGGCTGCTGCCGGAGACGCGGGACTCCATGAAGCTGGAGCACAAGTACGAGAAGGAGTTCGCGGAGAACCCCAGCTACGTGCACCTGTACCGCAAGGGCAACGCCTACCACGGCGTGCACCCCTTCTACATGTGGTACTGGGGCGAGAATGGCCGCCAGCACGTAGGCAAGGTCATCGTCGCGGGCGCGGAGAACAACCACGTCCCGGCCCTGCTCGGCTGGGATCGCACCGACACCCTCTCCGAGGCGATTGAAGAGGCGCGCGGCTTCATGGGGCGCTCCGCGTCCATCAGCCTGCTGCGCATCGCGCCCACGGTGATGGTGGACGTGAAGTGAAAGGGTCGCACACGGACATGGCAACGCCCTCCGAGCTGAACGTCACCGAGGTCTTCACCGGCAAGCGCATCGTCTTCGTCGGCACCACCGGCTTCGTGGGCAAGGTGACGCTGTCGATGTTGCTGGCCCACTACGGTGACGTGCTGGACCGGGTCTACGTCATCGTGCGCAAGGGCAGCGCCGCGTCCGCGGAGCGCCGCTTCTTCGACAAGGTGGCGCCCAGCGAGCCCTTCCAGCCGCTGCGCGACCGCCTGGGCGACGAAGGCGCCATGGCGTTCATCCAGAAGAAGTGCACCATCCTGGATGGCGACATCACCGACCCCTTCGTGGGCCTGGAGGAGGCGCAGGTCGACGCGCTCACCGGACAGGTGCACGCCATCGTCAACTGCGCGGGCCTGGTCTCCTTCAATCCGTCCCTGGAGGTGGGCCTCAACGTCAACACCCACGGCGTGAAGAACGCGGTGGCGCTGGCGCTGCGCTGGTCCGTGCCGCTCATCCACATGTCCACCGCGTTCGTCGTGGGCAACCGCAGCGGGCTCGTCTTCGAGGACGAGCAGGTGCTGAACTACTTCCCCAAGCAGGGGGAGATGGACGGGCGCGACTTCAGCCTGGAGCAGGAGCTGGCGGACGCGGATAAAATCGTGGCCCGCCTGCGCGAACAGGCGGATGACAAGGCGCTCACCTCCCTCTTCCGGCAGAAGGCGCTGGACCGCCTGGAGGAAGAGGGCCGCGACGCCACCGACGAGAAGACGCTGCGCCTGGCCGTGGGCCGCGAGCGCAAGCTGTGGCTGTCCGGCGAGCTGGTCCGCGCGGGCATGGAGCGCGCGCAGCACTGGGGCTGGCCCAACACGTACACGTACGCCAAGCACCTGGGCGAACAGGTGATGGCGGGGACGCCGGGGCTTCGCTACTCCATCGTGCGGCCCTCCATCGTGGAGAGCGCGGCGCACTTCCCCTTCCCCGGCTGGAACGAAGGCTTCACCACGTCCGCGCCGCTGGCGTACGCGGGCATCAAGGGCCAGCGCGGCATCCCCGCGGGCGACCACGCCATCCTGGACATCATCCCGGTGGACCAGGTGGCGGGCGCCACGCTGGGCATCACCGCGCACGCCATCCAGGTGGAGGAGCGCCGCGTCTACAACCTGGCCTCCGGTGACGTGAACCCGTTCCTCGCCAGCCGCTCCGTGGAGCTGGTGGGTCTGTACCGCCGCCGCTACTACCGCAACCGTGAGACGGGCAACTCGCTGGTCAACTCGCTGCGCTCGCGCATCGAGCCGCAGCCCGTGAGCAAGCAGGAGTTCCAGTTGCTCAGCGCGCCCATGCTGGCGAAGGGCGCGAAGCTGCTGAAGAAGGCCATGGACGAGGTGCGGCCCGCGTGGGGCGCGCCCCGCGTGCAGGCGATGATGGACAAGGCCCGCGTCGCGCTGGATGAAGTGGAGTCCCAGGCGGGCAGCCTCGGCGGCCTCATTGAACTGTTCCTCCCCTTCCTCTGGGAGAACCGCTACGTCTTCCGCTGCGACAACACGCGCTCCGTCTACGAGCGCATGGTGCCGGCGGACCGCGCGAAGATTGACTGGGCGCCGGACCGCATCGACTGGCGCGAGTACTTCCTGGGCACGCACCTGCCCGGCCTGGAGAAGTGGGTGTTCCCGGGCCTGGACGAGGAGCGCGAGAAGCGCACCGCCATCCCCGCGCACCGCGACCTGCTGGAGCTCTTCGAGGCCACCGTGCACGCGTACCGCCACCGGGTGGCGTTCCGCATGGCAGCGGGAGAGAAGGAAGAGCGCTTCACCTTCGGCGAGGTGCACCGCTACGCGGCCCGCGTGGGCAGCTACCTGATGGCCCAGGGCATCAAGCGCGGCGACCGGGTGCTGCTGGTGTCGGAGAACCGGCCGGAGTGGGCCATCAGCTACTTCGGCATCCTGCGCGCTGGCGGCACCGCCGTGCCGGTGGACCCCTCGCTCACCGAAGCGGAGGTGGTCAACATCGCGAAGCGCGCGGCCGCGAAGCAGTGCCTCGTGTCCGAGCAGACCGCGGAGGACTTCCCCGGCCTCTTCACCGCGCTGGGTGAGGGCGTGGGCGTGGCCAGCCTCGCGGAGGCCATGACGGGTGACCCGGCGTTCCCGGACCGCATTGGCCCGGTGAGGAAGTCCGCCGCCGCGGACGACGTGGCGAGCGTCATCTTCACCTCCGGCACCACCGGCACGCCCAAGGGCGTGATGCTCACCCACCGCAACTTCGCGGCGCTGGTGGCGAAGCTGGCGGGCGCGTTCGACGTGGGCGTGGGTGACGGCGTGCTGTCCGTGCTGCCCCTGCACCACACCTTTGAATTCTCCGCCGGCTTCCTCACGCCGTTCATGCGCGGCGCGGAAATCACGTACATCGACGAGCTCACGTCGGACCGGCTGGGCGACGTCTTCGAGACGGGCCGCGTGACGGCGATGATTGGCGTGCCCGCGCTCTGGCAGCTGTTGCACCGCAAGATTACGCAGGAGATGGCCGCGCGCCCGCCGCTGGTGGAGCAGGCGCTCAAGGCGCTGATGGCGGCCAACGGGGAGCTGCGCAACCGCAGCTCGCTCAACCTGGGCAAGCTGCTGTTCTGGCCGGTGCACCGCAAGTTCGGCGGACGGGTGAAGGTGCTGGTGTCCGGCGGCTCCGCGCTGTCGGAAGAAGTGCACCAGGCCTTCCACGAGCTGGGCTTCACCATGCGCGAGGGCTACGGCCTCACGGAGGCCGCGCCGGTGCTGGCGGTGTCCGAGGCCACCAACAAGCGCATCAAGGGCACGGTGGGCAAGGCGCTGCCGGGCATCGAGTTCAAGATTCAGAACCCGGACAACGACGGCATTGGCGAGGTGCTGGCCAAGGGCCCGAACGTGATGGCGGGCTACTTCGGGGACCGCGAGGCCACCGAAGCCGTGGTGAAGGAAGGCTGGCTGCACACCGGCGACCTGGGCCGCATGGACGACGAAGGCCGCCTGTACCTCATGGGCCGCGCCAAGGACGTCATCGTCGACGCCAACGGCAAGAACGTCTACCCGGACGAGTTGGAGGAGCTGTACCAGGAGCACGAGCACATCAAGGAGATGTCCATCGTCGGCTTGCCGGATGACGCCGGCGGCGAGAAGGTGGCGTGCCTGTGCGTGCCGGACTTCAAGGACCGCCCGCGTGAAGAGGTCCGCCACGAGTTGGAGGAGCACTTCCGCAAGGTGAGCGCGGGCATGCCCTTCTACCGGCGCGTGAAGGTGCTGCGCTTCTGGGACGGCGAGCTGCCGCGCACGTCCACCCGCAAGGTGAAGCGCAAGCGCGTGGTGGAGGAGCTGCAGCGGCTGGACCGCGTGGCCGCCAGCGCGGGCCGCGTGAAGGAGAAGGCGCAGGCGGCGCCCACCACGGGCGGCGTGTCGGACTGGCTCTTCCCGCTCATTGCCGAGGTGTGCCACCGCCCGGCGTCGGACGTGCGGCCGGACTCGCAGCTCATTGGCGACCTGGGCTTCGACTCGCTGATGCTCACGGAGATGTCCGTGGCGCTGGAGGGCGCGGGCGTGCCGCTGCCCGCCATTGAAGACCTGACGCAGGTGCAGACGGTGGAGGACCTGCGCAAGCTGGTGGTGGCCTCCGGACGCCGGCCCTCGCAGGAGACGCGGGCGCGCGACATCAAGAAGGAAGCCGAGCGCGCGGAGGAAGCGGAGATTCCGGTGCCGGAGTCGGTGTCCGCGCTGGGGCGGCAGCTCTTGTCCTTCGGGCAGAAGGTGCTCTACGGCGGCGTCTTCGACGTGAAGGTGACGGGCAAGACGTTCATCCCGCAGAACCGCAACTTCCTCGTCATCGCCAACCACGCCAGCCACCTGGACGCGGGCCTGGTGCGCGTGGTGCTGGGCGGCCAGGGCGAGCGGCTGGTGTCGCTGGCCGCGCGCGACTACTTCTTCGACACGCCGCTCAAGCGCGCGTGGTTCGAGAACTTCACCCACCTCATCCCCATTGACCGGCAGGGCAGCCTGCGTGAGTCGCTGCGCGTGGCGGGCGAGGCGCTGCGGCAGGGCTTCAACGTCCTCATCTTCCCGGAGGGCACGCGCTCCAAGACGGGCGAGCTGATGGAGTTCAAGCCGACGCTGGGCTACCTGTCGCTCACCTACGGGGTGGACGTGCTGCCGCTGTACATCCACGGCGCGTACGAAGCGCTGCCCAAGGGCTCCATGTTCCCGAAGACGAAGGAGCTGGAGGTGCACGTGGGCCCGGCGCTGGAGTACGCGTCGCTGAAGGCCCGGGCGCAGGGCATGGCGCGCTCGGAGGGCTACCGCTACGTGACGCACATCGCGGAGGAAGCGGTGCGCTCGCTGAGGGCGGGCAAGGTGCTGGACCTGGAGCAGGTGGGCGCGGACCGGGACTTCACCCCGCCCGCCCGGGCCCTGCCGGAAGGGAAGGACGCGTGAAGCTGCTCGTCACCGGAGGCACGGGATTCCTGGGCACGCACCTGGTGCCCAAGCTGGTTGCCGCGGGCCACGACGTGCGCCTCATCGCGCGCTCGAAGCCGTCAGGCCCCGCGTTCGCGAAGACGGAAGTGCACCAGGGCGACCTCAAGGACCGGGACGCCGTGCGCCGCGCGCTGGAGGGCGTGGACGCCGTCTACCACCTGGCGGGGCTCGTCTCCTTCCAGAGCAAGGACGCGCGGCGGATGTACGAGTTGCACGTGGACTGCACGCGCGAGCTGCTGCGCGACGTGCGCGAAGCGGGCATCAAACGCGTCATCCTCGGCTCCACCTCCGGCACCATCGCGGTGTCGAAGGATGACCGTGTGGGCACGGAGGATGACGACTACCCCATCACCACCGTCGCCAACTGGCCCTACTACCTCTCCAAGATTTACGAAGAGAAGCTGGCGCTGGAGTACTGCCGCAAGCACTCCGTCCCGCTGGTGGTGCTCAACCCCAGCCTGCTGATGGGGCCCGGGGATGACCGCCTGTCCTCCACCTGGACGGTGGTGAAGTTCCTCAACCGGGAGATTCCGGCCATGCCCGGCGGCGGCATCTCCTTCGTGGACGCGCGCGACGCGGCGGACGCCTTCGTGCAGGCGCTCACCCGGGGCGAGGTGTACGGCCGCCACCTGATGGGCGTGAACATGGCCATGCCGGACTTCTTCGACCGGCTCCAGCGCCTCACCGGCGTGCCCGCCCCGCGCATGAAGCTGCCGCGCGAGGTGAACATCTGGGGCGGCAAGCTGCTGGAGCAGTTCGCGAAGCTGCGAGGCACCGTGTCCAAGCTCGACCCGCAGGAGGTCGAGATTGGCGAGCACTTCTTCTACCTGGAGCCCGCCAAGGCCGAGCGCGAGCTGGGCTTCAAGGCGCGCGACGTCCACGAGACGCTGCTGGACACCGTCCAGTACCTCTACGGGAAGATGCCGCCCGGAAACCTGCCCGGCACCCGCGGCCGGCTGGCCGAGTCGCGCGAAGGCACCTGACGTTTCAGGAAGAAAGCGCGGCGGGTCCTACGGATTCGCCCGCTGCGCGGCGGGCCCTTACGGGTGCGCCCGCTGCGCGGGCAGGCCCTTACGGGTTCGCCGCGCCGCCGTGCACCCGGCCGCCGCTCACGCGCTCCACGAGCCGGGCGGCGTTCGGGTCCTTGTCCTTCTGGTGCCACACCCAGGCGGCGCCCAGGAAGGCCACTCCCAACAGGACGAGGATGAGCCGGGCCAGGAAGGACGGGCCTGAGCCTTCGTCCGCCATGGCCTTCAGCCCACCACGCGGTTACGGCCGGACTTCTTGGCCTTGTAGAGGTTCGCGTCCGCCACCTTGATGAACTGGGACGGCTCCGACATCTCCGAGGCGACTTCCGCCACGCCCAGGGAGATGGTGACGGGGATTTCCTTGTCCTCGAAGACGAAGCGCTTGTCCTCCACCAGCTTGCGGATCTTCTCCGCGAACAGGCGCGCCTTGTCCGGACCGTCCTCCGGCATCACCACGGCGAACTCCTCGCCGCCGTAGCGCGCGAAGCACTGCTCGCGCCGGACGAGCTTCTTGATGGACTGCGCCAGCTCCCGCAGCACGTAGTCGCCGGCCAGGTGACCGTGCACGTCGTTGATCTGCTTGAAGTGGTCGATGTCGAACATGAACATCGACAGCGTGCGCTGGTACCGGTGCGAGCGGCCCATCTCCCGCTCCAGGTACTCCAGGAAGTAGCGCTTGTTGTTGATGCCGGTGAGACCGTCCGCGATGGTCAGCGTGTAGATGGTCTCGTGGTACTGGGTCTCGATGTTGTCGCCGTCGAGGAACTTGAAGATGGAGCCTCCCACCTTCACCAGGTCCCCGCTGCGCAACGGCTGCGCCTGGAGCACTTCCCGGTCGTTGAGGTAGGTGCCGTTGGTGGACTGGAGGTCCTCCACGAACATCTTCCCCTGCCGGCCCCAGATGCGCGCGTGGCGGCGGGACACGTTGTCCAGGTCCACCACGATGTGGTTGTGCTGGTCGCGACCGATGGTGAACTCGGTCTCTTCCAGCACGTACTTCTTGCCCAGCTCAGGGCCGTGGATCTGCACGAGGCAACACTCAGCGCCGCGCTCGGGTCCCGGGGTGAGGCTGGAGATCTTGGTGACTCGCGTTTGGTCGCCAGACATCGCTTGGCCACGCTAGCACGCAAGGTCCGGGGAAGCCACGCAAGCCAAGAGGACGTACGGGGTTGCGCCCCTCCTCCTACATGCCGCGAAACCGAGAGGTCGCTTTCCTCCCATCCGCCCCGCCCGGTTGGGCACTCAACGGAAAAGCTTGCACCGGCCGCACGGCCATTGTGGGCCAGCGGCCGGGGGCTAACGTGGCCGGCACCTATGTCAAAGCTGCTGGCCATGATTCTTGCGGGAGGCGCTGGCACGCGCCTGGAGCCCCTGACCCGGGAGCGCGCGAAGCCCGCGGTTCCGTTCGGTGGGCGCTACCGCATCATCGACTTCGTCCTGTCGAACTTCGCCAACTCCGGCGTGTACCGGATGAAGGTGCTGACCCAGTACAAGAGCGACTCGCTCAACAACCACCTGTCGCGCGCGTGGCGCATGACGGCGTTCCTGGGTCACTACGTGGAGGCGGTGCCCGCGCAGATGCGCACCGGCGTGGACTGGTACAAGGGCAGCGCGGACGCCATCTACCAGAACCTCAACATCATCACGGACGAGGAGCCGGACCACATCTTCGTCTTCGGCGCGGACCACGTGTACCGGATGGACACGCGCAAGATGCTGGACTTCCACATCGAGCGGAAGGCGGCGTGCACGGTGGCCGCGATTCCGGTGCCCATCGAGCAGGGGCACGAGTTCGGCATCATCGACGTGGGGCCGGACGGGCGGATGCTCCAGTTCCTGGAGAAGCCCAAGAACCCGCCGCCCATGCCGGGCAACCCGAAGATGTGCCTGGCCTCCATGGGCAACTACCTCTTCACCACGGACACGCTGGTGAAGCAGGTGGTGCGCGACGCGGCGGACGAGAAGAGCGCGCACGACTTCGGCAAGTCCATCATCAGCCAGCTGTACAAGCACGAGCCCGTGTACGTGTACGACTTCGCCCAGAACACGGTGGCCGGCCAGGAGGACAAGGAGCGCGGCTACTGGCGGGACGTGGGGAACATCGACGTGTACTACCAGTCCAACATGGACCTGGTGGAGGTGGACCCCACCTTCAACCTGTACAACGACCGCTGGCCCATCCACACGCAGCCCAACAACTACCCGCCGGCGAAGTTCGTCTTCGCGGACCGGGAGAACAAGCGCGTGGGCACCGCCACGGATTCGCTGGTGGCGGAGGGCTGCATCATCTCCGGCGGCCACGTGCACCGCTCCGTGCTGTCGCCGAAGGTGCGGGTGAACTCGTATTCGGAGGTGGAGGACTCCATCCTCTTCGAGAACGTCACCATCGGACGCCGCTGCCGCATCAAGCGGGCCATCATCGACAAGAACGTGGAGATTCCGCCCGGGATGACCATTGGCTACGACCCGGTGGAGGACAAGCGCCGCTTCCACGTCACGTCCGGCGGCGTCGTCGTCATCCCCAAGGGGATGAAGGTCACCTGACCGTCAGCCAGGTGCCTTCCAGCAGGGGGCGCTCCCGGAATCACGTCCGGGGCGCCCGCTTTGCTTTTCGCTTCAGTGGAACGCGGCCTTCACGTCCGGCCGGTTGAGCACGATGAGCGACCAGATGCCCGGCACGAGCGACAGGCAGGAGCATGGGCCGCAGCACGGGATGCAGCAGAGGATGGCGGCCGTCATGGCCCAGCCGTAGCTCTGCAGGTTCTTCATCTTCCACCCGCCGAAGGCCACCAGCCCGTTGAGCACCAGCCCGGGCGCGGTGGTCACGACGCGTCCCATGGGCGACAGCATCCACGTGACGATGTCCTTCCACTGCTGGGGCATGTCCGGGTTGTCGAAGAAGTTCTCCAGCTGCGCCGAGCTCGTCGGCGTCACCATGCTCACCAGCGAGTACAGGAAGGTGAGCCCCGCCATCACCATCATCAGGATTGCGGGGACGGACAGGTCCTGGGCGGCCTTCGCGCGCGAGGGGTTGAAGTCCGGCGCCGGCGGGATGTCGTGGGTCTCGTCCATGGCGTGGGCTCAGGCCGGCTGGCGCATGGCCGCGACGGGGCGCTTCTCGAAGGCGGCCAGCGTGGTGGCGATCTCCTGGTTCACCTGCCGCAGCATGTCCTGCTTCTCCCGGAACGGGAGGAAGGCGCTCTTGAAGCCGGACACGATGATGGTGGTGAGGTCCTCCAGCGACAGGCCCAGCTCGCGGTGGGCGAGCCACAGCTCCTTCGTCACCGTGGTGTCGGTGATGAGGCGGTTGTCCGTGTTGATGGTCACCCGCAGGCCGTAGTCGAAATAGAACTTGAGCGGGTGGGACTCCAGCGAGGACACCGCGCCCGTCTGGACGTTGGAGGACGGGCAGACCTCCATGGGGATGCGGTGGTCGTTGACGTAGTTGAGCAGGTCCCCGTCCTCGCGCAGCCGGGTGCCGTGGCCGATGCGGTGCGCGCCCAGCGAGTGGATGGCCTGGGAGATGGACTCCGGTCCGTAGGCCTCACCGGCGTGGGCGGTGCAGTTGACGTTGTTCTTGAGGATGAGGCGGAAGGCGTCCAGGTGGTCCTTGGCGGGGAAGCTGGCCTCCGCGCCCGCCAGGTCGAAGCCCACGACGCCGCGGTTCTTGTACGCCACGGACAGCTCCGCCAGGCGCATGGACGTCTGCGGGTTGATGTGGCGGATGCCGCAGACGATGACGGCGCACTTGATGCCCGTCTCCTTCTTCGCGGCGCGCAGGCCCTCCAGCACGGAGTCGATGACGGTGGTCATCTTCAGGCCCTTCTGCAGGTGCAGCGCGGGCGAGTAGCGCACCTCCAGCCAGCGCACGTTCTCCGCGGCGGCGTCCACGGCCAGCTCGTAGGCGGCGCGGTAGAGGGACTCGGCCGTCTGGAGGACGGAGAGCGTCACGTCGAACGCGACGAGGTACTCCTCCAGGCTCTTGCACACCTGGCCCATGTGGATGGCCTTGGCCAGGCCGTCCTCGGTGTCGGCCATGAGCTTGATCTTCTGCTGCTCGGCCAGCTCCAGGATGGTCTTCAGCCGCATGGACCCGTCCAGGTGGCAGTGCAGGTCCGTCTTGGGGAGCGCGTGGAGCAGCTCCTCCGTCACCGCCAGCGTGGGGGGCGGGATGATGTCCGTACGCCGGGCGGATGAAGGGATGCCGGTGGCGTTGGGGGTTTCGTCTTCACGAATCGTGGGCATGGTCGAAGTTCCTCGCTTGCGTCATCCTCCCCCAAACCATGCCGTCCCGCGCCTGTCCACGCCTGCCCCTGCTGACCTGCCTGATGTTGACGCTGGCCGTCATGGCGTGCCAGCGGGCGCCGGTGGAACTGGCCTTCCAGTACTCCAGCAATGCGTCCTCGCGGACGGGGCTCACGGCCCTTTCGGACGGGGTGCTCCTGGGCAACGAAGCGGGCGCGGTGGTGCGACTGGACCGCGAGGGCCGGCCGGTGTGGACCGCCCGGCTGGGCCGGGAGGTGGCGGTGGCCCCCTCCCTGGCCGGCGAGAGCGTCGTCGTGGGGACGGTGGTGGGCGAGGTGGCCTGCCTGTCGCTCGAGGACGGCAAGGAGCGCTGGCGCCTGGGAGGCGAGCCGCCCGTGCTGACACCGCCCGTGGTGGACGACGCGGGACACACCGTCTACCTGGTGGCGCCCGACGGCGCGGTGCGCGCCCTGGCGGTGGACTCCGGGCAGGAGCGCTGGAAGCAGCCGGCGCCCAAGGCCCCCACGCCCGCGTCGGCGGAATCCTTGGAGCCACAGCCATCCGTGGCCCCGGGGCTCCGGGCGGCGCCGGTGCTGGTGGCGGACGTGCTGGTGGTGCCGCTCGGCTCGGGGCTGTGGGCGCTGGACGCCCTGAGCGGTGTGCCGCGCTGGTCGCTACCAGTGACGGACGTGGTGGGGCTGGATTCGGAGCGCGACACGGTGTTCGTGGCCACGCGGCCGGGCCGGGTGCTGGCGCTGTCGGTGAAGAACGGGAGCACGCGCTGGGAGCAGCGCTTCTCGGACGGGGTGACGGGGCCGCCCGCGCGGGCGCTGGGCGCGCTGTGGGTGGGCGCGGGCCCGTCGTCACTGGTGGGGCTGTCCACCTCGGAGGGCCGGGAGGTGGCGCGGGTGGTGCTGCCCTCGCCGCTGGTGGGCCGGGTGCAGGTGGGGCTGGAGGACCTGCTGCTGGTGCCCACGTCCGGCCACGAGGGGAACCTGGTCGCGCTCAAGGCGCCGGGCTGGACGCCTGCGTTCACCGTGAGGGCGGACACGCCGCTGCGCACGCGGCCGGTGGTGCGCGGGCCGCTGGTGTTCGTGCTGGGGTTGGACGGCCGCGTGCTGGCGTGGCGGCTGCGGGTGCCGCCGCCCGCCTGAGGACTCAGGCGCCGGAGCTGGTAGGGACGTCCACTTTCGCGTCGCTCACGGACTCCACGTAGTCCAGGTCGCGGTGGAAGGTCTCCGCCAGCCGCGCCAGGGCGACGAGCGCCAGGACGAAGCACACCGCGCCCACGGCCAGCGCCGCGTGCGCCACGCCCAGGGAGCCCTTGAGCTGACCGAAGGCGGTGGCGGCAATCACCGCGGAGCCGCGCACGAAGTTGGGCACGGACGTCGCCACGGTGGCGCGGATGTTGGTGCCGAACTGCTCGGCCGCCATGGTGATGAGCACCGCCCAGTAGCCCACGCTCAGGCCAATGAGGAAGGTCAGCGCGTAGATGAGCGTCGGGGTGAGGCCCGGCATGAGCCCGTACACGAGCACCAGCGCGAACCAGACGCACAGGCTGAAGCCCACGGCGCGCTTGCGGCTCTGGAGCCACTGGCTCAGCAGGCCGGACATCAGGTCTCCCAGCGTCAGGCCCACGCTGCCGAAGAGGATGGCGTCGCCGGCGGTCACCGTGCCCTGCACGTTGAGGCCCGCCGTCAGCTCCGGGGCGAAGACGAAGAGGATGCCGGTGGTGAAGTAGATGGGCACGCCCACGAGGATGCAGCCCAGATACTTGGAGAAGCGTCCGCCCGTGATGAGCAGGAGCGGGTTCCCCTTCGCGGGGCCGGCCTTCTGGGTGAAGAGGGCGGACTCGGACACCTTGAAGCGCGCGAAGAGGAGCAGCAGGCCCAGCACGCCGCCCGTCACGTAGGCCGCCTTCCAGTGCAGGTGCTGCCCGACGAGCGCCGCGACGACGATGCCCAGCATGCCCAGCGTGGCGACGACGGTGGTGCCCAGGCCGCGCTTCTCCTTGGGCAGGGACTCGGCGACCAGCGTGATGGCCGCGCCCAGCTCGCCCGCGAGCCCCAGTCCTCCGAGGAAGCGGCACGCGGCGTAGCTGTTCACGTCCCAGACGAAGGGGTTGAGCAGGTTGGCCACCGAGTACAGGAGGATGGAGCCGAACATCACGGACAGCCGGCCCCGCTTGTCCCCGAGCAGGCCCCAGAAGAGGCCGCCCACCATCATCCCCGCCATCTGCGCGTTGTAGATGAACAGCCCCTTCTGGAAGATGTCGGAAGGGTCCGTGAGGCCCAGGTCCTTCAGCGACGCGACGCGCACCACGCCGAACAGCGTGATGTCGAAGAGGTCCACGAAGTAGCCGAGCCCCGCCACGAGGACGGTGAGGTTCAGGACCGAGCGCAGTTCCCGGAGACGGTTCATGGCGCGCAACCCTACCGCTTCTGGCCCGGGCGGGAAGGAGGACTCCGCGCCTCCAGCGCCTGCCACTTCGCCAAACACAGACATCCACCACCGCGCCTGCCCACCCCGTGAGTCCGGGAGGACGGGCGCGGGTGGCCTCCGCCCTCCCGCCCTCCCCACCGGAGCGTGACAAGCAATCCACACGGCGAGGTGCTTCCAGTTGAATTCCCTGGAAGGTAGGTTTTACTGCATGTCCGTGTTGGAGGCCGTGGCGTGGCAGCGCGTGGTGGTGCTGGCCCTGGTGCTGGGCCTGTGGAGCCCCGCGTGGGCGGCCGAGCCGTGGCGGGCGGTCGTGCGCGTGGCGTCCACCGAGGACCGCGCACTGCTGGAGCGGGTGCGGGGGCAGAGCAGCGACCTGCCGGTGGTGCTGGAGGCGGAAGCAGGTCCGTCCATGGACTCGAGCCCCGGCGGTGCATGGCGTGAGGCGGAGCGGCTGGCTTCACGGAAGGACGCTCGCGCGGTGTTGTGGTTCACGCGAGACGGGGCGGAGCTGCGGGTGTCGGTGGCGGCTCCGCGCACGGGACACCTGTTCGTGCGGAGCGCGCGGGTGGAGGGTGCGCCGGAGACGCTGACGTGGTCCGTGGGCGCGGAGGCCTTGTCGTTGGCGGTGCGCTCGGCGCTGCGCGCGGTGGACGCGGGCGAACCGCTGGGTGAAGTGGTCGCGCCCCCTCCCCCGCCTCCCGTGGTGGCCGTGCCTCCTCCGCCCCCTGCGGCGCCGGTTCCGGTCGTCGAGGCTCCCGTGGCCCCGGCGGACGGGGCCTTCGTCCAGGTGGGCGTGCACGCGGCGCTGGACGGCTATCACTCCTGGGGACAGCAGGGTCTGTCCGTGGGCGCGGGATGGGCGGGCCGCGTGCTGCGCCTTCGCGCGCAGGTGCTGGCGGCGCTGCCGGTGCACCTTCAGGACGCGTACGCGGACATCCGCCTCACGCAGGGCTCCGCGCTGGCGTGGGCGGACGTGCCCGTCGTGAAGGCGGGGGCGTGGGAGGGCACGGTGGGCCTGGGGGCGGGTGTCGCGGGCTTCTGGCGGCGTACGGAGGCGCGGGCCGCGGAGGTGGAGCCGGCGCCCTCTCGCAGGGTGGTGGCCTTCGTCGTGGGGCCGGCGGTGCGGGTGGCGTGGCGGCTGGGGCCGGCGCTCGCGTTGGAGGCGGCGCTGTCGGGAGAGGTGCTCCTGGGACGCCCACGGCTGGGGTACGCGGTGGATGGCGGCTTCGTGCTCCGGGAGGACGGTGCGTCCGTGCGTCCCCGACTGGGAGTGGGGATGGTGATTTTTCCGTGAGCACCGATGACCCGAATTGGCGGCGTCCCTTCTCCTTGGGGGGCATGAGGAGCTCGGGCTCACATGCGACCGTCGCGCCCCGTGGCGAGGACGCCCGGCTGACGGCGGCCATGCGAGGACAGCGCGACGCGACCGAGTCCCTGCTCCTGGAGCTGCTGCCGCGCGTGCGCAACCTGGTGCGCTACCTGGTGCGGGGAGACATGGACGTGGAGGACATCGCCCAGGAGTCGCTCATCGCGCTGGTGCGGGGCCTGCCCACCTATCGCGGCGACGGGCGTTTCCACGGCTGGGTGGACCGGGTGGTGGTGCGCACCACGTTCGCGTGGCTCAAGCGTTCACGCGGCCGCGAGGCCCGCTACAGTGGGGACCCGGTGGAGTTGTTGGCGGTGCCGTCCGACGAAGCGCCGGCGGACGAATATCTGCACCGCCGTCACCTGGTGACGTTACTGGACAGGTTGTCGACGGAGCAGCGGCACGCGCTGGTGCTGCACCACGTCCTGGAATTGAGCGTGCAGGAGATTTCGACAGAGCTGGGAGTCCCCTTCGAGACCGTGCGCAGCCGCCTGCGCCTGGGACGCACCGCCCTGCGCGCGCTGGCCTCGGATGGCGAGGCACCCGAGGGGGAGTCGTCATGAGCCCCCGCCCCCCCGACGACGGTGACGGTGAGCCGCTGGACGACCTGCTGCGGCCCCTGGACAACGGCAGTGGGCCCGCGCGGCGGCTGTCCCGGCAGCGTTCGAGCGCGCTCGTCCAGGCGGCATTGGACGCGGCGCTCCAGCAGGCGCCGGAGCCCCCGCGAAGACGCAGGCGGCCTCCCGTGTGGTTGATGGCGGGCGCGGCGCTCGTCTTCACCGGGGCCGCGGCCGCCGCCGTGTGGCGCTATGCGCGGCCCGCGCAACCGCCCCCGCAGGTGCTGACGCCAGCCGTGCCGGAGCCGACGCGGATGGCCACGCTGGAGCCGGTGCCCCTGCCCCCGCCCGCGCCGCCCGAGCCCTTCGTCATCGAGCATCCGCGGCCGCTGCGTCCGAGCATCACCGTGAAGGAGTCGTCGAAGCCGGAGGACCTGCTGCGGCAGGCCAACGCGTTCCGTTCGGCGGGGAATTGGAAGGAAGCGGAAGGGCTGTATCTGCGCGTCATCCGCGCGGAGCCGTCGTCGCTGGCGGCGTACGTCGCGCGTGTGGCGTCGGGGGCGCTGCGGTTGGAGCACCTGGGCGACGCGCGAGGCGCCCTGCGCCAGTACCAGGACGCGGTGCGGCTGCAACCCGGTGGCATGTTGGATCCGGAGGCGCGCCACGGCGTGGCGGAAGCCCACCGCGCCCTGGGCGACACGGCGGCGGAGGCCCGAGCGCTGGGTGAGTTCCTCTCGCTGCATCCGGACTCGCCCCTGAGCGCGGCGTCGCGCGCGCGGCTCCGGGAGCTGTCGCCGCAATGAGGCTCCACATCGCGGGGTTCATGGCCTGGACCGCGCTGCTGAGCGCCGGGTGCACGGTGGATGATCCGGTGGCCACGCTGCGCTCACCCGACGCGGGGACCGACGTTCCGGATGAATGGGCGGCGCACTGCGAGGACAGCGGGCCTCCGCTCCTGCTGGGCAATCCGGCAGCGGGGCCTCAGGTGTGCAGCGGCCAGCTGGCGCAGACGCTGTTCCGCCGCGCGGCGTGTTCCTGCGAGGGACTGTCCCTCAGCGCTCCCTTCACCGTGGATGCGTTCCGAAGCTCGGCGGGCCCCTATGCCCCCGGTGGCACGGGCGGCGACGTGGGCGTGAACGGAGTCCTGTCCGCGAACGACCGCGTCACGGTGGGGGGCTTGCTCCAGGTGGGGGGCGTCCAGATCAGCAGTCCGCTCACGGTGGGCGGCGGTCTGGACAGCAACGGTCCCCTCTCCGGCCCCGGCACCTCCGCCACCGTGACGGGTGACGCACGGGTGAATGGGGACGTGGGGCTCGCCGCGCTCACCGTGGGCGGCGTGCTCACCGTCCCTCCGGAGTTCTCCCCGGGCCCTGCCCAGGCGTCGGAGCTGCGCCGCGAGCCCGTGCCCCCGGTCATCCCCTGTGACTGTGCCGAGGGTTCCCGCTTCGACCCGGCCGCGCTCATCGCCCACCACACCGTGGACAACGACAACGCCGCCATCGGCCTGGACCCGGCGACGCTGACGGACGTCACCGGCGAGCGCGTGCTGGAGCTGCTCTGTGGCCGCTTCCTGCTGACGCGCATCGCGGGGCCGGGCCGGGCCACGCTGCGCATCCGGGGCCGTACCGCGCTGTTCATCCCCGGTGGCGTGGACCTGAAGGAAGCGCTCACCGTGGACGTGCAGCCTCCCGGCGAACTGGACCTCTTCCTCGCGGGGGGCTTCATCGTGTCCGGCGACCTCACGCTGGGGTCCGCCGCCCTGCCCTCGCGGGTGCGCGTCTACGTGGCGGGCTCGCAGGCGTTGGACATCTCCGCGGGCAGCACGCTCGCGGGCAACCTCTACGCGCCCCAGGCCCAGCTCAACCTGAGCGGCAACGCGGAGGTCTTCGGCTCGCTCTTCGTGCGCCACCTGGAGGCGTCCGGCGCGGTGCAGGTGCACCACGACGCGGACGTGCTCGGCGCGGGCGCCGCGTGCCCCGCCGGCCAAGCGGGATGACTACCTTCTCGGCTCATACCTCATGGCCATCGCCCCCGAGGCGAGCTCCAGTCGGCTCACGAGCTTCAAGTCGAGAGGCTTGGACAGCCCCGCGAACAACGTCGGCCCGTGGCCCGCCAGCCTGGGATGAACCACGAGCTCATACTCGTCAATCAGTCCGAGCTCCGCCAACGCCAGCGGGAGCTTCACGCCTCCCACGAACAGCCCCTTCCCCGACTCCCTCTTGAGCTGTTGAACAGCCGTCCCCAGGTCCCCGCGCACGAGCTCCGCGTTCCAATCGACCCGGTCCAGGGTGCTCGACACGACGTACTTTTTTGCCGCGTCGATCGCCCGGGCGAAGGGGTCCGTCTGCTCAGGCCCCGCTCCCGCCCCTGCCTGCGGCCGAAACGCTTCCTCCATCATTTCGTAGGTCACCCGGCCAAAGAGGAGGGCATCGGCCCGTTCGAGGTTCTCGACCGCGTGACGGTGCAGGTCTTCGTCCGCGAAGCCCGCACGATGATCACAGCAGCCATCCAAGGTGACGTTGATGGAATACCGAAGGGGTCGCATTGCGTGAGCGTACCGCCGGTCGGCGGTCATCACCACCCACCCGCTCAGCGGAACACGACGGTCTTATGGCCGTTGAGCAGGATGCGGTGCTGCACGAACCACGTCACCGCGCGGCCCAGCACCACGCTCTCCACGTCGCGCCCCATCGCCGTCAGCGCCTCGGGAGACAGCGTGTGGTCCACGCGCTCCACGTCCTGTTCGATGATGGGTCCTTCGTCCAGGTCGCCCGTGACGAAGTGGGCCGTGGCGCCAATCAGCTTCACGCCCCGGTCGTAGGCCTGCTGGTACGGCCGCGCCCCCTTGAAGCTGGGCAGGAACGAGTGGTGGATGTTGATGAGCCGCCCGCGCAGCGCATCACACGTCTCCGCGGAGAGGATCTGCATGTACCGGGCGAGCACCACCAGGTCCACGCGCTGCTCGCGCACCAGTTCCAGCAAGCGCGACTCCTGCCGTTCCTTGTTCTCCGGCGTCACCGGCAGGTGGTGGAACGGAATGTCGTGGGACGCGGCCAGTTGGTAGAAGTCCCGGTGGTTGGAGACGATGGCCGGGATCTCCACCGGAAGGATGCCGCTGCGGTAGCGATACAGCAGGTCGTTCAGGCAGTGGCCAATCTTCGAGACCATCAGCAGCACGCGGGGCTTCTCCGCCGCGTCGTGCAGGTGCCACTCCATGGAGAAGCGCCCAGCGAGCGCCCCGAAGGCCTCGCGCAGCGCCGCGGGCTGCGCCTTCCCCTCTTCATCCGCGAAGTGCACGCGCATGAAGAACAGCCGCGTCTGCGGGTCGCCGTACTGGGCGCTGTCGAGGATGTTGCAGCCGTGCTCGGCGAGCCAGCCGGAGACAGCGTGGACGATGCCGCGCTGATCCGGGCACGACAGCGTGAGGATGTATTGGGCGGGACGCTCGGTCATGGACGGCGGCGATTATAGCCCCGCGGGTTGACGGCTCGTCCCCAGGCACGGCGGGGAGTGTCCGGTGTCATGCGAGGGGCACTTCCCTCTCCAGGAACCGAACCTAGACTCTGACCTGAGATGGCCGACAGTCTCCCAGCCGACGCAGCCCGCCGACGACGACCGGTGTCGGACTCCCTGCGCGAATACGGCCGGGGCATCGCGGGAGGCCTGCTCTTCAGCCTGCCGCTGCTCTACACGATGGAGGTGTGGTGGGCGGGCTTCACGTCCCATCCGGCCAGCGTGCTGGGCTACCTGCTGGCCACGTACGTGCTGCTGCTCGGATACAACCGCTACGGCGGCTTCCGCCGGGATGTGTGCTGGTTCGACGTCTTCACGGACTCGCTGGAGGAGCTGGGGCTGGGGCTGCTCGTGTCGCTGGGGGTGCTCGTGCTCATCGGCCGCATCGGACAGGGCACGTCACTCCAGGAAGCGGTGGGCATGGTGGTGGTGGAGGCCGGCACGGTGGCCATCGGCGTGTCGGTGGGCACCGCGCAGCTGGGCGGCCAGCACCGCGAGGAGAACGAGGACGAGGACAAGAAACGGCTGGAGTCCGCGGATCACGTTCCCGGCCAGCTGGTCATCGCGTTCTGCGGCGCGATGCTGTTCGCGGCCAACGTGGCGCCCACGGAGGAGATCGTGATGATTGCCGTGGAGACACCGCCCTGGTGCCTGCTGGGGCTCGCCGTGCTGTCGCTGCTGCTGGGCGGGCTCATCCTCTTCCAGAGCGACTTCACCCGCGCGCACCGCTTCACGCGCCGCCGCCTGCGCCGGGACGTGCTGGCGGGCACGTTCGTCACCTACGCGGTCGCGCTGCTGTCGAGCACCTTGGTGTTGTGGTTCTTCGGACGGTTCAACGGCAACGGCCTGAGCATCTGCGTGGCGCAGGTGGTGGTGCTGGGCCTGGCGTCGACGCTGGGTGCATCAGCGGGGAGGTTGCTCATCCAATCATGAAGACGAACTGGAACTGGCTGGAGGGCGTCGTCTTCATCGCGAGCTGCGTGCTCATGGCGCTCGTCATGGGCTACCTCGCAGTGGACGCATGGACGACGGGCAGCGGCCCACCGGACCTGACCGTGCAGGTGGGCGCGCCAGTGGCCAGCGAGAGAGCCCGGGAGTGGCGGGTGCCCGTCACGGTGACGAACCACGGCGACACGGCGGCGGAGGAGGTCCACGTGCGCGTGTCGCTTCGAGGCGGCCGCGAGCCGAAGGAGGAGGCGGAGTTCGTGCTGGCGTACGTGCCACGCCACTCCCAGCGCGAGGCCTGGGTCGCCTTCCGCGAGGACCCTGCTCCCGCGGGCGTGGAGGCACACGCGGTGGGCTTCGCCACGCCCTGACACCCGCTGCTATCCTGGCGGAACATGCACGCCAGGAAGACGTGGTGGTGGGCAGTCGCGCTTCTCTTCGGGATGAGCGGGGCCTGTGTGTCCGTACAAGGCACGCGGAGCCCCGGCGGTGACGCTTCGAGCAGGCTCCGCATCGACGCCAGCACGCCCCGCGCGGGGACGCACTCCACGCGGCCCAATCCATCCCCTCCGGTGGGCACGCTGCGCATCACCGGTGTGGTGCGCGACGCACGAGGTCCCGTCGCGGGGGTGGAGCTGTCCGCGACACGCGTGGACGCCGACAGCTTGTCGGAGCGTCCGTGTCCCTACCCGGAGCGCGCCCGCCCGCTGCAAACACCGCTCGAGCATTGCTTCCTGGAGCTGGCGGATTCCACCGCGCGCCTCGTGGAGTCCAGCGCGGGGGAAGCACCCCTGTTCGCGCGGACGGTGACGGCGGCGGATGGCACCTTCGTGCTCGAGGGCCTGCCGCCAGGCGCCTTCACCCTCTGGGCGCTGGGCGACACGGGCGCGGCGGTGCGGCCGGAGGTGCTTGCCGGCAGCGAGGGCGTGACCGTCTCGCTGGAGAAGGGCTTCTTCCTCTCCGGCACGGTGGTGGAGGAAGACGCGCGAACGCCCATTCCCGGAGCCTGGGTGACGGTGGTGCACGAGGCCTCGTCCCGCTTCTTCCGCGTGCTCACGGACACGCGGGGACGTTTTCACATCGGGCCGCTGCCGCCGGGGCGATACCTGAAGGTCGCGGGTGCGAAGGGTTGGGTCCCCGAGGCCGTCCGCGGCGACGTCTGGCTGAACGCGGAGGTGGAGGTCACGCTCGGGATCCAGCGGAAGCACCGGCTCGAGGGCGTGGTGCTCACGCAAGAGGGACGCCCCGCGAGCGGACTGACCGTCCACCTGCGGCCCAACGCGGAGTTTGGCCAGACGTTGACGACCCGGAGCGATGTCCAGGGCCGGTTCGCCTTCGACGGCATCCCCGCCACGGAGTTCATGGTCTGGGCCTGGAGCGACGGCCAGACTGCGTATGGCGACAGCTGGGCGACCCTGCCCCGAAGCGCCGTCATCCAGATGCGGCCCAGCACGTTCATCGAGGGCACCGTGAAGAACGAACGGGGGCAGCCCCTGAGCGGTGTGCGCGTGCGAGCTCACTCGGGTGGCGTGGGAGGGGGTCTTCCACCGGAGACCCGCACCGACGGAGCCGGTCACTACCGGTTGGGCCCGCTGTTGGACACCTCCGTCGAGCTCTCACTGAAAGGTGACCACTACCGCCTCCGACGCGAGCAACTGCTCCTGGGTGGAGCACGGACCGGCCCGTGGGACTTCACCCTCACGCGCGGCCTGTCGGTCGAGGGCACCCTGGTCGACACCGAAGGCAAGCCTGTCCCCGGCGTGTACGTGGCGCTGGGAACGGCTCACGCTTCCGGTGGGTTCACCTCCGCGGCAACGAATTTCGAGGATGCGTTCGGCGTGTCCGACGAGGCGGGACGCTTCGTCGCGGGTGCGATTGAAGCGGGCAGGAAGGACCTCTTCGTCGAAGCCCGGGGCTTCATCCCCCTGACGCTCCCCGTTCAGGTGCCCTCGACGGGGGTCCGCGTGGTGGTGGACCGAGGAGCGTCCGTGTCCGGCACGGTCACGGATGCGACGGGCCACCTCCTGCCCGAGGTGAGAATCGGTCTCTGGGATTCAGCGTCTCCGGACAGTCGTCCGCGACCCGACTTCCTCTCCACGGACAGAAATGGGGCCTTCTCGCTGAGCGGACTGAAGGCGGGCCGCTATGTGCTGGAGGCCTGGCAGCGCACGCCAGGCTCCGTGCAATGGGTTTCCCGGACCCTCGACCTGAAGGAACGGGACCACGCCGAGGTGTCCTTGCGATTCGATGAGGGCCGGACGCTGCACGGGATGACGACGGATGCCGCGGGTCAGCCCCTCCCAGGGGTCCGGGTCCAGGCCTGTCTCTCGCAAGAGGACTCTTTCGCTGGACGAACGCCTGAGCTGAGTTGCGTCCCCACGGCGGATGACAGTGTGCGGTCCGGCCCGGACGGCCGCTTCACCCTCCAGCACCTGACAACACCGGTGTCCCAGCTCGTCGCCATGAGAGAAGGCCTGCGCCTCAATCCCAGCCGCTCCCGGGGCGGGACGCCGGGCCCGCTCTCCCTGCGCGTTCCGGTGGGAGCCGACGACGTCCGGCTGGTCATGGAGCCCGCCCCCCGGTTGAGGGCACGGGTCGTGGATCCGGACGGCGCGCCCCTCCCCAGCACGGTATGGCTCGAGGAGGGCATCACCGGCATTGCCTCCCCGGGTCCGGCCCACGAACTCCAGGTGGAGGAGTACCGCCCGGATGGCCGTTTCGCCCTCCCCCTGGCGGAGGACCGGGAGACCTGGAACGTGACCGTCAGCGCGAAGGGATTCGTGGGCCTCAATCGGTACATCCAAGGGAGCCCTGGCCAGGACATCGACCTGGGGACCGTGAAGCTGCTCCGGGGCCGGAAGGTCCGGTTCGTCATCCTCGATGAAGCGACCCGCGTGCCCCTGGTGGGAGCACGCGTCTCCATTGAGCTGAATCCTGGCCTGGATGTCTCGCCCTATGAGGTCGCCAGCCCGCGCTCCTCTCGCTGGAACCTCGACCTCGCGGGCGCCGTCGAGTTCACGGACCTCCCCATTTCCCCCCTCCACTTCAAGATCATGACGGAGCCGGGTCTGCCCTTCCGCGAAGGCACCGTGGATGCGCGGCAGGAAGTCGTCACGGTGACGCTACCGGCTCCGGGCCACTGAGCCGGTGCCTTCACACCCGGGAGACAAGCGCATGAAGAGGGGACATCGCCGGGCAGCGTTCTTCTTCGCGGGCATCGTCGCGGTGCTGCTCCTGGCCTTCTTCCTGCGCTCGGACGAGAGCGCTTCGCTCCAATCAGGCCGAAGCTCCTCCGACGGCCCGCGCTTCTTCGCGGGCTCCAACACGGGCTCCTTCGCCATGGCCTCCACTAGGGAGGGGCTCCGCATCACCGGCGTCGTGCGTGATGCGCGCGGGCCCGTCGCGGGCGTGCAGGTGTCCGCGTCCCGCGTGGATGCGGACACCCTGTCGGAGCGCCCCTGTCCACGGACACCCCCGGGCCATGAATACTCCCCACAGCGGATGCGGCAGGGGGACTGCTGGTTCCAGGAGCTGGAGCTGGAGTACGCGCGCCTGGTGGATGCTCGCGAGGGTGAAGCGCCCGTGCTCGCCCAGACGGTGACGGCGGACGACGGGACGTTCGTACTCGAGGGCCTGTCCCCCGGCGCGCTCACCCTCTGGGCCCTGGGTGACACAGGCGCGGCCGTGCAGGCGGACATCCCGGCCGGCAGGGACGACGTGACGCTGACGCTGGAGAACGGCGTCTTCCTCTCCGGCACGGTGGTGGATGACGACACGCGGCTTCCCATTCCCGGTGCGCGGGTGACGCTGATCCACGAAGCCGGGTCCCGCTTCTTCGATGCGCTCGCGGACGTCCGGGGGCGCTTCCGCGTCGGGCCCCTGCCCCCGGGCCGCTACCTGCGGGTCGCGAGCGCGCAGGGGTGCCAGACCCAGGCCTTCCGCGAGGACGTCTGGCTCGATGCCGACGTGGACGTGACGCTCGCGCTTCGACGAAGGCACCGGCTCAAGGGCGTGGTGCTGACACCCGAGGGCCTTCCCGTGAGCGGCGTGGACGTCCATCTGGCGCGCTCCCAAGGGCCAGGCGAAACCTCGACCACCCGGAGCGATGGTCAGGGCCGGTTCGCCTTCGAGGAGGTCCCCGCCCTTCCGCATGAACTCTGGACCCGGACCAGGGATGAGACCGCCCATGGCCAGGCCTTGGGGACGCCTCCTGAAATGGTGGTCCTCCGGATGGAGCCCATCGAGTTCATGGAAGGGACCGTGAGGGACGAGCAGCACAGGCCGCTCGCGGGTGTGCGGCTGCGTGTGGGGGGGCACCACCTGGGTGGCCAACCTGTTCCAGAGGTGCTGACGGATGCGGCAGGCCATTACCGCCTGGGACCGTTGCTGGATCGCGCGGTCGAGCTCCGGTTGCTGCTAGCGCATTACACAGACCGGATGGAGAGAGTCACCCTGGGAGCTCCCCATGCGGGACCGTGGGACTTCACGCTCACGCGGACCCCGTCCCTCGAAGGCCAGGTGGTCGACACGGAAGGCGTGCCGCTCGCGGCCGTCCAGGTGACGCTTGCCATGACGCGAGAAGCTCCGGGGCGCATCTGGGAGCCGGCCGACGTCGATGAACGGACCAACACGTCGGACGCGTCAGGCCACTTCACCGTGGACAGCACGCATGAAGGCCCCGGCAAACTGACCGTCACGGCCCGGGGGTTCCTCGCCGTGAAGCTCCCCGTGGAGGTCCCGTCGACAGGCGTCCGGGTGGTGATGAACCGCGGCGCCTCCGTGTCCGGCACGGTGATGGATGCGACAGGACGTCCCCTGAGCAACGTGGACGTCCGGCTCTGGAACACCGAACCGCAGAGTGGAGCCCCCCACAGCACACCCGTGGACTCGCGGGGCGCCTTCTCGCTGGGAGGACTGGAGGCAGGGCACTACGTCCTGGAGGCCCGGCTGCGGACGCCCGGCATCGAGCACACCGCGTCGCAGCCCGTGGACCTGGAGGCAGGGATGCAGGCCACCGTGTCCGTGCGTTTCGAGGAGGGACGCACGCTGCAGGGGATGACGGTCGGCGGCGATGGACAGCCGATGTCCGGCGCGCGCGTCCAGGCCTGCCTCCTTCTAGAGGACATCCCCGCGTGGCAGGCCCACGCTCCCGACTGCACCGTCACGGGAGAGAGCGGCGTCCTCTCCGGACCGGATGGCCGCTTCGTCTTCAAGCACCTGACAGCCCCGGCCTACCAGCTCATCGCCTGGAAGGAAGGCCATGCCTTCGCGCCCTCGCGCTCGCAGGGAGGAACACCGGACAACACGGCCCTGCTCGTCACGATGGGACAGGGTGACGTCCGGTTGGTCCTGGAGCGAAGACCCCGCCTGCGAGGACAGGTCGTGAGCGATGACGGGACACCGCTGCCCTGCAAGGTCTTGGACCGGGGCACCTGGGTGCACGCTCTGGACGGGACGTTCGATCTCCCCCTGCCAGACGATGGCCCCGGGAGAACCCTGGTGAACGCGAAGGGCTTCTTCGAGCTTCAGCGGAAGTTCGTCGTGAGCCCTGGACGGGATGTCGACCTGGGAATGCTGTGGATGACCCGGAGCCGCACGGTGCGCTTCATCGTCTTGAATGAAGCGACACGCGTGCCGATGGCGGGCCTCGACGTCGCAATCCACCTGAGCGACAACGCGCCAAGGCCCAGCACCATCGGGAGTCTCTTCCATTTCGGGCGCCTCGACGCGCAAGGAAGCGCGGAGGTGGAGGGGGTGCCCTTCGAGGCCGCCACCTTCTCCGTCAGCATGAATGGGGGGCCGGAGCAGGGAGAAACGGACGTGCTCGTTGATGCGGCCCAGGAGACCGTCACGGTGCTGATGCCCGAAACGAACCGCTGAAGCTATCCTGCGCCTACGCACTTCAGGAGACGCGGCGCATGCGCAGGGGGAATCGGGCAGCCGGGTTCACGGTCGCGGTCGTCGTCGGACTGTTGCTCCTGGGCTTCTTCGTCCTGCGCGAGCATGGGAGTGCTCCAGGTCCTGCGTCCCAGCACTCCACCACCGCCTCCCGATTCTTCACCGGCCCCCATGCGAAGCAGGCTCCCGCCACGGGAAGCCCGCGCATCACCGGCGTCGTGCGCGATGCGCGCGGGCCCGTCGCGGGCGTGCGCGTGTTCGCGTCCCGAGCAGAACCCGAGGTCACGCTGTCGGAGCGCTCCTGCCCTCCTTCCGAGGATGCACCCGCTGAATCTCCGCCCCGGCTGATGGAGTGCTGGAACGAAGCCTTCGATGAGCTGGTGGATCAGATCGGCAAGCGTGAAGGAGAAGCCCCCACCGTCGCGGAGACCACCAGCGCGGAGGATGGCACCTTCGCGCTGGACGGACTTCCCGACGGAACGGTCACGCTCCATGCCTCCAGCGGCCAGAACGTGGCGATGCTCCCGGACGTGGCGACGGGTCAGCAGGACGTGGTGCTCGTGCTCGATGAAGGCCGCTTCTTCGAGGGCGTCGTCCTGGACGATGTGGTGGAGGGCAAGCCCATCGCGGGTGCCCGCATCACCGTCTTCACCCGGGAACACACGCGCTTCTTTCCCGCGACCGGCGGCGCGGATGGACGCTTCCGCATCGGGCCGGTACCGCCGGCCGACCATGGCATCCTCATCACGGCCCCGGGGTTCAGTCCGCTCCTGAAAATGGAAGCGGAGCCTCAAGAGGACACCTTCGTCCTGGACCGCCCCGCGAAGTTCGCGGGCACGGTCGTGACGGCGAAGGGAGCTCCCGCGCCCGGCATCTCCGTCCGCCTCCACACCCCCAGCCTCGCCCCTGAATCGCGCACCACCCTCACGGATGCGCGGGGACGCTTCTCCTTCCCCTCCAGCGAAGGCGTGCTCGCCCAACTCTTCGCGGAGACCCCGGCGCACGACGGCTTCGCGTCCCTCGGGACCGAGCCGCGCGAGGACGTGGTCCTCACGCTCGGGCCCGGCATGTTCCTCCAGGGCACCGTCAGCGACGAGAGCGGCAACCCGATTCCCAGCGCCCGGGTCGAGGCCTTTCGCCTCGATGAGGACGCACCTTCGCAGCGAGGCAGGACCGTCACGGATGCCCGGGGACATTACCGGCTGGGTCCCCTGTTCCGGATGCAGCACCTGGTGGCGGCCCGCGCCGAGCACTACGTCGACAGGAGAGAGGAGCACGAAGAGCCCGAACAGACCGAGGTGTCGCTCGACTTCACCCTGCAGCGTGCTGTCTCCTTGGAGGGCGTCCTCGTCGACGAAGCGGACCAGCCGCTCGCGGGCCTCGAAGTCCAGCTGCATCCGGGCGTGGCGCCGAGGCTCTCCCCCTACCTAGGCGTCATCACGGACTACACCGTGACGGACGAAGCCGGACGCTTCCTCCTGGACGCGAAGGAGGCGGGCGCCGCGTGGCTGGACGTCAGTGGCACGAACTTCATTCCCCAGCGCGTCAACGTGACGCTTCCGTCGAGCAAACTGCGGCTGGTGCTGCGCCAGGGCGCGAGCGTCGCCGTCACCGTCCTGAGCGCGGCGGGGGCGCCGGTGCGGGACGCCCGGGTGACGCTCTGGCAGCGCGACGCGCGCGGCGAAGCCGACCATGCCGGCGGAACCGACACTCGGGGCCAGGTCACACTCCAGGGTGTTCCTCCGGGCAGGTACGTGGCGGAGGCCCTCGTTCCAGGAAGGGCCGTGGACGTCTATGCCTCGCAATCGCTTGAGGTCCTGCCGGGAGAGGCGCCGTCCGTGACGCTGCGGATGGAGGAAGGCCGGACCCTGCGGGGCGTGGCCATGACGTCCCAGGGCCGGCCTCTGCCCGGGGTCCACATCCGCGCGAAAGTCCTGGACGCGGACCGCCCCCTCTACCGTGACCGTGGCGAACGGTTCAGGTCCAGGACGGAGCGGCGCGCCGAGGGTGTCCACACGGATGCCGAAGGCCACTTCCTCCTCCGCTCGCTGAGCGCCTCCCGCTATGAGCTCACCGCGTCGCTCCAGGAGCATTTCCTGGACGCCCAGTCCTCGCAGGGCGTCCGTGCTGGCGAATACGAGACCGCCGTGGTGGACCGGGACACAACGGAAGTCCGCCTGATGATGCGGCGCATCCCGCATGTGCGGGGCCGGGTGGTGGCGGAGGGCGGCGCGAAGCTGGAGTCCTTTGTCGTGAACGACCACGAGTACACGGACCCGGATGGCCACTTCGACCAGCAGCTGATCGAAGTGAGCGGCCCCCAGCGGATCGTGGTGCAAGCCCGCGGGTTCGCGCCGGTGGAACGCACCGTCACACCGGACGGAGAAAGCGAGCTGGACCTCGGCACGCTCACGCTGACGCGAGGGAGGACCCTGAAGGTGTTCCTGCGAGAGGCAGCGACGGGTGCGCCGTACACCGGACGCGTTCGCGACGATTCAGGCCAGGAGACGACGGTGGCCGTCAGCTATCACGTCGAAGAAGACGGCGTCGCGGACGGCCCGTCCTTCCGGGTGCCGACGCAAGCCGTGCCCTCGAAGGACGGCTCGCTGCTGATGGAGCAGGTGCCCACCACGGCGTGCACGCTCGAGGTGGACACCGAGCTCCACCTGCCGCTGCGCGTGACGGTGGGCGCGGAGGTGGAGCACATCACCCTCTCGCTCGAGAAGGGCGCCCGCGTGACGGGCCACGTTCGCGACGCGCAAGGCCAGCCCGTGAAGGCCCAGCTCATCTTCACGCGTCCCGACGGCTCGGAGTTTCGACGTAAGCCCCGCCCGGGTGACTTCACGCTCGCGGTCATTCCTCCGGGGCTCTACACGGTGGATGTCTGGCCGGAGGAGCGGACGAATGAAGTCATCTTCCAACCCCGCGTGGTGCGAATCCCCAGCAGTGGCGACGTCACGCTCGAATTCAACGCCCTGGGCGCGGGCACCACCGTCACGCTCCGGCTGCCGGAGGATGTCGGCACCGCGTTCCTGCTGTCCGGACGGGCCCCCACTCCCAACAACAGCAGGGCCTTCAATCACCTGATCCATCAGGGGCACCCATTGACCGAATGGAGCGGCACGTCCGTCACGTTCCGCCGTGTGCCCGCCGGCCACTACACCGTCATCGCGGGCAACCGCGGCAAGGACCGCATCCACCGCGAGGAGCTGGACGTGCCCGCCGAAGGCACCGTGTCCCGAGACGTGAAGCCGGTGTGGATGCCCCTCGCGCGCTGACTCACGCGCTATCCTGCCGCGCATGGGGAATGGCAGACCTGGGGGATTGAAGCCTTGGCTGGGAGGGGCCGCGCCGACCGTCGTCGCGCTCCTCGCCTTCCTGCTGTGGAGGTCCCAGGACGCGTCCTACGGAACGGGCTCGGCGCCGTCCCCCAATGCCTCCGCCGCAAGTCTGGTGGCGCGCACCACCCGGCTGACCACCGCACCAGGTTCCACGGGCACCGCGCGCATCACGGGCCGCGTACAAGGCACCCACGGACCGGCCGGGGGCGTGCGCGTGTTCGCATCCCGCGCGGAGCCCGAGGTCACGCTGTCGGAGCGCTCGTGTCCTCCTTCCGAGGATGCACCCGCTGAATCTCCGCGCCGGCTGATGCAGTGCTGGAACGAAGCCTTCGACGAACTGGTGGATCAGGTGGACAAGCGTGAGGGCGAAGCCCCCACTGTCGCGGAGACCACCAGCGCGGAGGACGGCACCTTCGTCCTGGAAGGACTTCCCGAGGGAACGGTCACGCTCCAGGCCTCCAGCGGCCAGGACGTGGCGATGCGCCCTGACGTGACGACGGGCCAGCAGGACGTGGTCCTCGTGCTCGAGGAAGGGGCCTTCTTCGAGGGCATCGTCCTGGACGGGCCGACGGGAACCGAGCCCATTGAAGGAGCCCGCGTCACCGTCTTCTCCCATGAACACACGCGCTTCTTCCCTGCGACCAGCGGCGCGAACGGACGCTACCGCATCGGGCCCGTGCCTCCGGCAGACTACGGCATCCTCGTCACGGCCGCTGGCCGCGGCCCCAACCTGCGCATGAACGCGGATCCGCTGGAGGAGGACACCTTCATCCTGGACCGCCCCGCGAAGTACGCAGGCACGGTCGTGACGGCGAAGGGAGCTCCCGCGCCCGGCGTCTCCGTCCGGCTGTACACGCCCAGCGCCGCGCCCGAGTCGCGCACCGCCCTCACGGATGCGCAGGGGCGCTTCTCTTTTCCCTCCTTCGAAGACGTGCCCGGGCAGCTCTTCGCGGAGACGGCGGCACATGACGGTCTGGCCCATCTCTGGACGGGGCCCCGCGAGGACATCGTCCTCACGCTCGGGCCCGGCATGATCCTCCAGGGCAACGTCAGCGATGAGGGCGGAAGGCCGATTCCCGGCGCTCGGGTCATGGCGGATCCCTGGGATGCGAACGCGCCGTCACCGCGCGGGCAGACCGTCACGGATGCGAAGGGCCATTACCGCCTGGGCCCGCTCTTCCGGCTGCCGCATTTCGTGGCGGTTCGCGCGGCGCACTACACCGACGTGGAGCCAGAGCACCAGGAGCTTGGCGGCGTCCAGGAGACCCTCGACTTCACGCTGCCGCGAGCCGTCTCCGTGGAGGGCGTCGTCGTGGACGAGGCAGGCAAACCGCTCGCGGGCCGCGAAGTCCGGCTCCATCCAGAGGCGACGCCGGATCCATCCATGGATCTCGTCACGGACCACGCCCAGACGGACGAAGCCGGACGGTTCACCCTGGACGCGGTGGAAGCAGGCACCGTGTGGCTGGACGTCGACGACGCGACCTTCGTCCCGCAGCGCTTCGCCGTGGAGCTTCCGTCACGGGACACGCGGCTGGTGCTGCGCCGGGGTGTCCGCGTCTCCGTCACCGTCCTGAGCGCTCTGGGCGCACCGGTCCGCAATGCACAGGTGAAGCTGTGGAAGCGCGACGCGCGCGGCGAATCCGACCACGCCGGGGTCACCCACGCGCGCGGACAGGTCACACTCCAGGGAGTGGCCCCCGGCGCCTATGTGGCGGAGGCAACGGTCTCGGAACGGGCCGTGGACGTGCACGTCGCCCAACCGCTGGAGGTCCAGGCGGGGGCAGCGGCGTCCGCCACGCTGAGGCTGGAGCAGGGCCGGCTCCTGCGGGGCCTCGTCGTGAGTCCCCAGGGCCTGCCCCTGTCCGGTGTCGCCGTCCGCGCGGAGCTCCTGGACGCGGATCGGCCCCGCTACCGTGGCGAGCCATCCAGCATGAGCGTGCCCCCCGAGGGCATCCGCACGGATGCCGAAGGCCGCTTCACCCTGCGCTCGCTGAGCACGGCCCGCTACGCGCTCATCACGAGGCATCCGGGGCACGTCATCGACGCCTCCCTGTCACAGGGCACCACTCCTGGCGAGGACAAGACCGTGGTGGTCCGAGGCGACACGGGAGAGGTCCGGCTGGTGCTGCGACGCATTCCGCACCTGCGGGGCCAGGTCGTGGCGGAAGCCGGCGCGACGCTGGAGTGGTTCGAAGTGAACGGCAACAGATACACCCAGCCGGACGGCCGCTTCGACCAGCCCCTGTACGAAGCCACCGGACCGCAGCGGTTCGTGGTGCGCGCCAAGGGCTTCGCGACGGTGGATCGCACCGTCACGCCGGACGGAGAGAACGACGTGGACCTGGGCACGCTCACGCTGACGCGGGGCAGGACGGTGCGGGTGCTCCTTCGCGATGCCGCGACGGGCGAGCCCTTCACCGGACGCGTGCGCGGTGACTCCGGGCAATGGGCGACCATCGCCACCGGCTATCGGATCCATGGCGAAGGCGTCGCGGACGGACCGCCCTACCTGCCCGCCACCGGGGCGGTGCCACGAAAAGATGGCTCGCTGCTGCTGGAGAACCTGCCCACCACCGCGTTCACGCTCGAAGTGGACACCCAGCTTCACCTGCCGACGCGGGCGACGGTGGGCGCAGCGGAAGACAGCATCACGCTCTCGCTCGACTCCGGCGCCCGCGTGACGGGCCACGTCCGCGATGCGCGAGGCCAACCCGTGGACGTCCAGCTCACCTTCACGCGCTCGGACGGCCTGACGCTTCAACGCTATCCCAGCACCGGGGCCTTCACCCTCCGGGCCATTCCTCCAGGGCTCTACACGGTGAATGCCTGGATGGAGAACGGACCGCGCGACACCGTCTTCCAGCCCCGCACCGTGAGGGTGCCTCCCAGCGGCGACGTCACCCTCACCTTCGACGCCCTGGGCACCGGCGCCACCGTCACGCTGCGGCTGCCGGAGGACGTCGACACCGCGTTCCTGCTGTCCGGCCAGGCTCCAGCGCCCGACAGCGGCAGGGCCTTCGAACACCTGAGCCTCCAGCAATATCCCGGTGAGGAATGGACCGGCACGTCCGTCACGTTCCGCCGCGTTCCCGCCGGCCACTACACCGTCATCGCGGGCAACCGAGGCAAGGATCGCATCCACCGCGAGGAGCTGGACGTGCCCGCCGAAGGCACGCTGTCCCGCGACGTGAAGCCGGTGTGGATGCCCCTCGCGCGCTGACTCACGCGCTATCCTGCCGCGCATGGGGAATGGCAGACCTGGGGGGCTGAAGCCTTGGCTGGGAGGAGCCGCGCTGACCGTCGTCGCGCTCCTCGCCTTCCTGCTGTGGAACACCCAGGCGCCTTCGTCCGCGAAGGACTCGCCCGTGCCTACGGCGTCGTCCGCCCTGAAGCCGGCGGCGCGGGCGGCACGGGTGACCACGGCACCGAGTCCCGCGGGCACCGCGCGCGTCACGGGCCGCGTGCTGGGCATCCACGGTCCGGCCGCGGGCGTGCGCGTCTCCGCGTCCCGCGTGGAGCCCGGGGTCACGCTATCGGAGCGGTCCTGTCCCAATCCTTCCGGCCAGGACGACGCACGGGCTCCGGCCCTCAAGAGCGGCGCGTGCAGCTTCGACTCCGAGCGCATGCAGTGGGAGTCCGTGGAGGCCCGCGACGGCGAAGCCCCCGTGTTCGCGGAGGCGGCCACTGACGAGGAGGGCCGCTTCGTATTGGAAGGATTGCCCGAGGGCCTCATCACGCTCTGGGCCCTGGGCGACACGGGCGCGGTGTCGCAAGGTGGCGTGGCGGTGGGCTCGATCGACGTGACGCTGACGCTGGAGCAGGGCGTCCTCTTCGAGGGAACCGTCACGGACACGGACCGGAAGACGCCCATCCCAGACGCGCGGATAACGCTCGTCTCCCGCTGGCACACGCGCTTCTTCGACGCGTCCACCGACGCCGAGGGCCGCTTCATCGTGGGCCCCCTGCCCCAGGGCGAGTACGCCGCCTTCGTCACCGCCGAGGGCCGGTCCCCATGGTTCCAACCGCAAGTCGAATCCCCCACCGCGATGACGACCGTGGTGCTCGCGCGTGCGCTCGCCCTGACGGGACAGGTCCTCTCCGTGGAGGGCTCGCCGGTGCCGGGCATCCTGGTGCACCTCGAAGGCGACACCGCGACGGCGTCCACCCAACGCACCACGACCGATGGCACGGGGCGTTTCCGCTTCACCGCGCCCGCCGTCCTCCACCAACTCACCGCGGAGGCCGGGGGCGCGTTCGCCACGCTGGACGTGACACCACCCCTGGAGCACGTGGAACTGCGGCTCCAGCCCGGCGTGTTCGTCACGGGCATGGTGCGAGACGACACAGGCCACCCCATCCCGAACGCACGCGTGGAGACCTACCGCGAGGACGGCGGTCCCGTCGCCGCCGAGGCAACCACCGTGACGGACGCCGCGGGCCGCTACCAACTGGGCCCCACGCGCCCGGGGCCGCATACCTTCCGGATCCTCGCGGCACATCACCTGGACGTGGAGTTGCAGGCCCAGAAGCTCCAGCAGGGCATGGCGTCCCTGGACTTCACGCTCCGGCGCGCGCTGAGCGTGGAGGGCCGCGTCGTCGACACGTCGGGCGCTCCGCTCGAGGGCATCCTCCTGTCGCTGTCTGGCAGCTTCGGCGACGGTGACGGCATCGACTCGGGTGGCGCCCAGCGCTCGGATGCCACCGGGCACTTCATCCTGGACGTGAAGCGCGCGGGGACGGGTGAGCTGTCCGTGGAGGATCCGTCCTTCCAGCGTCAAACCCTCGCGGTGCGCGTCCCCTCGCGGGATGTCGTCGTGGTGCTGGACCGGGGAGCCTCCGTGTCCGGCACCGTCTCCGATTCGCGAGGGCTGCCGCTGCGGGGAGCCACCGTGACGTTGGGGACGGAGGCGCAGGAGGACGCGCCCTACGAAGAGCCACGTCAGGCCCTGACGGACGAACAGGGCCGCTTCCACCTGCAAGGGATTGCCCCAGGCACCTATCTCCTGGGGGCCGTCATCCGGGGAGACCTGATGGACGCGTCGGTGTCCCAGTCCATCACCTTCAAGGCGCGTGAACACCGGGACGTGTCCCTGCGCCTGGAAGCAGGCCGTGAGCGCTCCGGCATCGCGGTGGATGGGAAGGGCCAGCCGCTCGCGGGTGTCATCCTCATCGCGGTCTTCCTCGATAGCGATTCATCCGATTCGCTAGCCACCGATGACGAGTGGCCTCCCGGCCTCCGCACGGGCCCGGACGGACGCTTCACCTTGCGCGGGCTCGTGGCTCCTCGCTACGCGCTGATGGCCCAGCTGCCGGGCTACACCTTCCGCCCCAGGCGCTCCCAGGGAGGCGAGCCCGCCCCGGAGTTCGGAGGCATCTGGGTGGACTCCAGCGAGGCTCCCCTCCAACTCGTGCTGGAGCGCGACGGACGCATCCGGGGCCGCGTCGTGGAACCTGGAGGCCAGGCCGTCACCTCGTTCCAGGTGACGGGCACGAACCTCAAGGACTTCGAACAGTCCACCGGGTTGCCGGACGGTGCCTTCGACGTCCCCTTCACCGCCTCGGGCCCGGACATGCTGACCGTGACGGCCCCCGGCTTCATGCCGCTGAAGCGCCCCGTGAACCTGACGGAAGGCGTGGACGTGGACCTGGGCGTGCTGACGCTCGACCCCGGCTGGACGCTGCGGCTCGCCGTCCACGACGCGGAGACGGGCGAAGCCCTGTCCCAGTTGGAATCCTTCCGCGCGACCATCACCGAGCCAGGAGACTCCGACGTCGCTCGCGCGATGGCGCGTCCCCGAAACGTCGCCCTTCGCGACGGCGTCTACACCCTGTCGCAGCTGCCGCCCCCGCCCTTCACCCTGTCGCTCCACAGCCGCAACGCGCGCCCCTTCGAGCAGGAGGTGACGGCCCGCGTGGACACGCTCACCGTGGCGCTGGACCGCGCCGCGACGGTGCGGCTCCTGGCCCAGGACACGAACGGCACGCCGCTGCCCGCGCTCGTCTCACTGAAGGAGATGGGGAGATCTCCCATGACCCGCTACCAGGCCCCCGCCCCGAAGGGCACCCTCATCCTCCGAGGCATCGAACCCGGCGAGTACCTGCTTGATGCCCGCGCGGCAGACCCGGACGAAGGGCCACGCTTCACGCCCCGGAAGGTACAGATTCCCGCCCGAGGTGAGGTGACGTTCACCGTGGAGGCCACCCCTCCGTGAAGCCAAGCGGCCCCCAATGAAAACGGCGGCCTTCCCTGGGGAAGGCCGCCGCTCTCACTGCTTCGGGCTCCGGACTACTGAGCAGTGGTGATGGTGCCCACCGCCACGTTGATGGTCTGCAGCGAGCCGGAAGCCGGCAGCGCGTGCGCCTTGAGGACGGTCAGCGGCACCACGGTGCCGGCCGGCGTCTCGGCGGTAGCCTTCACGGTCAGCGCCACGGACAGCAGCGCGCCGTTGTACGCATGCGCCGCAGCGCCCTTCTGGTACACGCCCACGCTCAGCATGCCGCCCTTCACGGCCGACTTGAGCAGCTGGGGCGCGGTGCCAAGGTCGTAGCCAGCGTTGGCCACGTACTCGGTGCCGTCCACGGTGGACCAGTCCGCGGTGGCCGCATCCAGCCCCAGCTTCAGGTCCGCGCCGCGGCCGGACTGGCCCGTGGGGCCCACCAGGTCCAGCACCAGCGTGTTGCCCGAGGACAGGGTGGCGTTGCGAACCAGGCGCCAGCCCGTACCCGTGGGGTCCACGTACTTCACCGTGCCGGCGACGGGCACGGTGATGGAGGCGGAGTCCTTCTTCGACGCATCCGCCACGCTGGTGGCCGTCACGGTGAACGTGCCCGGCTTGTTCGGCGCGGTGTACACGCCCGCGCTGGTGACGGTGCCGTTGGCCGAACCGCCCTCCACGGCCCAGGTCACCGCGACGACGGAGGTGCCCGTGACTTCGGCCGTGAGGTTGACGGAGGTCCCCTGGTCCACGGTGGCCGTCTTCGGAGAGACCGTCACCGCCACCGTCGGAACGACGATGTCGCCCACGGTGAGGGTGGCCGAGTCGGACTTCGTCGGATCCGCCACGCTGGTGGCCGTCACGGTGAACGTGCCCGCCTTCTTCGGCGCGCGGTACACGCCCGTGCCGCTGACGTAGCCGTTGTCGTCACCGCCCACCACGGACCACTGCACCGCGGCGTTGCTGGTGCCGGTGACCTGGGCGGACAGGGAGATGGTGGCATCCTGCGCCACCGAGCCCGTCTTCGGAGTGACACTCACCGCCACCGTCGGGACGACGATGGCGTCCACGGTGAGGGTGGCCGAGTCGGACTTCGTCGGATCCGCCACGCTGGTGGCCGTCACGGTGAACGTGCCCGCCTTCTTCGGCGCGCGGTACACGCCCGTGCTGCTGACGGTGCCGTTGGCGTCACCGCCCACCACGGACCACTGCACCGCGACGTTGTTGGTGCCGGTGACCTGGGCGGACAGGGAGAAGGCGGCATCCTGCACCACCGTGCCCGTCTTCGGAGAGACCGTCACCACCACCGTCTCGATGACGACGGGGTCCACCCGGATGGTGGCCGTGGCCTTCTTCGCCGGGTCCGCCACGCTGGTGGCCGTCACGGTGAACGTGCCCGTCTTCTTCGGCGCGCGGTACACGCCCGTGGTGCTGACGTAGCCGTTCGCGTCGCCACCCTCCACGGACCACTGCACCGCCAGGTTGTTGGTGCCGGTGACCTCGGCCGTCAGCTGGACCGTGCCATCCCAGGTGGTGGTGCCCGACGAGGGGCTCACCGTCACCTTCACCTCCCCGACGACGACCGGCTCCACCGTGATGGAGGCGGAGCCCTTCTTCGTCGGGTCCGCCACGCTGGTGGCCGTCACGGTGAACGTGCCCGGCGTGTTCGGCGCCGTGTACCGGCCCGTGCTGCTGACGGTGCCGTTCGCGTCGCCACCCTCCACGGACCACTGCACGGCCGTGATGGAGGAACCGGAGACTTCCGCCGTCAGGTCCGCGACGGTCCCCTGACCGATGGTCGCCACCTCCGGCGTCACCTTCACGATGACCGTCGGAGTCGGAACTGCCTCCACCTTGACGGTGGCCGAGTCCTTCTTCGAGGTGTCCACCGCGTTGGTGGCCACCACGGTGTACGTGCCGGCCTCGGCCGGCGCGGTGTAGATGCCCGAGCTGCTGATGGTGCCGTGGGAGTCGCCTCCCTCCACCGACCAGAGCACGCGCGGTTCCTTCGCGTCCTTCACCGCCGCGCTGAAGGTCGCCTTCTCACCGGCCTTCACCGTGACGTTCTTCGGAGTCACCGTCACCGGCCCCGTGTCGGGGTCGGAGCAGGCCGCCAGCGCCCCAATCAGGAGCGGAACAATGAGCTTCATCCACGTTTTCATGGGGGATTACCGTCCGAACTGGCTGACGAAGAGGGTGATGTCGTTGTCGTTCACAGAGCCGGCGCCGTCGAGGTTGGTCTCCTCGGAGCCGTTGGTGCCGTAGTCCTGCGCGAGCAGGCCCATGTCCTCTCCGTCCACGACGTTGTCGCCATTGATGTCGCCCGTGTAGACCTGGATGGCCGCCACGGCCTTCGCCGTCGGTACCACGACGCTCGCCGCGGACACGTGGCACAGGCCACGGGCCACCGGCGCGGCGTAGACGCCGTCCGTGCCGACGGTGCCGCAGACGCGGCCCTCCGCCACGGACCAACTCACCGCCGTGTTCACCGCGTTCGCCACGTTCGCCTGCAGCGCGACGGAGTTACCCACCGGCACCACGAACTGCGCCACCACGAACTCCACCGTGACGGGCAGGAGCGTGAAGGGGGTGCTCGCCTTGGACCAGTTGCCGTAGGCGTCGTACGCCACCGCCTCGAGGATGTGCTCCCCCGGCGCCAGCGGAATCGGGAACAGCGGCAGCGTGTACGGCTCGTACGAGGTCCGGCCCTTCAGGGCGCCGTCCACGTAGAACTCCACGTACGCCACGCCCGTGTCGTCGGTGGCCTCGGCGCGCATCGTGTAGGTCTCGAACAGGCCCTCCACGCTGGCGGTGATGTGCGGCGCGCCCTGGTCCTGGACGGTGGAGTTGCGGACCTCGAAGGTCACCGTGCGCTCCGTCGTGTTGCCCGCCTTGTCCGTGGCCGTCGCCTTGAACGTGTGCGGGCCGTTGGACAGGGTCTTCGTGTCGAACGCGGTCGCGTAGATGCCCTGGACGTCCGTGAAGGAGCTCACCGGGGCGTCATCCACCTGGAACGCGAGGCTGGACGTCCAGACGTCGTCGCTCACGGAGGCCGTGAGCTGCACCGTCCCGTAGCTGCCTTCGACCGCCACGGCGAGCGTGGGGGCCTGGATATCCGCCTGGGTCGAGGTGACCAGGTTGACGTCGTCCAGGAAGTACTGGGTGACGCCGCCCGGGATCTGCGGGGCCGCCGTCTGGTCCGCGTCGAAGAACAACTGCACCGTCTGGCCCTTGTACGCGGTCAGGTCGAAGCGGTGCTGGCGGTACTCCCCGCCGGTGTCATCCACGTTGGAGAGCGTCTTCAGCGTCGCCAGCTCGGTGCCGGCGGAATCCCGCACCTTCGCGCTGATGGTGTGGTGGGGCAAGCCGTCGGAGAACGCGCCGTTGTACATGCGCAGCCAGAAGCTGAAGATGGCCGAGGTCGCGGTCGCCGGGATGGCCACGGACTGACGGACGGAGTGCCGCGCCAGACCCGCGTTGGTATAGAAGATGTACAGGCGGCTGCCCGTGTGCGCGAAGGACGCGTTGCTGAGGATGCCTGTCGAGCCCGACTGCGTCGTCGCGCTCGTCCAGCTCGCGGCGGTTTCGAAGCTGGGATTGAGCACGCGCTGGGTGGAGGTGGTGTCCACGTAGAACGTCACCGCGGGAGAGTCCCCCACGTTGCCGTCCGCGTCCGTGGCCCGGGCGACGAGCGTGTGCGGACCGGCCGTCAGCGTGGAGAGGTTGACAGCCCGGGTGAACGACTTGACCGAGTTGCCCAGGGACGCGCCGTCGACGAGGAACTCCACCGCGTTGACGAAGCCGTTGTCGGACACGTCCGCGAAGTAGCCCACGCGCGTGCCGGAGAAGACCACGCTGGCCTTCGCACGGGGCGCCTCGGCATCCGCCCCGCGGATGACGCGCAGCGAGAAGTCATCCATCTGGAAGTTGGTGGCGAGCGAGGCGTTCTCACTGCCCTCGAAGAAGATGCGCACCGTCTGGCCCGCGTAGGCCGTCAGGTCCACGCTCTGCTGCGCATAGCCCAGCGTCGCGTCCAGGTTGGACCACGTCGCCACCGTCCCCAGCACCGTGCCGGAGGTGTCGCGCACCTGCAGCGTCAGCGTGTCGCGCACGGCGGTGGTCGTCGTCTCAGCGGTGCTGATGTTGAGGAAGAAGGTCAGCGCGGCCTTGGTGACGCCGGCGGGAATGGTGACGTCCTGCCACAGCCGGTCGACGTGCGTCGTGCCATAGCCGTTGAGCCACGCGAAGCCCTGGCCGTTGCGCGGGCCGGAGGCGACCGGGAAGTTGATGTTCGACGGCTCATCCGTCCAGCCCAGGGTGTCCTGTTCGAAGCCCGGGTTGATCAGGAGCTGTTCGAAGCTGTTGGAGACGGTGAAGCTCGCCGGAGCGGACGCAGTGGAGTTGCCGGCCGCGTCGAACGCGACCGCCACCAGCGCGTGGGCGCCGTTGGTCAGCGAGGTGGCGTCCAGCAGGAGCTGGAACGGCTGGGCGGAGACGTTCCCCGCCAGGGCGCCGTCGACGTAGAACTCCACGCGGGCCACGCCGACGTTGTCGTCGGCCTGCGCCTTCAGCTGGAGGTCAGGCGCGCTGCCAGAGACGCTCGCGGTGACGGTGGGGGCCGTGCGGTCGTCGTACGTACCGGCGGTGTAGCCTACGTTGATGGCCGCGAAGGCGTTCTGCACCGCGCGGTACTCGTTGGACTGGGAGCCGAAGAGGTCCGCCGCGGCCTGGAGGCTGCTGGTGCGGGCCGACAGGTAGTTGGACGACGGGAACAGGTAGACGGTGAGCGCGCGGTACCAGATGGCCGCCGCCTTGTCGTTGCCGATGCCCCTCATGCCCGCGGGCAGGTAGGTGCTGGAGAAGTCGGTGCTGATCGCCAGCGGCTGCACGCCCTGGGACAGGAAGTAGAAGGCGCGGTTCATCGGGCCGCTGCTGTAGTGCACGTCGATGTTGCCAAGGCCCGGGAACCAGGCGTCCACGCTCGCGCCGTCCAGCGACGGGCGGAACATGATGCGCAGCGGGAACGCGCTGAGCTGCTCGCCCATGAGCCAGTTGCCGCCGGTGTCACCAATGGAGCTGCCGCGGCCGTTGGCCACCCAGAACTCCGTCAGGGCGCCGAAGATGTCGGAGCTGGACTCGTTGAGGCCGCCGGACTCGCCGTCGTAGATGAGGCCGGCCGTGTGCGAGGTGACGCCGTGGGACATCTCGTGGCCCGTCACGTCGAGCACGCCCAGGGACTTGAAGCCGCCGGCGGCCGGGAACGAGCCGTCGCCGTAGCTCATGCAGAAGCAGCCGTCGCTCCAGAAGGCGTTGTTGTAGAGGTTGCTGGCGTGCACCCGGTTGTAGGTGGGCGAGCCGACGCCGTCGATGCCGTCGCGGCCGAGGATCTTCTTGTAGAAGTCCCAGGTCGCCAGCAGGCCGAAGTGCGCGTCGACGGCGGCCGTCTGGCCGTTGGTGCTCAGGGTGTTGTTGGCACCGACGATGTAGTTCTGCCCGTCGCCCCAGACGTTGTCGGCGTCCGTGTAGAGGGTCAGCGTGGGAACGACGCCGTTCTGCACGGCGGCGTGGTTGACGTCGTAGGTCCGGATGCCCTCGCCGCCGGCGCGCGTGACGTCGCGCAGCTCGAAGAGGCCCTGGGCGTTCTGGAAGACGTCCAGCGGGACGTCACCGCTGTATTGCGAGTGGCCGAGGCCCTTGGTGGCGGCCGTCTGGAGCGAGTTCCACTGCTTCAGCACGTCGCCCGTCTGCGCGTCGACGATGAAGTCCGTGTGCTTGACGCCGTCCTTCGCGTTCTCCAGCTCGGTGTGCACGTGGTACGCGAGCCGGTAGGCGACGACCTGCGTGTCGAAGTCCGCAGCGTTCTGCTCCGCGACCGGCTTGCCGGGGTAGCGGTTCACGAGCCGCGTCTGGGGGTAGACGATGAGCTCGCTCTTCGGCGTGACGGCGAGCTCGCCCTTGGGCGCCAGCTCCTGGGTGGCCTTCGCCGCCGCGGACTTCGCGTCCAGCGCGGGCGTCACGCCCAGGCGGATGCCCTTGCGCAGGCCTTCGGTGGTGATGCGGATGTCCCCCGCGGACAGTCCCTGGTGGGTGATGGCCACGGCGCCCCACACGGGGACGCCCTGATACGTCTGCTCGAAGCGCGCGTGCGTCTGGCCAAAGGCGTCCGTGCTGGAGCTGGACAGCTGGAAGTCGTCCCGCGAGCTCAGGCCAAGCTGGAGGCTCTGTGCCTTGAGGCTTGCCAGGGATTGCGCCACACGGGCCGGCTCCCTGAGCTGGAGCTGCATCAGCGTGGAGGGGGCAACAGGGGTGAGTTTCTCAGCCGCGAGGGATGAACTCGCCGAAACGAGGCCGGCGAGGAGCAGAGGCCACTGGGGCCACGGCTTGGGCATGGAATTGACTCCACAGCATGCAGGGGAACTCCCGCCGGCAGCACCCGTGGGGGCGTGCTGCCGCCGGAAGGATCACGCTCATGGCGGAGGGGCGGGACTGACTCAGACCTTTACCCCCCGTGGGTTCCACGTTCAGCGTAATTGTCCGCCAGTATACAGCGTCCACATCCTAAGGAAATGGGGGGGGGACCCTGATGCCATGGAACGGCCACGGGAAACACACGGGGTTACATCGAATTCACGGATGATCCTGAGTGACTCCGGCTGACCTAGTTGGCGCGCTCCCACGCGTCCTGCCAGGCCATGCCCGTGCCCGGCGCGTAGTGCGACGCCGCGCCCTTGCACCAGCCGGAGTACGGGAACGGCTTGCAGCGGTAGATGAGCCCGTCCGTGCCCTCCACCAACGTGCCCGCCGTGTAGCTGTCGATGCCCGCCGGGTACTTGTACTGCGCGGATCCGCCGGTGGAGGGCTTCTCGATGTCCACCTGGAACGAGTAGCCCGTCTCCTTCGCGTACACGCGGTTGCCCAGCGCGTCCTGCACCGGCGTCACGCTGCCCGTCGTCTGGAGCACGCCCACCTGCACGCGACTGGAGCCCGCGTTCACCTGCTGCGCCAGCCGGTACATCCACGTGGCCGCGGGCGTGGCCGCGTCGAGCGTCAGCGGATACGACTCGGCGTCGCGGCCCGCGCTGTCGAAGAGACGGAACGTCACCTTGCTCGACTTGGGCAGGTCCTCGCGCGCCTGCACCTGGCCCAACTCCTTCCACGACACCGGCGGGGGCGGCGTGTTGCTGAACTTCACGTCCGTGCAGGCGTAGAAGGCCTCCGGGCTGTCCGCGCGCTGCCAGATGGCATAGATGACGTGCGAGCCCGTCCGGGTCGCAGGGAACGGGCAGTTGAGCCGGTAGCGGTTGTTCACCGCGGACACGTTGGTGACGTTGCAGAACGGCGTCGACTCCAGGTCCGACCACTTCAGGGGCAGCGCCGGGTTGTAGCCCTCCTTCGTCACGAAGAGCTGGAAGTAGCCCGTGGCGTGCACCGCGGTGGCGTGGAAGACGAACTCGAAGCGGCCGCTGCTGTCCGGGGTGATGAGCGTGGACGGCCAGTCCGCGCGCGCCAGGTCCAGGCCCTTGTGACTCTCATTGGCTGCGCTGCACAGCTTGCCGTCGGGGATGATTTCGCGGTGACGCCCGTTGGCGGCGCCCTGCCGGACGCCGTTCCAGTCATAGAGCGCCTGCGTCCCACCGGTCTGCACCGCGGCCTTGCACGCGGCGGACTTGGGACTCTCCGGCCCTTCCTTGAAACATCCATAGACGCGGCTCAGCGGGACTTCCATGGAGCCGTGCGCCGCCGCCGGACCGGCGGACAGCAGGGAGACGAAAGCGAGCGATGCGGTGAAGGCCTTGCGGATTGCTGGGGACATCCCTTCCTCCTCTGTTCGAAAACAAAGGAGGAAAGGCGGAGGCGAATCGGGTCAACGGCCGCTCAGGCCAGCAGCTCCGTCAGCAGACCCTTGGGCAGCGTGGAGTCGCCGAAGTCGTCCAGCGGCCCGCCGGCCGCGTTCTTCAGGCCCACCGCGGCGCCCAGGGTGTTGAGCATCTTGTTGAGGTTGGGGCTGCTGTTGCCGCCCGCCGCCGTCACCGCCACGCCCTGCTTGAGGTAGCCGTTGCAGCTGCCCGCCAGGATGAACGGGATGTGGCGCGCCGAGTGCGCCGGCCCGTTGCCCAGGTCGTTGAACCAGACGGACACGCCCTGGTCGACCAGCTTCTTGCCGTTCGGCAGGGAGTACGCCGCCAGCTGATCCAACAGGTAGTTGAAGGTCTGCGCGAACTGCGCGTCCACGCGCGAGTGCAGCACGTCCGACCCGGCGATGATGCCGCCCGACGCGTCGTGCGAAGCGCGGCGATGGGAGATGTAGTGGAAGTTCTCCATCAGCTGCCCCGTCGTGGGGTCGCGGTAGCGCGTGGCGCTGTCATTGCCGTTGCCCACCTGGATGGCCACCGAGCGCGTGGTGCCGCACGCCACCGCCAGCACCGCGATGTCCATGTGCAGCCGCACCGTGGCCAGCACCTCGTCGCCGTCCGTGCTGTTGTAGCCGGGCGCCTGCTGCTGGAGCCGCAGCTCCTCGTCCGCGCGGGCACGGCAGCTGAGCGCCACCTCCAGGTCGCGCACGTTGGACAGGTGCAGGTCCAGGCGCTGCTTGTCCGTGCTGCTCAACTCCGGCCGCGACTGGAGCGCCTTCAGCTGGCCCGACACCAGGTCGTTGAGGCTCTTCTGGCGCACCAGCAGCTGCTCGCGCGCCTCCGGCGAGAGGCCTCCGGGGCCACCCACCATGGTCTGGTAGGCCACCCACGGGTCATGCAGCGCGGCCCGGCGTGAAGCGCTGCCCCGGTGGGAGATGCAGGGGCCACCCAGCCACCCGCCGGCCTGCCCCGCGTAGAGGTAGAGCGAGTCGCGCTTCTGCGGGTTCAGCTCACGGCCGATGCGGTGGTCCAGCGACTCGCCGGACGCCTCGGAGTCGCCGCCCACGCCCTCCACGGCGGGGCCTCGCGCGGTGAGGCACTGCAGCGCCCCGCGGGCGTGGCCATCCCCGTAGTTGTAGTCCTTCATGTTGACGTTGCGCACCACCAGCAGGCGCGCGCGGTGGTCCGCCAGCTCCACCAGCGACTTGCCCGCGAGCGTCGTGGTGGAGAGGTTGCCCAGCGGCTCCGGCCAGAAGCGCTCCGGCTCGTTGCCCAGCTCGGAGGTGCTCTGCGCGGCGGCCACGCCATCCGCCTGGCGCAGGAAGATGGCGAAGGGCAGCGCGTCCGCCTCCGCCGCCTGGACCTTCCGGGGCAACAGCCCCTCCAGCACCGGCAGCCCCAGCATGACGCCACCCAGGCCCTGCAACACGCGTCGTCGGCTCAGTTTCACGGCAGCTCCTCCGGGTGGCGAGTCACGAAGCCCACGCCCGTCACGACCTCGACGACCAGGTCCACGATGGGCAGCTGACCGGACTGCGACAGCTTGCCCAGCCGCGCCACCAGCGCGTCGTCCTCCGCCACCGCGGGGCGTCCGCTCAGGAACTCCACCCAGTGGCGCGCGTAGCACTCATGCACCGCCTGCGTGGTCGCGAGCGCGTCCGCCAGGTCCAGCGCGTCCTTCACCGACACCTTCTGTCCGCCGATGCCCGGCGTCGACGAGGCGTCCACCGGGAGCCCGTTGTCCGTCGTGCGGTAGCCGCCCACGGCGTCGAAGTTCTCGAAGGGGAAGCCCAGCGGGTTGATCAGCGTCGCGTGGCAGGACGCGCACACCGTGCCGGGCGCCTCCGTGTGCGACGTCACCACCTCGCGGTTGGTGCGGCCGTTGGGCGCGGGCAGCGCGGGGATGTTGGCCGGCGGCGCGCCAATCTTCTGGCACAGCAGGTGCTCCGACAGGAACACGCCGCGGTGGATGGGGTCCGGGTCGATGGACGTCGCATGCGACGCGAGGAAGCCCACCTGCGTGAGCACGCCCCGGCGCTGCGCCCCGTCCAGCGTCACTGGCACGAAGTCCGCGGTGAATGTCCCGGTGAGGCCGTAGATGCGCGCCAGCTCGGCGTTGACGAAGGTGTCGCGCGACGTGAGCAGGTCCGCGAAGCGCCCCTTGCGCCCGAAGACGACGTCCTCGACGAAGAGCGTGTTCTCCTTCGCCGCGGACTCCGCCAGCTTCGTGGTGACGTTGGGGAAGCGCGTCGCGTTGGGCCGGATGCTCGCGTAGCGGGGCACGTCGAAGACGGCCTGGTGGTAGGCGTCCACCACGCCGCGCGCCCGGGCGTCCGCGATCATCCGGCGCGCCTCGGAGGCCACGCCCTCGCGCTTCGCCAGCATGCCCTCGCGAGCGGCGACGAACAGCGCGTCGTCCGGCATGGAGTTCCAGAGCGCGTAGCTCAAGCGGGACGCCACCTCGAACGCGTCCAGCGGCACCTTGCCGTCCGCCGCCTGCGTGCTGCGCTCCACGCGGTAGAGGAACAGGGGCGACTGGAGGAAGCCCTCCAGCACCAGCCGCAGGCCGCCCTGGAACGCGGCCATCGTCGGGTACGCCTGAGGGCCCTGGCGGTACAGCTTCAGGTACGTCTCCACCTCGTCCGCGGTCAGCGGGCGGCGCAGGGCGCGCAGGCCGAAGGACTCCACGAACGCCTTCGCGCGAGCCTCGTCCGTGGTGCTCCCCGCCGGCAGCAGCTTGCCCAGCTTCGTCGCGTCCGTGGCCACCTGCCCGGCCAGGTCCGCCGCCGCGCGCTGGTAGGCGCCCCACAGCGCCTCGTCCACCGACAGCGCGCGGGCGTCGTTGTCGAAGAGGAAGCCGCTCTGGGACGGGTCCGCGCGGAACGACTGCGCCAGCGCCGTGGGCGCCGCGTCCAGCTTGAGCAGGTCCTTCACGCTGCTCACCCACTGCGCATGCGTCAGCCGAGCGACGCGCACGGAGCGCGCCGCCTGCTCCACGCCAGCAGGGGGAGGCTTGTTCGTCCCGCCAGGGCCAGGATTGCGCGGATTCGCCGCGTCAGAAATCTGGCCTTCGCAGGCAGTCAGGAAACTCAAGGAGCCCGCGAGCAGCGCGGAAGTCCACCGTCGTTGACGTAGCGCCATGGGGGGAAGCGCCTCCGTTCGTTGGAGGTCATCCCACTGGGGAAGCGTCAGGAAGTCAATCCGTACACCGGCCGACCGGGCCCGGTGTCACATGAATACTGGAAACCGCTGTGGACACCGGATCCGCCCGGCGCTCAGCCGGGGATGAGGAAGCGCGCGATGACGCGCTTGAGGCCCACGGTGCCGCCGAACTCCACGGTGACCTTGGCGTTGGGGCCGGACCCTTCCGCGGCGACGATTCGGCCGGAGCCGAACTGTTCGTGACGCACGCGCATGCCGCGCACGTCGCCGCCCACGCCGTCCATGTCGGACGACGCCTGCGAATAGCTGCGGTCCACGCGCGGGCCCGTCTCGTCGTCGTCCCAGTTGCGGCGGCGCTGCGGCATGGCGGCGGCGCGCGGCGGGGGCGGCAGGTCGTTCTCCTTGAAGCCGAACAACGCCTGGGGCACGTCCGCGAGGAAGCGGCTGGGCGGGTTGTACTTGAGCTCACCAAAGAGGGAGCGGCACTGCGCCAGGCTCACGAAGAGCCGCTTGCGCGCGCGGGTGAAGCCCACGTAGCAAAGCCGTCGCTCCTCGGCCATCTCCTCGCCGCCGTCCGGGTCGTCGCTCTTGAGCGCGCGCGAGTGCGGGAAGACGCCCTCCTCCATGCCGGTGAGGAACACGGCGTCGAACTCCAGGCCCTTGGCCGCGTGCAGCGTCATCAGCGCCACGCGGCCCTCGCTCACCTCCGCGTCCGCCTCACCCACCAGGCTGATCTGCTCCAGGAAGGATTGCAGGGGCGGGATGTCCGCGGTGAGCGGCGCGGAGTCCACGCCCTCCGGAGCCTCCTCCTCGCGAGCTTCGAGCGCGGCGGCGGAAGCCACCATCTCGGACGCGCGCTTCAGGTCGAACTCCTGCGCCGCGCCCAGGAGTTCCTTCAGGTTCTCCGCCCGGGTGAGCGCCTCGTCGCTGCCTTCCGCGACCAGCGTCTCCACCAGCTTCGACTCCTTCAGCATCTGGTCCACCGCGCCCGCCGCGTCCTTCGCCGTGAGGGAGAAGGCGTGCAGCGACTGGAGCAGCTGGTGGAAGCCGCCCAGCCGCTTCTGCGCGGTGGCGTTGAGGGAAGGGATGCGGTGGCGCTCGCCCAGGGCCTCGTAGAGGCTCAAGCCCTGCTCGTTCGCGAAGTCGGTCAGCCGCTCCTCGGTGGTGTCACCGATGCCGCGCGCCGGCACGTTGAGCACGCGCAACAGGTCCGCGTCCGAGCGCGGGTTCACCATCAGCCGCAGGTACGCGGAGGCGTCACGCACCTCCGCGCGGTCGTAGAAGCTGCGCCCGCTCACCAGCTGGTACGGCACGCGCCCCAGCCGCAGCGCCTCTTCCAGCACGCGGCTCTGCGCGTTGGTCCGGTAGAACACCGCCATGCTGGAGAACTTGATGAAGCCCTCGCGCTGGACGGCCAGGATGCGCCGGGCCACCTCCTGCGCCTCCGCGCGCTCGTCGCGGTGCAGCAGCAACTCCAGGTTCTCCCCCTTGGGCCGCTCGCTCCAGAGCTTCTTCTGCATGCGGCGCGGGTTCTTGGAGATGACCTCGTGCGCGGCGGTGAGGATGTTCTGGTCGGAGCGGTAGTTCTGCTCCAGCTTCACCACCTTCGCGCCCGGGTACTGCATGGGGAACTGGAGGATGTTGTCCACGTCCGCGCCGCGCCAGCGGTAGATGGACTGGTCGTCGTCGCCCACCACCACCAGGTTCGCGGACGGCGGCGGGGCCAGCTGCCGCAGGAACGCGTACTGCACGGGGTTGGTGTCCTGGAACTCGTCCACCAGCACGTGCGTGAAGCGCGTGCGGTAGCGCTCCAGCACGTCCGGCCGGTCGCGGAAGAGCTTCACGAGCAGCAGCAGCAGGTCGCCGAAGTCCACCGCGTTCGCCGCGCGCAGCAGCTTCTGGTAGCCCGCGTACACGCGCTTGACGATCTGCCCGCGCACGTCCTCCTGCTCCACGCGCATGTCCTCCGGCAGCCGCGCGGCGTTCTTCTCCTGGTCGATGCGGTGGAGGATTTCGCGCGGCTGCATCACCGGCTCCACGCCCGCGTCGCGCATGGCGCGCTTCACCAGGCTGAGCTGGTCGCCGTCGTCGTAGATGACGAAGGACCGCGTGAGGCCCGCGGCCTCCGCTTCGCGGCGCAAAATCATGGCCGCGGAAGAGTGGAACGTGCTCACCACCAGGTCGTTGGCCTGCGCGCCCAGGAGCTGGGTGAGGCGATCGCGCATCTCGCGCGCGGCCTTGTTGGTGAAGGTGACGGCCAGGATGCGCCACGGGAAGACGCGGTGGACCTTCACCAGGTGGGCCACACGGCGGGTGATGACGCGCGTCTTGCCGCTGCCGGCGCCCGACAGCACGAGCAGGGGGCCGTCGCCGTGGAGCACGGCTTCCGCCTGGGGCGGGTTGAGGTCTTCGAGGAGGGCGGTTTCGTGGGCGTTCACGGAGAGTTCCACCAGGGGGAAGAACCCCGTCTTCTAACGTCTTTCGCGCGCCGGTGCCGGGTCTTCCGGTAAGCCCTGTCGCCCGCCGGGCCGTCCGCTCTCGGGACGGGCAGGAGCGTGGGTTATAAGAAGGCCCACCTGCCATGTCCGACACCCCTTCGTCCCCCCCGACCCAGGCCCAGCTCGACCGCTACGCGGAGTTGTTCACCCAGAGCCTCACCCTGCGCCACTTCGGCGCCCGGATGTCCTTTCCCGAAGGGCGCAAGGTGGTGGTGGAGCTTCCAGAGGTGCAGCCGCACCACCGGGGCGGCCTGGGCAGCTCCGCCGTCAATGGCGGTGTGCTGGCGGCCCTCTTCGACATCGCCATCGGCTGCACTCCGGCACTCCGGGACACCACCCGCCGCTGCGCCACCGTCCAGCTGTCCATGAGCTTCGAGCGCCCGGTCACCGGAAACCGCTTCCACGTAGAGGCCGTCATCGACAACGGAGGGACGTCCACCCTCTTCGCCTCCGCGAAAATCCTCGATGCCGAGGGCCGCGTGTGCGCCCGATGCCAGGGCGTCGTGCGCGTCTCCTCCCAGCCGTGGGCCTCCGGCGAGAGCCCCGCCACCAACTGACATTCCCCCACCCCGGGCCCCCCTTGCCCATTCCCGTCGATATGTCCGGCCAGGAGGCGCGTTTCCCTGGGAGCCCGGGGCAGGAACGGCCTCCGGGGGACGAGCGCGGCTCGCAACGGGAAGACGGCATGGATGCAGCCGTACAGGGCTTGGGGATGACGACCCTCCAGTCGCGGCAGGACACAGAGAGGGCCGCGCGACCGGCGGCGCCGGACGAGGAGGCCCTGTCCCGGCGCGCGCTCACGGGGGAGCGTGCCGCGTGGGACGCGCTCATCGCGCGGCACCAGCGCCGGGTGGTGGTGTCGCTGCTCGCGCGGGGCATCCGGGTGGACCGGGCCCAGGAGCTGGCGCAGGAGACGTGGGCGCGCCTCATCCAGCAGCAGCAGCGAGGCCTGCTCACGGAGCTGCGGCTGCCGGCGCTCGCGCTCACCCAGGCGGCGTTCCTCGCGTCGGATGACGCCCGGCGCATGCGGCGCGAGTCGGTGGACGGAACGCTGGAGGACCTCCCGGAGCGGCAGCAGCCGGTGGACCCCGCGCAGTCCGCGGAGAAGCGCCTGCTGTCGGAGGAGCAGCTCGCCCGGGCCCGGGGCGCGCTGGAGCAGGTGTCACCGGGCGCGCGCAACGTCTTCCTCCTGGCCTGTGACGGCCAGGGACTTCCCCATGCAGAAGTCGCCTCCCGCGTCGGGCTGTCCGTCCAGCGCGTGCGACAGATTTTGTGCGAGGTCCGCAAGAAGCTGCGCACCGCGCTCGAAGAGGAACAACCATGATCAGGCCCACGCCCCACCTCACCCGCGACCGCACGGAGCAGTACCTGCTGGGCGCGCTGCCGCCCGAAGCCGAGGCGGAGCTGGAGGCCCACACGCTCACGTGCGAGCCGTGCGCGCGGCTGCTCCAGGAGGAGGCCCTGCTGGAGGAGCAGCTGTACGAAGTCGCCGCCGCCACGCCGCCCGACGCTGTCGTGGTGCGCCCCGCTCGCTGGCACCGTCCGGCCGCCGTCGCCGCGGCGCTGGTCGCGGTGGCGGCCTCCGTGTTCCTGATGCTGCGGTCCGGAGGGGAAACCGTCTCTCCGTCCGTGACGCCCGTGGAGGCACCGGTCGTCGCGGTGCAGGACGTGCGGGTTGAGGATGACGAGGCGCCCCGGGACATCGTGGTCGCGTGCCCGGACCTGGCCACGCAGGAGCACTGCCTCAAGTCCGCGAGCGCACGCGGGCTGCTCGTGTATCACCCCGGTGGACAGGGCGAGGTCCCCCGCTACGACGCGTCCAGCGGGCTGACGCAGGTGGCGCTGAGTTCGCGCCCGGCCGCGCTGTGAGGATTTCCGTGATGACGCTCCGAACCCGCCTCCCCGGCCTGCTGCTCGCGCTCTGGACGCCCTTCGCGGCGGCCCAGACTCCGCCCGCCGTCGCGACGACGGCGCTCACGTCCACCGCGACGGCCGCGTCCGAGGCGACGTCGCCGAAGGCGAGCCCGACGTCCTCGGGCGCGAAGACAGCCGCGACAGCCAGGCCCGATACCTCGGCGCCGAAGGCGAGCCCGCCCCCGCCCACCAGTGCTCCAGCGCCCAGGCCCGGCGCGGAGGTGGCTTCCGTCACGACCGCCCCCGCCGCGTCCACGCCGCAATCAAGCGCGACGGCCCCGGCCACATCCGGCGGCATGCCCGCCGCGCCGGATGCCACGCGGACGAAGCTGCCGCAGGGCTGGTACGTCACGGAGAGCGCGCCCCAGCACTACGAAGCGGGCGTGGATGAGTCCTCCCCGTGCGAGGGCACGCGCAGCGCCTTCCTGCGCTCGCGCACGCAGGCCACGGACAGCTTCGGCACCTTCATGCAGGCCTTCAGCGCGCAGGACTTCCGGGGCAAGCGCCTGCGCTTCTCCGCGGCCGTGCGCCACCAGGACGTGAAGGGCTGGGCGGGGCTGTGGATGCGCGTGGAGGGCGCGGACCCCAAGCAGCCGCTCGCCTTCGACAACATGCAGTCGCGCGCCCTGGTGGGCACCCACGGCTGCAAGCGCTACGACGTGGTGCTGGACGTGCCCAAGGAGGCCACCTCCATCATGGCGGGCCTCATCATGAGCGGCACCGGCCAGGCGTGGCTCGGCGGCGTGCGCTTCGAGACAGTGGACGCGTCGGTGAAGACCACGGACCTGCTCGCCACCCCGCAGCCCCTGCCCTCCGGCCCCCAGGGCCTGGAAGATGGCCCCCGGCCCAAGGCGAACACGCCCCTGGGCAGGGTCGGCACCGCCTGGTTCGACACGCAGCGCGTGCAGACGGCGACGCCGCTCATGCTCGGCAAGGGCCCCTCATGGAAGGGCGAATTCGGCGACGAGCTCTTCGAGCACGGCATCGAGGTGAACGGCACCTACGAGCGGCGGGACCTTTCGGTGAAGGTGCGCGCTGGCGGCTCCGCCACCCTCATCGAGGGCACCTGGGGCGGAGAACCGCTGTTCATCCGGCTCGCGTCGGACTCGCTCCGCATCCGCTGGGGCGTCGACGACCAGCGCTTCGAACGGGACCTGGCTGCTCCCACGCAGCAGGGATGCAACGCGTACCGGCAGACCACGGGGCGCTTCGAACGGCAGTGGCTGGAGGTATGCGGCGTGGCGCTCGCCACCCGGCCGCCGCTCACGCAGCTCGTGGCGGCGTTCCTGTCCGGTGGCGTGCGGGCCGGAGCCTCGCGAGGCCCCCTCCCCATGCCCAGGCTGCCGGTGCGCTCGGCCCAACCGTACGACTCGTCCGGCCGGAACGTGCCCTCCTCCCAGCTCCAGTGAGGCAGAGCGAAGGCGGAAGGTTCCCACCTTCCGCCGCTCCGCGCTTCACTCAGAACGCGAAGTCGCGCTCCAGCGTCTCCTGCCCGGCCTGCACCGTGAGGTGGGCCGCGTGCGCGCCGGTGGCCGCCGCCGTGGACAGGTCGAAGGACAGCCCCTCCGGTCCCTGCGTCGGCTTGAGCGACGGACGCCCGGGCGACAGGAACACGGCGGCCGTCACGGCGCGCGTGCCCAGGGGCTGCACCAGAAGCCGCACCCGCTGACGCTCGCGAACCAGCACCACGCGGAAGTCGCGCCGCTCCTCCAGCACCTCGCGGTGCTCCGGCAGGCGGGCCGCGCTGGGGCGCCGGGCCATGTCCGCGCGGGAGTCGCGCGCCGCGCGCGGAACCTGCGCGCCTTCCTCGTCCAATTCCAGCGCCTCGTCGATGGCGGCGTCGCCCTCTTCCAGCGCCAGCACGGCCTGGGCGCACTCACCGCAGCCGGCCGTGTGGGCCTCCACGCGCTCGCGCTCCTCGCGGCTCATCTCGCCGGAGTCCAGCCGCCACAGCTCGTCATCCGTGAGGTGGCGGCGCGGGGGCGTGTCCACCACCGCCGTGTCCGCCCGGTCCGCGCGACAGCTGGCGCAGTCCTTCAGGTGCTCCGGGTCCTTCATGGGGCGGCCCGTCCAGGACGCCACCAGGTCATCACAGCTGGCCCTCGCGGAGAACCACCAGGCGCCGGGGCGCTCCACGGGGTCCAGCAGGTCGCGCTCGGCGCGGCGCTCGGTGTTGAGCGGGATGAACCAGCGCGCCCGGGAGCGCAGCGAGGAGTCCAGGTGGCCCAGCGCCCCGAGAAAGCGCTCACGAGCGGCGCTCGCGTCCCCGTCCAGCGGGCCCTTCAACATCTCCCAGGTGACGAGCGCGCGGGCGGCGGAGGCGGCCCGGTCCCGGGCGGCCAGTCCTTCCAGCGCGGACGCGCGCCACAGCTCCGCTTCTTCACCCTCCTCGCCCAGCGCCACCTCCATCGACTCCTCGGCGGCACGCAGGAGCAACGGCTGGAGCGCCTGCGGTTTCTGCTGGGCAAGCCAGGCTTCCACTTCGGGGCGGCCCAGGCCCTTCAAGGCCTCTTCCACCCCGTCGGTGCCGAGCCGGTCCGAGCGGCGCAGCACATCCCCCACCACCTCCAACAGCTCACCCACCGAGAGGGGGCCCGCGCCCAGGCGCGCGTACCGGGCCTGGTAGCGGGACAGCGCGTCGCCCTTCATCGCGACATCCCGGGCGAGGCGGAAGTCATCAGACTCCCGCGAGACGTCACGACGGCTCCTCCGGCAGTCCGTCCCGCTGCAACTCCAGCAGGTACAAACGCAGGTATGCCTGGGCGCGGCTGACGCGCTTGTACGAGTTCACCACGCTGATGTTCAAACGACGTGCGCATTCCTCGTGATCCTCCACGTCCTCGTGGTGATAGAGCTCCCATGCGGAAGCCTCCTTTGGATGCTCCTGCTGGAGCCTGGCGTAGGCGGCCCAATACAGCTCCTGCGCCTCGGCGCGCTCTTCGCGACGCCGTGCGCCCTCCACCGCCCGGGCCACCTCGGACGGGGTCTCTTCCATGACGTCGTCGGGCGACACCGGCGCGGGCGCCAGCTCCTCCCGGTGCCGCCGGTAGAAGTCGATGGCAACGTGCTTGACGATGCGCAGGAAGAACGTCTTGGGAGACGCGCTCCTGCCCGGCATCTGCTCGGACACGCCCCGGAACTGATCCAGGCCCCGGTCGAGGAACTTCCCCACCGCGTCCTGGAAGAGCTCGTCGGCGTCCGCCGGCGAACCGCGTCCGTAGCTGCCCTGAATCCGGCCAATGACGTAACGGGCCGGGCGCGCCCACCGCGCGCACAAGGCCCCCAATGGAGTCCCGATGGCCTCGCCTGTGGCGCGCCGCCGGGTCACCTCCGCGAACAATTCCTCATCCGTGAGCTGCTCGTACACCGGAAGACCCTGGAGGCTGTCCCGGGAGGTCCTCGTCCCGAGAGGTTGGGTTACGGGGATGTGGCGCGGCAAATTAACACGTTGCATCCGCGAACAGCCTCCGACTGGTTACCAGAACGCCCGACTCCGGCCCTCCGCGTTTCCTGACACGCTTTTTTCAAAAGCCCGCGGATGACGCGGCGGGTCGCCTCCATAGAGGCCCGGGCAGACTCCTAAGGTCCCGGAAGGAGGCCCGAAAATGGCGCCGTCAGGATTCCGGCCAGGGGGGCGTCCAGGGGCGCATCGCTTTCGAGCGCCCGGCCGAAGAGGCCCTACACGCCGTGGTTCGACTCCACCCCTCCGCTCGCAAGGCGGGGGGACCGCCGGCGGTCCGGCACTGAATTCGTAATTCAGCTTTCCGGCTTCCTCACTCGGGCGCTCACTTTTTCCCTCCTCACTCCAGGCAGCCCTTCCGGGCATGCCTCCGTCCCGAAAGGGGGATGACCGCCATGACCGCTCGCACCCAGACGACCCTTCCGGAGACGCAGCGAGGACCGGCCGAGCGCCTGCTCGACGTGGTGCTCGGTGGCTCCGCCCATCTGTGGCACCACCGCCCTGGCCTGGATGTGAACGGCACCTGGGTGGCCGTCGCCGGTGCGGACGCGAAGGCCCTGTCGCGCGGCCGCAAGGCGGCGCCCGGCCTGTTCGTGCCCGCCGCGGTGAAGCTGTACGGCCAGCTGCTGGAGCTCTACCGCCTCAACCCGACGCTGATGGCGCACTTCGCGTCGTACGCGCTGACGCAGACGGACTGGCGCGACCTGAAGGTGGCCACCTGCGCGCTGATGCTGGTGCAGGAGCACGCGGGCCAGCCCGTGCGCGACGGCCAGGGCACCATCGCCTTCCACGACGACGACTACCGCTCCATCGGCGAGGCCATGGTGCTGCACTACGTGCGCCGCTCCACGCGGATGCTCACGCCCAAGGCCGTGCTGCGCGTGGCGGAGCTGTTGGAGACGCCGGAGATCGCGCGCCTCAACCGCGCCGCGGGCTTCGGTGATCCGGCGTCTCGCAAGCCGCCCCTGGGCCGCTGGAAGCGCGTGGCCCAGAAGTGGCTGGCCGCGCGTGAGGCGAACCTGCCCATGCTCCAGGGCCTGGTGAAGGCGGGCTACAAGGAGACGCTGAAGAAGCTGGCGCGCAAGGCGGGCTACAAGCCCCAGTCGCAGGGCTTCTTCGAGGTGCTCGGCTGGAAGCAGAAGCAGGCGGACGGCGGCCACCGGCAGGTGGGGCTGCACGGGCTCACGCTGGTGAAGCGCGAGCGCTTCGACGGCCTCTCCGAGGCGGAGATCTGCGAGTGGATTGAACTGGAGCGCCTCTCCTACAAGGAGGTCGTGGGCCGGCTGCCGAAGGACGTGGGCCTCACGCCCGCCATCCTGGCCACGCTGCTGCCGTCGTTGTCGGACCGCGACCTGCGGCTGATGACGCCCACGCTGGAGGACCTGGGCCTGTTGCAGGAGCCGTCCGTGAAGGCGCGCTGGGAGCGGGCGGTGGCGAACGCCACGGATCAGCGCTCGCTGAACATCGCGAAGAACGTCCGCGGTGAGGACGTGCGTCGCAAGCTGGAGGAGGCGAGCGACAACGCGGTGAAGAAGGCGGTGGCGGAGGCGACGGCGGAGACGGACGTGCGGGTGATGTTCCTCATCGACAAGTCGGGGTCCATGGAGGGCGCCATCGAGCAGTCCAAGGAGGCGCTGTCGCGCATCCTCGCGGGCTTCCCGCTGAACAAGCTGCACGTGGCGGCGTTCGACACCATGGGCACGGTGCTGCAGCCCAAGGCGGCGAACCGCACGGCGGTGCAGCACATGCTGTCCGGGCTGAAGGCGTCCGGCGGCACGGTGCACGCGGCCGGTGTCCACGCGCTGCACCGCTCCGGGGTGCGCATCCCGGCGGAGGCGAAGCTGGTGGTGATGGTGGTGGGTGACGAAGCGGGCGAGGCAGGCGACCAGTTCGCCCGGGCCTTCCACGCGTGTGGCTACAGCGTGGCGGCCATGGCGCTGCTGGTGAGCGTGGCGGGAGCGCGCGGCAACACGGTGCGCTCGGGGGCGAAGCAACTGGGCGTGCCGTTCAGTGAGGTGAGCGTGGGGCAGTTCGCGGACCCCTACCAGGTGCCGCGCGTGCTCCAGGCGCTGATGGACGCTCCGCGCGAGGCGGGGGCCAGCCAGTCCGGCTGGGTGGACCGGGTGATGAGCACTCCGCTGTTGAAGGTGGCGTGAAGAAGGAGACAGGGGCGTGGACTACCGGAAGCTGCTCGGGAAGGTGGAGTCGGCGGTGCTGCCGTATTTCGGCGGCGGGACCGTGGACGCGCCTTCACGCCGCCTGCGCGTCACCCAGCCCGTCGCTCCGGGCTGGTGGCGTTTCGAAGTGAAGGGCCGCGAGGCCACCGCGCGAAAGCCGGCGTCTCCCGAAGGGATGGAGGCGCTGCCGCGCGTGCGGGGCCACGTCTGGGGGACGCGGCTGGTGCGCGAGGGCGCGGTGGCGGAACCGCTGGCGTTGATGCCGGAGGAGGAGCCGCCGCGCCTGTCGCCGGTGACGGCGCGCCGCTGGCATGACGGCACGCTGCTCTTCGAGGGCGTGGAGTTCGAAGGCGAGGCGGAGGAGACGGCGCGCCGAGCGCTGGAGGAGGACCGTGCGCTGGGGGACACGCGAGGCGTGAGTGCCTCGCTGCGCGCGGCGTTCGGATTCGCGGTGCTGGAGGCGGTGTCGCGAGGCACGGGCATCCCGTTCGCGCCCGTGGAGGCCCGTGCGCGGGTGCTCGACGTGGCGCGCGAGGGACGCGCGGAGGCGGAGCGTTGCCTGCGCCGGCTGGCCGAGGAGCGTGCGCGCTTCGTCCGGAGGCAGGCAGAGCTGGAGGCCCGGCGCGAAGCAGAGGCCCGTGCGCGGATGCATGAAACCGGCATGCCGGAGGTCTGGCGGGACGCGGAAGGACGCGAGCTCGGGCGGGCGTTGTCAGGGCGTGAGCGCGAACGCTGGGAGACCCTTCACGGAGAGGGAGCTCAGCCCGGCACGGCGCGGGACGCGAACGGCCGCGGGGCGACGCCGTCGGCTTACGAGCGTGAGTCGTGGGAAACACGCCGGGATGCCTCCGCGCGCGCTTCCGGCCGGACGCCAGGCGCGAGGGACGGACGAAACTTCACGCGCCAGGACCGCTGGCGCGCGGAGTCGGACGTCGGCGCGTGGGTGGAGCGCGCGCTGGACAAGGCCGGCGCGCGGCTGCTGGACCACCGCCGGCTGGGGGATGGCCTGCTCGAAGTCGTCTACACGTTCATGGGCGAGCGCTTCGTCACGGTGGTGGAAGCCGCGACGCTGCGCGTGCGCGACGCGGGCGTGTGCCTGGCGGGCGCGGACAACCGGGTCACGCTGGAGAGCCTGCCGTCGGTGCTCAAGGAAGCCATCGACACGGACGCGCTGGTCATCACCCGGCACGTCTGAAACCCGCGTGTCCGACCGGGCCCGTTCCCCACGTCGGTACGGGACATTCGGGAGGAAGAACTTCATGTCGACGACGCGCGAGGTGTGTCTGCTCATCGGACCGGAGGACCAGGTGTTGTGGGGTGATTCCTTCGACGACCCCATGGCGCTGCCGGACTCCCGCCCCCGGTGGGAAGCCATCTGGAGCCTGAGGGACACGCTGGTGGAGATCACCCACAGCCACCCGGAGGGCCCGCTGGCCTTCTCCCAGGAGGACGAAACGACCATGGCCGCGCTCCAGGCGGCGCTGGGCCGGCCGCTGCGCTTCTCCGTGGTGGCCCCCGACGGCATGGTGGTCCGCATCGGCGGCGAGGACGTGCTGGTGCGCGACGAGCCCGCGTGGGCCGCGCCGCTGCGCATCGCCTCGGGGCTGCTGTATGGCCGGCCCCGTCCCGGTCCCACCATCCTCCAGGAAGACGGCCTGCTCCTGGAGCGAGCCCACCGCAAACCGTGAGCCGCTTCTTCAGCCCGGCAGCAGGATGATGCGGGCAATCTCCGGCGGCGCTGCGACGCGCATGGGCGGCCCCACGAAGCCGCACCCGCGGCTGACGTAGAGGTGCGAGCCGCCCTGCTGGCTCAGGCCCGCGTTCTGCTCGCCCCAGATGAGATGGCCCAGCACGTTGCCAGGGAACATCTGTCCGCCGTGCGTGTGCCCTGAAATCTGGAGCCCCACGCCACGCTGGGCCACCACCTCGAAGTTGGAGGGCTGGTGCGCCAGCAGCACCGACGCGCGGTCCGGCCTGAGGCCCTTCAGCGCGGCGTCCAGGTCATACCCGGCCTCACCGAACCGGCTCGCGCTCCAGTCGTCCACGCCGATGAGGTCGAAGGACGCGCCCGCGTCACCAATGGACACGGCGCGATTGCGCAGCACGGTGATGCCCAGCCCCCGGACGAACTCCGTCCACGCCTCCACGCCGGAGTAGTAGTCGTGGTTGCCGGTGACGAAGTACGCGCCGTGCCGGGCCTTGAGCGCGCCGAAGCCGCCCACGTATCGCCCCAACTCAGGCACCGTGCCGTCCACCAGGTCACCCGTCACCGCGATGAGGTCCGGCTTGAGCGCGTTGGCGCGAGCCACCAGATCGTCCACGAAGCGGCGCTGCAACACCCCGCCAATGTGGATGTCGGTGAGCTGCACCAGCGTGAAGCCCTCCAGCGCCTTGGGCAGCCCGGGCAGCCGCACCGGGATGTCGCGCACGTCTGGCGGATGGTACGCGCGCCAGGTGCCATAGGTGCTCACCGCCGCGCCCGCCACGGTGGCACCCGCCGCGAGCCCCCGAGCGAGGAAGGCCCGGCGCTCGGGCGACGGCTCCGGAAGCTTGCGCACCTTGGTGAGCACGCCCCGCACCACGTCCAGCCCCAGGGTGAACATGAGCAGGTAGAGCACCAGCCCCATCCACACCAGCAGGACGATGCCCGTCCACCACGCCGCTTCGGAGGAGAGCTTCGCCCCCACCATCCGGGCGCCCAGCGAGCCCACGAGCCCTCCGGCGAAGAGCACCAGCCCCGCGCGGCGCAGGGCCCTGCTCGCCGTCACGTCTCGCACCAGACGGCGGTACAGGTAGACGTGCGCCAGCGCGAGCAGCGTGGTGACCGGCACGAGGAACAGCGCCATCCGGAGCGAATGAGACATGAGGGGCCGTGTCTACCCGCGCAGGAGCTTGTCCACGAGCGCCACGTACTGCTGCTTCGCGGCGTCCTTCGCCAGCCCCTTGCGGCCTGCCCACGCGTCGTACTTCGCGCGCCCCTTGATATCGAGCATGCCGGGGCGCTTGCCCTGCGCGTCCCCTTCCGTGCCCTGCTTGTAGAGCGAGTACAGCTCCAGCAGCGTGTCGTTCGAAGGAGCCTTGGACAGCGTCTTCACCCGGCTCTGTGCGGCGCTGAAGTCATCATCGAGGGCCATGCGCGGTCTCCGGCAAGCGTGTGCCGGAGACCTTAACAGCCGGCCTCACATCGTCGGCAGCCAAAGGTGGCGGATGTCCTCGGGCAGTTGGGCGCTCACGTCCTCCGCCTCGCCTTCGCTGATTTGATGACGGACGGCGTCCATCACCGCGCGCACCACGGGCTCCACGGCGTCCGGATTCAAGGCCAGGTCCTCGCCCACCAGCTTCAGCAGCTCGTCGCGGCCGAACTTCGAAGGGCGGGGGTCTGCGTCGTGGCGCTCGCAGCGGTGCAGCATCTCCGTCAGCCTGCGCGGCAGCTGTGCTTCAAGGTCGAGGGACTCCTCCGCCTGGATGCGTTGCTCCAGGCCGCAGAGCACGGAGACGGCTGCCTGCTGGGCGACGCTCGGGGACATGCCGCCCCGGTCGCAGAGGTGGTCGATGAAGCGGGCATACGTCTGACTGGCCCGCATCGCACTGCGCCGCGCACGCCGCTCCTCGATGGACAGCTCGCGCCGCTCCTCCGCATGCTCCTCATCCTGGGGTGCGCCGGAGCGGCGCTGCGGATCACGGTCTTCAGCCATGGGGGTCCTCCCTGTCGGTCCCGGTGGGTAACAGGGTGCCCATGCCAGCCCCGGAGGGCACGTCATCGCGGACTGCTGCACTGTCCGCCGGCTGCCTGACTGCTAGGCGGCCACGCGCCGGACGTAGGTGTCCCAGAGGGCGCCGAAGAAGAAGCCGCCGAAGCGGGCCAGGGCCTCCGCACGCTGCACGCTGTCCCGGGCGTTGAGCACGCGCAGGGTGGTGAGCTGGCGCGCGAACTCCTCCGCGGACAGCCGCAGGAAGCCCCGGCCCATGCACGGTGCCTCCGGGCCATCCCCGCGGTGCAGGGACACGAACAACGTCGTGGTGTCCTTCCACAGGTCCAGGCCCGGGTCGTCGTAGAGGTCCTTGTAGCCCTCCAGGTAGTACGCCTCGCCGGCCTCACTGAGCAGGTGCAGCAGGTACTCCATCCGTTGGCCGCCCGGCCGAGCGTGCTCGCGGGTCATCAGGCGCAGCTCGCCGCGCGTCACCACCAGCGGGCGGGACGACAGCACCGGCGCCGTCACCGTGCCCATCAACTTCAAGGGGTGGCGCTCGTCGCGCAGCGTCGCGTTCAGGTCCTCGGCCGTCACGGTGAGCACGAAGCGCAGGGGCGTGGCGTCGTCGCGCTCCGGGTCGCCAGCCTCCAGGTGCGGGGCCTTCACGTCACCGGACAGGAACCCGTGCATCGTCTCCGTGAAGCGGACACCCACGGGCCCGGGGGCCTGGGGCGCCGAGGCCTCCGGCAGCGGGGCGTAGTCGATGGTCCACCCGTGGCGCCGGGCCATCAGGGCGCAGGCGCGCTCGGCGACGGCGGAGATGGTGAGCAGCGGGTTGATGCCCAGCGAGCGAGGCACCACGGAGCCGTCGGACACGTACAGCCCCTCGTGCACCGCGTGGCCGGAGGCACCGGAGAAGATGCGCCCCTCGTGGTCCACCACGCCGTCCTCCGCCCGTTCGGCCATGACACAGCCGCCCAGCGGGTGCGTGCACAGGAGTTCCTTGCCGAAGGCCTCGGACCAGAGCGGGTAGCGCACGAAGGTGCCGCCCAGCGCGGCGGTGGCCCGGCGTAGGCGCTCCTCGATGCGGGTGAGCTGCGGGTCGCGGCCGGCGTCCGGCCAGTGCAGGCGCACGCGGTCGTGCTCCAGCCGCAGCTCGCCCTTGCCCTCGTCGTGCGACATCACCATCAGCGTCTGCGTGTGCTCCACCGCGCCGTGGTCAGGCCCGCGCACGAAGCTGTCCGCCTGGCGCAGCCGCTCCTGGACCCAGTCCAGGATGCCTTCGTCGGTGTCCTCGCCCACCAGCGCCGCGGCCCCCGCGAGCGCCGCGGGCATCAGCGACGCGAGCGCGCCGGGGATGACGCCCTCCTCGATGATCATCCCCTCGTCCAGTCGCGCGGTGTCGCGCTGGTCGATGACGCCCGCGATGCAGGGCCCCACCGGGTCGCGCGTCTCATGGTTCTGCTCGCCGTGGCCCACGCCGTGGACGCGCATGTCCAGGTTGTAGCCGAAGGCCAGCACGTCGCCGTTGCTGCTGAAGCGGTGGCCCAGCTTCGAGGACACAGGAAGGCCGAGCTCGCGCGAGCGCAGCAGGATTTCCGCCGTACCCATGGTGCCGGCCGCCAGGACGACGCGGTCCGCGGTGAGCCAGGCATCGGGCGCGTCGAAGCGCTCGCGGCCCGTGTTGAGGGGGCGGTAGTAGACGCGCCACTTCCCACCGTCCGGCACCACCGCGCGCACCGACACCTCGGTGAAGATGCGGGCCCCGTGCGCGTGCGCGTCCGGCAGATAGTTCATCAGCACGGTGTTCTTCGCGCCGGTGTTGCAGCCCGTGGCGCAGTCACCGCACAGCGAGCACCCCGGCTGCCGCACGCCCGCGGCGTTGACGCCCGCCTCGAACGTCACCGCCACCGGAGGCCGCGTCAGCCGTCCGCCCAGCTTCTCCGCGGAGATGCCGAACGTCTTGAGCTTCTGCAGCGGCGGGTGGTCCTCCGGGTACGGCAGGGGCCGCAGCATCAACTCCGCGTGCGCGAAGCCGTCCTCCAGCAGGCCGTGCACGTCGGCGCGCAGGGCCTGGGGCCAGCGAGGGTCCTCGAACACGCGAGGGTCGGGCCGCATCGTCACGCCCGCGTTGATGAGCGACGTGCCGCCCAGGCCGCAGCCGTCGATGACGGACACGTCACCGTTGCGGTGGACCTCGATGAGGCCAGTGGGGCTGCCTACGTCCAGGTCGCCCTGGCCCGGGGCGCAGTGGAGCTGGAACTCGGCCACCGCCTGCGCGGGCGTGCGAGGCATCTCCCCCGGGTGCATCTCCCGGCCGCGCTCCAGCACGCACACCTGTTGCCCCGCGCGCGACAGCCGGCTGGCGGTGATGCCTCCGCCGTAGCCCGACCCCACGACGACCACGGGGTAGTGTGATGCCAGCTCACTCCACGGGGATGACAGCCTGCGCATGCTCACCTCTGGCGGCCTGACGGGCCGCCTTTTCCAGATGCCGCCTTTTATTCCCCACCGCTGACGTCAGGGACGGCGGGCCGCATGCTGCGCGGTTCAACGGCGCGGATCCACTCCGCGTCCGTCCCGGGCCCCTGACCTCCCGCCCGGAGAGCGGGCGGACAACCGGGCAGGTCGCTTCTGCCGGTCAGACGCCAAGGGCGCGCATCCTTGAGAGGAAATCCGCCGGAGCCCCCGCCCGCCCGACAGCCTCAAAACCTGTCCGACTGTCGGACCAGTTCGTCAGGCACGCCGCCGGCAGGGAGGCTCGAAACGGTTCTCGCCTTCTCAACCGGTGGACAGACGTCCGGTCCGAAGGCCTAGAAGAAGCGGCGCACCACCCAGGCGCCCAGGCTGAGCAGCACGGAGATGAGGAACATGGAGGCCAGCGGCGCGTAGACGCGTGTGTTGCCGCTCTCCACGCGGATGTCCCCGGGCAGCCGGCCGAACCAGGAGAAGGCGCCGGCCCACACCAGCAGGCCCACGACGGCGAGCCCCAGGCCCGCCACCACCAGCATCAACCCCTCGGATTTCATCCGGGACTCCCCTCCTCCAGCTCCGCGGCCTCGCCGCCCGCGCGGCGGAAGGCGTTCACCAGCCGGTGCGCGTGGCGCGTCGTCTCCGGCTCGCGGTAGCGGGGGCTGGCCTTCAACACCCACTCCACGGCGGTGTCCAGGTCCATGCGGTGGCCGGGAGAGACGAACACGGGGCTGACGCCCGTGCGGGTGCGGACCGCCATGCCCACCACCTCTCCCTTGTGGGTGATGGGGGACGTGGCGCCCCGCCGCTCCGCGAGCTTCCCGGGCGTGCCCACCAACAGCGACTTGGCGCAGCCGATGGAGGGGATGTCGAACAGCAGTCCTCCGTGGCAGGCGATGCCCAGCCGTCGCGGGTGCGCGGTGCCCTGTCCGTCGAAGACGAGCACGTCCGGGCGGACGGTGAGCCGTTCCCAGACGGCGGCCAGCACCGGCAGCTCGCGGAAGGACAGCAGGCCGGGGACGTAGGGGAACGTCAGCGGCGCCGTGGCCACGGCGCGGGCCACCGGCTGGAGCGTCTCCGCGTCGAGCACCACCATGCCGCCATAGCCCGTGTCGTTGCCCTTCTCCGTGGAGATGTCCGCGCCCGCCAGGCGGGTGATGCGCAGGCCCGGAGGCGGTTCGAGGATGAGCTGCTCACGCAGGCGCTTCTGCAGCGCCACGGCCTCCGTGGGCGTGACGTTCCAGGGGTGCGGTGCTCGCGGTGACTCCATGCGTCTCCTCCCGTGAGCCCAACACTGTGCATCCCCTGGCCGGAAGGTGACGGCCGCTCCACTCCCCCACGTCCAGGAGGCGACGGAGGCCGGAGCATGGCTGCTCGCGCGGCCGGGTTGTCAGGATGCATCTGGGGGCGCCGTCCCGGGCCAGGGTTCCCTTCCCTGGAGGCACGCGACCATGGCGACGCTCAACATCACCTATGACGGACATTCGGCGGACGTGCCGGTGGAGCTGGAGCGGCATATCAGCGACGCCGACGTGCGCCGCATCGCGGTGGAGCTGGTGCGCTCGGGCGGAGTGCCGGGCCTGCACCGCTTCCAGCTGGGGGCCGAAGCCTTCCAGCACTACGTCGTGGACCGCTTCCGGGGCGCGCACGGCGAGGAGCGCATCTACCTGCGCCCGAAGGTGCCCTTCGGGGCGTGCTGAGGACGGCCACCATGCGCATCGTCTTCTGTGGCGTGGGGGCCATCGGGTCCACAGCGGCGCTGCTGTGCCGCAACCTGGACGCGACGCGGGTGTTCATCGACTTCGACCGCGTGGAGTCGAAGAACCTGCTGTCGCAGGCCTACGTGAAGCCGTCCGTTGGAAAGAACAAGGCGGAGGCGCTGAAGCTCCAGCTGCACAACCTGCACGGCGTGAAGGCGGAGTCCTTCGGCGTGCGCCTCACGCGCGACAACGTGGAGGCGCTGTGCAAGGGCGCGGACCTGCTGGTGGACGCCTTCGACAACCAGGACAGCCGCCAGTTGCTCAGCGACCACGCCCGGAAGACGGGCACGCCGCTGGTGCACGGCGCGGTGTCCGCGGACGGCACGTTCGGACTGGTGCGCTGGGATGAACGCTTCACGCCCGATACCGAGGACACGCAAGGCCAGGCAACCTGCGAGGGCGGCGAGCACCTGCCCCTGCTGGGCCTGCTGGCCGCGACGCTCGCGCGGGCCGTGCAGGACTTCCTCAAGCACGGCGTGAAGCGGGACGCGTTCGTGAACCTGAACGCCGTCACCCCGGTCGCGGGTCAGGGCTGAGCCGCCGCGGTCAGCCCGCCCGCGCCAGGGCCTCGCGCTCCTCATCGAAGCGCACGAGCGCCTGGACGATGTCCTCCTTCGAGTCCGTGAGGAGCAGGTGGCGCGCGTACTCGTGCCCCTGGGCCAGGTGCTCCAACAGCGGGTACACGGGCCGCGTCTGGGTCCAGAACTCGCGGCCCAGGAACAGCATGGGGCTGATGACGCCCACGGTGTTGTAGTGGTTCTGGCAGGCGTCCTGGAAGATCTCCTGCACGGTGCCCGCGCTGCCGGGTGAGTAGACGACGCCACCCCGGGCGATGGTGAGCAGGCCCTCCTCGCGCACGCTGTTGGCGAAGTACTTCGCGATGCGCGTGGCGAAGGGATTGGGCGGCTCGTGGCCGTAGAGCCAGGTGGGGATGCCCAGGCTGTCGCCCATCGCTGCCGCATCGAGCATGGGCCACATGGCGCGCACCTCGAAGGCGCGCGCGAGCCAGTCCCGGTCCTTGTAGGACGGGGCCCGCGCCAGCACCGCGAGCGCCGCGTCCAGGTCTTCATCTGGCCGCGCGGCGAACCACGCGCCCAGGTGCGTGGCCTCCATGGCGCCCGGGCCGCCGCCGCTCACCAGGAAGAAGCCCAGGCGCGCCAGCGAACGGGCCAGCTCCGCCACGGAGCGGTAGGCCTCCTGGCCGCGCAGCATGGAGTGGCCCCCCATGATGGCCACCACCCGGCGGGGCTTGCCCTGATCCATCAGCGCATCCTCCAGCGCGTCGCTGATGGCGTGGTCGTGTAGCCGCTGCGCCAGGGTCTCCAGGATGGAGGGAGGGTGCGCCCCACCGCGCGAGTTCCAGTGCGCGTAGATGCGCGCATCCAGCGTGTCCGCGTAGGTGTCCGGTCGGGTCGGGTCGAAGCCCGCGTACAGCTCCTCCGGCGTGTAGAGGCTGCCCCGGTACGGGCAATAGGGCAGCCCGGTGAACGGCGGGAAGACCATGGCGCCCCGCGCGAGGACCTGTTGCAGGGTCGCGGGCTCCAGGAGACAGCCCAGGAAGACGGTGCCGGTGAGGTCCGCCTTCAGCAGCGCGTCGCTCCACGCGCGAAGGTCCAGCCCCTGGAGGATGACGTTGGCGAGGCCGCGGCCTTCGCGAAGGTGCTGCTCGAAGGCAGCCAGGGTCTCGAGTTCCGTCATGGGTGTCTCCGCGAGGTGCGTGTCAGGGACGGCATTATCGCCCCGTCATTCCTCCCCAGAAAGGAGGGATGCCCATTGCAGATCCGAAACACGCTGGACCCGAAGCGCCCCGCCACGAAGGTGACCTCTCTGGAGAACCTGGAGCTGGCCACCGCATCCTTCCGTGGCAGTGCGCCCGGGACCTGACGCTCGCACCCGCCCCCCGGTGACCCGGGAGGCGTGACGAGGGCCGGGTTCCCGAAGGGGGACCCGGCCCTTGTCGTGTCGGGGTCCCGCCCTCGAAGGTTTCCCCAGACATCGGGATGTAGCTCAGCCTGGTTGAGAGCGTGCGCCTCGGGCGCGCAAGGTCGCTGGTTCGAATCCAGTCATCCCGACTTCAAACACAATCAAAGACACACCCCGCCGGGGTAGCCCAACTTGGTAGAGGCGCCGCGCTCAGAACGCGGAGGTTGCGGGTTCGAATCCCGCCTTCGGCACACCTTCAGGCCCAGCAATCTCAACGGGTTGCTGGGCTGTTTCTCATTCCGTCAGCGTCATGTGCCCCCAATGTGCCCCTCCGGCGCCGGATGGAACCGAGGCACGGGCCTGTCGAGCTGCTGAACCGCGCTCTCCCGGGCTTCTGGAGCGAGGTGGGCATACCGCAGGGTCATCGCGATCTCCGCGTGGCCCATCAGCTCCTGGATGACCTTGAGCGGTACGCCGCGCATGGCGAGATGGCTGCCGTAGGTGTGGCGCAGATCATGCCAACCAATGCAGCCCTGCTCACGGGTGATGCCCGCGCTTCGCAGCAGCCGAGGAAGCGGTGACTGCATCCGGCTGGCCGTCAGTGGCTGTCCATCCTGCTGGCAGAAGACGTAGGGCCCGCGCAGATGCCGGTGCGCCCTGAGTACTTCGACCACGGAGGCTGGCAGGTCCACCGTCCGCTCACGTCCACCCTTCGGCAGATCCGCGACGCCACGCCAGATGGTCCGCCGGACGCGCAGCTTTCCACGCGGCAAGTCCAGATCGCTCCACTGGAGCCCTATCAACTCGCCCTGCCGCAGCCCCGCCTTGAGCGCCACCAGGACCAGCGGCTTCCATTCTGAATCCGCGACAGCAACCAGTCGGTCTGCCTCCTCGAAGGTGAGGAAGTCGAAAGCGGGCTTCGCAAGGCGACCCAAGAGCTTCACACGCGGAGCCTCTTGGATGACCTGCTGCTCCTTCGCGACAACCAGGAGCTTGCCGAGCACCGTCAGGACGTTGTTGATGGTCTTCGGGCTCAAAGGCGCGGGCTTCACGTCCTTGCGCTTGCGAAGCGCGGACTTCGTGGCGCAGACCTTCCGTGCATGAGCACCGGACTTCTTTTTGCGCAGGAGCGCCTTGAAGTCCTCGATCTCCGCAGGGCCGATGACGTCCAGAAGCTTCTCCCCGAAGAAAGGGAGGATGTGGTCATCCAGGATCTGCTTCTTGCTGATGACGCTGGAGTATTTGTTGTTGTTCTCGCTGTAGGTGATGAAGCGCGGTGCGAACTCCGCCAATGTGACGCGCTTCCTCTCTGTTTGCTCCTTTCCGAAGGTCCCTGTGAGCAGGGCGTGACGGATCTGGCGCTCGTACTCTTCGGCGCCCCGGCGGGTGTTGACGGGCGATGCCTTGCGGACTCGCTCCACCCTCCCGTCGGGGTGCTGGTACTTCACGTCCACCCACCACGCCTCCTGCACCTTGCCCTCTTTCGTCTTCCACTTCCGCAGTCTGATGCTCATCGGTTCTCTCCGAGCGCAGGACCGCCGTTACCCGGCCGCCATGCTAACAGCGCATCGCGGCGGATGCGGATGGATCGGCCGATGTGGATCACCCCTGGGACCTGAGCGAGTCGGATCGACTCGTAGAGCGTTTTCCGGTTCACGCGCAGGAGCGCTGCGGCCTCCTCGACCGTCAGGAAACCGGGTTCGGTTGCACCGGGCTCGGGGGTGCCCCCGGCTTCTTGCCCATCGTCAGTACGGGTGCTCATGGCTTCCCCTCCACCGTGCGGGTCTCCCGTGCAGGGCCTGGCGTGCGCCCCATTTCCACTCGCGCGTCGTCCAGCACCACGCAGTAGGCCCTCACGCGCTTGCCTTCGACCGACACCTTTCGCGTCAGGTGTCCTTCGTCCTTGAGCGCCAGCCCCTTCATCACCAGCTCCGTCAGCACCTGCCGCGTATCGAAGCGCCCTTCCCGCGCGATCTCCTGCATGGTCGTGTGAAAGATGGCGACGATGCTCCGGCCGGTATCGTCCTTCTCGTCCAGCACCATGCCGGGGCGCTTGAAGGCACCTGACTGGGAGAAGCCCAACCAGTTCGCGGCGACGAAGCCCATGATGAAGTCGTAAGCCGCATCGGCGGTCGCCTGTGTCTCCCGGGACTCCTTCTTCACGGCGGCACAGAAGGCTTGCCCCGCGTCGAGTGCGGCGGCCCGTGCGCGTGACTCTTCTTCGCCACAGACGAGCGTGCGCGCGAGCACGTCCGCCAGTACCAGCAGCGCCGCATAGCGAGCCTGTTCCGCCGTTTCGGTGGCCATCTTGAAGGCAAGCTGCCGGTGCTGCTCACGGAGTTTTTCCAGCCGGTCCGTGTTCGTGTACCGCGCCATCAACTCCAGGATGAAGAGCGGCCCCGCGTGTCCATGGTGCTTCTCCAAGCCCTGGTGCGTGAGCGAGGCAAGGGCCACGTCACCCAGCGGCTGCGCGCAGACCTCCAACGTGCGGTTCTTCGCGCCCGCCGCGCCGCCGACCTGCAAGAGCGGTTTCTCCCCTGAGATGAAAGCCAGCGAGCGCCACGTCTTGCGCGTGCGCAGCTCTCCCGTCTGGGTCGCTCGCGCGCCGCTCGTCTCCGTCCCGACAAGGTAGGCGAGCAGGCTGGTCATGTACTCACGCGTCAGCTGCGTGTCATCCACCCAGGTGGGCAGGTCGCGGTGGCGGGCCAGCTCTCCCTGCAACGCGGCCGACGAAACATCACCGCTGATTTTCAGGCCAGAAGGGCGCCCCCAAACGGAGGTGGTGATGGCCTGCACGGCGGACTTGCCCGCGCCGGAGGGGCCCCAGACGGACAGGCACATGCTGCGCATGGCGAGCAGCCGGAGCAGCGGCGCCGCGAAGCCAGCGGCCCAAGCCATTTCCGCGATGGGTCCCTTGTCCCGAACGGCCAGCATCAGCCGCAGGTGTTCGTCCGCCGAACCAGCCGGCTTCAGCGCGTCGAGGAAGGCCGCGTCTCCAGGCATGATGACCCTGCCGGGCTCACCAATGACCTGCCGCCCCACGACGAAACTCCGTAAGTCATGGGACCAGCCGCTCTGGGTGAAGATGCGCACCCGGGGCAAGATCGCGTGAGAGTGCTGCTCCTGGGCCTGGAGGAAGTCCTGCACCCGCTTGCTGTTGTTGCTGGTGAGCGGGGCACCTCTTCCAGCCAACTCCAGGATGTCGCTTCCCGACACCTTGGCACGCGGCACCGTCTCTACCCGCTCGCGCTGCCCGTACAGCCACCGCACCGTCACGTAGCAGGTGCCATGCTCATCCTCGCCTGTTTCCGTGATGTTGATGGGGGCGGAGGCGATGGTGGAGAGGTTGCCCTTGTCGGTGAACTTGAAGATGCCGAGCGCTTGGCCGTCGTAGATGGCGTAGCCCGGAGCTGCCATCCAGTCATCAGTGCCGGGATGATCTCCAGGCGAAGAGCTGTCTGCGGTCAAGGATGTGCGCGGGCCCCCTCTGCCGCTCAACTCTGAGGCGACCTGCTCGGAATCCGCCCGCGACGCGGCGTACTCCGCATTCACCCGCTGGAGAAGCCGGGCCGCTTCTCGCACGTCATGGTCATCGCACGCCATGGCTTCCACGGAAGGTCCAAGGAGTCGCAAGAGCGTTGCGTCCGACGCCTCGGGGCACTTGAAACGCAGGTACGAAATGAAGGCCCAAAGGTTGTCGTCATGGTGGCCCGAGGGGAAAAGCGCTTCTCCCGCCAGCATTCGTTCGACTGTCGCGGCATGCTTGGAGTCACTCGTCGCGCGCAGCCGTTTCCTGAGCTGGGCCTCCGTGACAGCGTCATGGAGAGGCGGCTGCCACGCGTTGACCGTGTTGGCGGGTAGCGCGGGGACGGAACGGGAACGCTTCGGCTGGGCCGCGTTGCGGATCCACTCCGGCGCTTCCGCGAGCGGCATTTCGTGGGGCCCAAGTCCTTCCACCCAGGCGTACCGCTCCCCGGTGCGGTGGAGGCTGGGCGGCGCGATGACGTATCCACCATCACCTCGGGTATCGATGCCGGGAGCGATGCTGCCAGCCCTCGACACCATGCCCGCGTGGCGGAAGTAGACGTGACAGCCGCCGCCGCTGGTGCGGGCCGTGACGGTGTCAGGCAATGCGCCCCGTTCGGCCTCCAGCTTGAGGAGCATCGTGACGCCGTCGGCCTTGGCGTCGGCATCGACAACGTCAACGCCGGAGGATCCGCCCGTGGCGATGGCGACGTTGGCAGTGGGCCACTGGCGCCACCATTCGCGAATGATCGCCGCGTCCGTGGTGGCGTCCTTCACGCCGTTGGCGGTGTGTGGGTGCTTGCCCGTGTTGCCGCATCGCTCGCCCTTCGGACAAGTGCAAATGAGGGCGCCGGAGGGGATGCGAGCGGGCTCGTAACAGGGGAAGACACGCCAGCCGCGCCCGGCGTACTCCAGGGCCGCAGCTTCCAGTGAGGCAGTCGAATCCAGGTGAGTGGCGTCCACGACAGTTCCAGGGGCAGGAGGGAATGGGAGGGCCTTCGCGGCGAGCCAGAGGGCCGCCACGGTGGCGTTGGGGGAGCGAAGCGGGGCAGGACGGGTGGCGAACCAGAAAGCGGGGCGGGGTCAACCTTCGGGAATCACCGGGGAATCTGGCGACCTGCCCCGCTGCCCCGCCGCCCCGATGGAACACACACGAATCCAAACGGGGGGAATGAGAGGAATTGAAGGACTGGCAAATGCTGCCTTGGCGGCTGTGTTCGTCGTCCTCTCTCTCTATTCTCTAAAACAGGCGGGGCAGGCGGGGCAGGGAGAGGCGACACAAGCAAAAGCGCTGTGGTCACGCGCACTTGGCGGAACGCGATGTGCCCCGCTTCGTGCCCCGGAATGGTGGGGCATCGGGGCCGGGGCTCGTGACTGGAGCAATGGAGCAGGAGGAGGCGCCCACGGTGCCGCGTTGCCATTCGGCCGATTTGAAGCCGCGCGACGCCACACCCTGCACGCCAGGCCAGTCCGTCACTCCGTCACCACGCGTTCCGATGTGGCTGTGGGGCTGGCAGGCAACATGGAGTCGCCGGTTGGGACGAGGGTATAGGCTCGTGGCACAGCGCCCCGCGCACCGGGTGTGTAGCGGAAAGCCTCGCGCACCACGCCCGTGCACAGCAGCAGGGTGAGGGTGCGGCGGATGACGCCCTCTCCGGCTTCAAGGCGCGCGCGCAGCTCCTTCACGGTAAGGCCCTGGGTGCCCGCGCCCCCCAGCGTCGCGATGATGTGATGGCGGTAACTCTCGACAGCTTCAAACATGGTCGTCCTTCGTTGGATGTGACCTCGCGTCCTGTAAATGGGTGCGATTTCCGAAGGTGGTTCACGCGCCGATGGCAGAGACCGCCGACGCTCCCTTGCTTGTGGCTCGTGGACCCGAGCGGTTCAGCGTCACTGCCCGCTGCGGCAGGTCCATGGCTCCCCCCCGGTTCCGATTTCCGAAGCGTCGCCCCGAAAGACCTTGCTCGGCGGTCCCGCACGCTCGAAAAATTCTCAGGAAAAACGCGGGGCCTCGTTATGCGCGGCGTCCCCCCCTGATTCCTTGCCGAAACGACCGCAGGCGAGGGGCGCGCGGAGATCTGAGAACCCAGAGCACCTGCTACGGTCGGCGCCGTCTTCTCGGAGGTTGCCTGCCGGTGCTCCTGGTTTCCCGTCCGTTGCTGATGCTGTCCCTTCTCCTTCTGGGAACGAACGTCACGGCTCAGGAGCCCCCACGCGGGCGTGAGCTGGTGCAGCGGCGGGTGATGCTCGCCCAGGCGGCAACAGGCAACCCGGTGGAGCTGCACGTCGCTTCGGGCTCCGTCACGGTGCTGGAGTTCGACTCCTCCGTGGATCGCGCAGGCGTAAAGCTGGGGGACGCCAGAGACCGCTTGGAACTGGTTGTGGCCACTGAGCGGCTGATCATGCTCAAGCCCACGGCCAACGTGGCGGCGAGCGAACGCATCCTGCTGACTGTTCCCTTTGCGGACGGCATGTCTCCGGCGCGGGCCGTATTCGCGCTCGTCACGAACGCCACGCAGGTGGATGTGCAGGTTCAGGTGTCCCGGTTGCCGCGCACAGCCGAGGCGGTGCAGGCCGAGCTGGACGAGGTGCGCTCCGCGTGCGCGGGCAAGGATGCCGAACTGGCTTCGCTGCGTGCACGAGGCGTCGCCACAGGGCCTTCGGGCATGATCTTAGCCGGGACGTTGGGCTCGGAAGGCGTCCAGGCGAAAGAGCCCACATTGCAGCCAATGAAGCTCACTGACGGGCTGAAGGCTGACCGTGTTACCGCCTTCCGCGGAACAGGGTGGGTCGCGCTCTCGCTGAAAGTTACAAATGAAGGGACTGCGCCATGGACGCCCACGGAAGCCCTGCTTTCCCCAGGCCGTTCCCGTGCCGTTACGGTGACGATGAATGAGCCGAACATCGTCCCGGGAGGGATGGCACGGGTCGTGGTGGAATTCCGTGGCGAAGATTGGCCCGCAGGCAGCGACCATCGGTTGGAGCTGCGCGACAGCATGGGAGCGAGGCGCCTTCTCATGCCCTCCGTGGTGTTCTAGAAGCGCGCGCCATGGTGCTTTTCTTTCCCTCCAGCTTGAAGCCCGGGCAGATGGTGGATGGCTGGCGCGTGGTGAAGCCCCTGGGCTCGGGATCCTTCGGCGCCGTCTACCTCGTGGAGAAGGACGGCCAGCAATTCGCGCTGAAGATGGCCATGCGCCGCGCGAGCAGCGGCGACGCGGAGCAGTCGGACGCGCGCCTGCTGCGGGAAATGGTTTGCCTCGTCCAGGTGAGTGGCCACCCCAACATCGTTCGCACCCACGCCCACGGCCGGTGGAACGACGCGACGCGTGGCTGGCTCTACGTCGTCGAGGACTACGTGGAGGGCTACACGCTGGGCGAGTGGATGGAGAAGATGCACCCCACGGCGCATGAGGTGACGGTCCTCTTCGTCAAGCTGGCGTCCGCCCTCGCCCACGTCCACGAGCGAGGCGTCTTCCACCGGGACTTGAAGCTGAGCAACATCCTCGTGCGTGCCTCCGACGGCGAGCCCTTCCTCCTGGACTTCGGCGTAGGTAGCTATGCGCAGGCGCCCGAATTGACGGAGGGCCCCCTGCCGCCCGGCACCCGGCGTTACCGCTCCCCCGAGGCCACGAAGTTCCTGCGCGAGCACGGCGAGGAGTCCGAGGCGCGATATGAATTCAAGGCCACGGATGACATCTACGCGCTGGGCATCTGCCTCTACGACTTGCTGACGATTGCGCGCCCCTGGAGTGAATCTCCGGCGATGTTCCTGGGGGGCCGGTTGGAGTTGCCCGCGCCACATTCGCTCAACCCTCGGGTGCCAGCGGCACTGGGCGCGGCCGTCCTCCATTTCGTCGCCCGGGACCCGGAGAAGCGTGCCCCCACAGCGGAGGTGATGAAGCGCGAGTTGGCGGCACTGCTGCCCGAAGTGGGAGTCGCGTGGAGGGAGCCCTTTCACGTCCCCAAGCCCTACGTTCAACTCGCCCCCGAGGCACCGCCCCCCGCGCCGTCGCAGGACGAGCCCGCCCCTGCTGCCCGGCGTGGCCTCTCGAACACGCGAAGGGCCTTCGTTGTGGGGCTCGCCGTGCTCTTGGGCGGCCTCGTGCTCTGGCTCTTCACGACGCCCTCGGAGTCTCCTCCGACTGCACAGCGAGCGCCGGTAACACCCTCCTCCGCACGGCAGGAGGCCCCAGCGTCGAAGCAACCTGTTTCCCCTCCAGCGCCCGTCACGATACCCCCTGAAGTAGCCTCTCCCGTGTCCGCCCCCGAGCCGAAGGAAAGTCCTCCCGTGAAGCGCGCTCCCGCTCCCATGTCGTCTCCGCCCGCTCCCTCTTCCGGGAAACCGAGGCCTTTGGCTGTCTCTCAAGGGTGGCCCCCGGTGCAATGGGGTAGCTTCCTCAAGACGTGCGCGGGCCTGACGACCGCCGCTGCCCTCCAGATGGGATGCCCGGGAGCCCAGGTGCGTCCTGAGTCTGCGGAATGCCCCGAGGCCGCGCGCAAGGCGATGTTCAACAAGAAGAAGGACGGCGGTCTTGGGATGCGCAAGGAGGCCACCGTTCCCTTCTGGGTAGACGCGCGTCAGCAGGGCGAAGGTGATCTTGGGGTCTACCGCGAGGGGCCCGTGACGGGCGAGGTGTACACCGACGAAGTGACCGCACTCCCCAAGGGCACGCTACTCTCCGGCTACATGTGGACGGGGAACAAGGACCGGCTGCTGGCGCGCTACACCGAAGCCCGACTTCCGAATGGCCAGAGGGTGCCGGTCTGCATCGAATTGGGGGATTCGGATGAACCCGGGTGGCCCACCAGCGAAGAGTCCAAGCCGGGCGAGATCGTGACCCGCCGTAATTTGGCCGGCATCGCAGTCGAACAGTGGCGTTGAGGCTCCTGCCGAACGTAACGCCTGTTTACGATTCGGACTCCGTCCTTCTCACTAAGAGTGAGAGGGATTCCGGGAAGCGTTGAACCCGCCGAGTCGTTCCCCCTGAGCGATGAGAGCCCTACCTTGCACATTCCTTCGCGCGAACTCCTCTCGCGCGGGTGCAAGGGTATCCACATGGCCCATCCATCCAACCCGCCGCTCTCCAGCGGCGTCGTGCTCTTCACGCAGGGGGACACCTCCTACGAATTCTTCCGGGACCTGGGCGCGGGACGACTGGGAGAGCGCGTCCTGCTCGCCTTCGTTCGGACGCCTCAAGGGCTGGGCGACTGCGTGGTGCTCAAGTGCATTCCCCGGCCGCAAGGAGAAGAGCTGCCCGAAGGCTTCCCACTGACGCGGACGCGGTTGGAGGAGGAGGTGCGGCTCGCGCGCCACCTTCAGCACCCGCGAATCGCGCGCGTCCATGGGCTGGTCGAAATGCCGCATGGGCTGTGCGTGGTGATGGAGAACTTGGAGGGACTATCCCTCAACACGCTTCTGTCGGTGGCCCAGGCGCGCGGGCGCTACTTCTCCGAGTCCTTCGTCCTCTACGTGGGTGCGGAGGTGGCGGCGGCGCTGGACTACGCGCACACGCGCACGGATGAAGCGGGCACGCCACTGGGTATCGTCAACCGCGACGTCAACCCGGGACGCATCCGCCTGGGACCGCGCGGTGAAGTGCGGATGACGGACTTCGGTGTGGCCCTCTCCCGGCTGACGGGGCGCGTGGCGACGTCTTTCCCCCGCCCCCAAGGTGAAGTCCTCTATGCCGCGCCCGAAGCGTTGATGGGCGACGCGGTGGATGCGCGAGCGGACCTCTTCTCCCTGGGGCTGACGCTGCTGGAGTTCGCCACGGGCCGGCACCTCTACGACCCCAGCCACCTGCTCGCGGAAGCGGTAAAGGCGCGGCTGTCGCGTGAGGAGCGAGAAAAGGTGCTGGTGGCGTCCGTGGCCTCCTTGGGTCTGAAGCTGCCGCCTTTCGCGGAGGACATCATCCGGTGTGCCATGTCCTACCGCCCCGTGGACGTGGAACGCGCCGCGGAAGGGCTGTCCGTCCCCCTGCGCGACATCCTCCACACGCTGCTGCGGCCCGAACCCTCGGAGCGCTTCGCCACGGCATCGGAGTTAGAGGGCCTCTTGCGTTCGCGGCTGGCGCAGTTGCCGCCCTACTCGGGAGAAAATGCGTTGAGAGAGGTTCAGCAAGCCCTCGCAGAATCCGAGAACCAACTCTGGGACCTTGAGGTGCCGGATGATGAGGGCGGGATTGCCGTGCCCATGCTCGACACGCCCCACCCTGACGAGATTCCGACCACACCCGCGAGCCGCAGCGGCTCACGAAAGCTGGCCCTGAAGAAACGTCACCCAGACGACGTGACGACGGTGCCAGGCCCAGGGGCGCGCCGAACAGGAAGCCGGCAACCAGCTTAACATCCTCGAACGTGGCCATCGGCGGCCCCCGACCCGTCCAGACTCAACTACGATCACTCTACCAACGCTGCATCCGGCACTTTGAAACCATGACAATTTGGAACATTGATGCGCTTGACGTGTGCAGGCTCCAAGGCGAAGACAAGAAGCTAACAGACCTTATTGACTCACTTATACGGTCAGACGCTCTATTGGCCGGCATCCCCCTGAGTTCAATTCACACCAATCTTCGAACCAACATTTCGGACGGTGGGGTTGACGCAAGTGTGCATGCAGCCATTCCCACTGCGTTCATTGGGTTCTTCGCAACCGCCACCTGCTGGCAATACAAGGCCACGAGGTACGCATCAATTACAAATTCTGACCTCACCGACGAGATCAGAAAACCGCATTCGAAAAAGCTAATCCTTGAGGGAGCCGCATACCGCCTCTGCATTTCTGACGACATGCCTCCACAGAAGCGCAACGACTGGGAGGAGATAATAAACGCAGAAATTAGGAAAATCTCCAGCGACGCCCCAAAGGGCATGGTCGTCACCGCAGGGCAGATAGCGGCCTGGGCATCTCTTACCCCAGGCATAATAATCCAATTCTTCAAGCCTGAGCTAAAGAACCTGCTTTGCTTCAAGGCATGGCACCGGAGCGCAACCAACCAAATCAAGACGTATGTCCCGATCCCAGCGTGGGCATCAATCTCTGAAAAAATCAACAACCACATTGACTTCACCCGCACACCCGAAAGCATTCTACTTCCACTACAAGGCGAGCCAGGAGTCGGGAAAACAAGACTTACACTGGAGACACTTGCATCAAACGTCGCCACACAAGGACTCGTCGTATACACCGCCAATGATTCGACGGCAGAAAATATTGCCTACATGCTATCAAACACAGATGGGGCAAGGGCAATTCTGGTCGCCGACGAGTGCTCACTAACCAAAAGGCTCGCAATCGAAAAAGCGCTATCCGGAGCACCTGAGCGCATTCGAGTCATAGCGATCGACAACACTGGCGATCGCCCGCCTGAAGGCGCGCCTGAGCCATGGCTTGAACGCATGCCCAGCGACAGTCTGGAGGCAGTTCTTGAACAAAATTATGGCCAGATCCCCAAAGACAGCAGAATAGCGTATGCACAACTCGCTAGCGGCTACGTGCGACTTGCCGCTGACCTATGCCGACAACACGGCCGCATTTCCGCCCAGGGCGTCGGCTCCGCATTGGCTAACATAAAGAACTACCTTCATGCCCGGCTAGAGAAAGAGGAACTCGAAGTCCTTGAAATGCTCTCCATTCTTCACCGAACAGGATTCAGAGAGGACGTCGATCAAGAGTTCCGAGAACTTTGCCAACTCACTGGCATCACCTATGAGAAGGCTTTCACCACAGCAAGCAAGATCAAGGATAATTCCGGCTTCATATCTCTATCCAAATACGCCTACATCACACCAGAAATCATTGCCCACGTGGCATTTGAGGGAGCGTGGAGGCGATGGTTCGCATCTGCGCCCACCAGCATGCTATCGCGCATGCCCAATACGATTCTTCGATCTTTCTCAAAGCGCGTTTCGAAGCACGGCTCACCAGAAGCAAGGAGGGAGGTGAGCAACTTCTTCTTAACGCGAGCGCTATCCTTTGAACCTCACCATCTAAGCGAAAACAGCAGAGTTCAAGAATTCGAGACAATCTGCGAAATTGATCCCGAGAAATTCCTTCCTATTCTGGCGTCAACAATCGCAAGGGCGAGTCACGAAGAACTAACAAAAGAAGCCTTTGACGTCCGATCTGGAGAATGGGGACCAAGACGCAAGCTTGTCTGGCTCGCCGAAAAAATGGCTGCTTTTCCAGAACACTTCTACACAGCCGAAACTATTCTCTGGCACCTTGCGCTTCACGAAACAGAAAACGACATCAGCAACAATGCCACCAAGATATGGATCCAACTCTTCAGAATAATGCTCTCCGGAACAGCTACACCCTTCGACACGAGGATGGCTCGCCTAAGGGAGCGGGTAAGCAACGCATCACCAGAAGAACAGCCACTCACGCTCCGAGCACTAGATGGCATTCTTGAGCCGCACGCATCCCGGATGGTCGGCCCCGCAGTTATTTCAGGCAGACTTACGCCTGCCAATTGGCAGCCCCAAACGTACAGGCAACAACGCGAATGCCTCGAAATGGCACTACAACTACTTTGTTCAATAACCACTAACCCCAACTCCGACCTCGCAGACCGAGCCAAGACCGCTCTCGCCAAACGTACTCGGACTCTATTGGGAGCCGGATTTTTGGACATCATACGTGGCGCTTGGAACAACACCCCGCCACACAGCCATCATCGCCCTTATATTATTGAAGGCATAAATCACTTCTTAAGATACGACCTCCCTAATTTCGAGGGGAAAGAGGGCATCGACACAAAGAAGATCGAGCAAAGTGTTCGAGAATGGGCGTCGATCATCAAACCACAAGACCTGCACAGTCAACTGGTAGTGCTGCTTGGCAGTCATTCGTGGAGTGATTTGGGGCTTGAGGGCGAGGAGCAAGACTGGCAAAAAGTGATGGAGCCATACGCCAAGGCTTTTCTTGGCGATATTGAGCTTTTCAAGCAAGAGTTGCCCTGGCTTTGTTCTGGGCTGGCTCCAAGAGCATTCTTACTGGGCGAAGCGTTGGGACTGATTGACCGAGCCTCCAACCTTCTCGACCTGATTATTGATGCCACTGAGCAGCACGGCTCCGTTAGCTTTCCAGGGGCATACATTTTCTCCCAATTGAAATCCCATCCGGAAATATCAACCAAGCTCAACACATGGCTTGATCGCATCCAGGAGACCAATCCTGCCTTGGCATTCAACGTTATTATGTCAGGGGGGACTCAACTCAACTTTGTCAGTCGCGCGTTGGCGCTAGTTGACGCAGGGAAATTGCCTGCCACCTCTTTGCAGTCGTTTCAGTACGGCCGACTTGAGGCCCTTGCTGAAGACGAGGTTCTGAGCATACTGGAGAGGCTAATCAAGGCCGTGTCAGATGACGACAACGGACCAGTTGAAATAATCCTGGAGTTTCATGGGGCCCTCAAGCGCAAGGCTTCCTGGACGGGACAAACACGCAACACCTATACAGACATTATCTGGAAGGCTCTGGAAGTCGGGACTGAGGAAAAAGGTGCATTCTGGTGGAAGAGGGCTCTTGAGGAGTTTTCAGCTCAAGACCCATCGAGAGCTGCGGCCATTGCAGCAAGAGCGCTAGTAGGCGAAGGGTACGACCAGAAAGAGTCAGCAGAAGGCATTCTGACTCACTTGGCTGAAAAACATCCTGACTTGGTAATGAGCGCGCTCGGCGAAGTCATGCTCAAGGGCGACAGAAACCAGCTCTTCTACATCTTCAAGTTCACAACGCTATTTGAGTCCATCAAAACATCAATCGTAACGGACTGGACTAATGCCAATGGAGTGGAGGCCGCCCGTCGACTCGCTCGTCATTTGCCTTCTCCATACTTGGACGGCGAGGGGCTCCCTGTTGTACCTGAGCTAACAAGAAAGGTCCTTTCTGATTTCGAGAGCGATGAGCGTACCTTTCAAGAGTTTTGTGCCGGGACACACTCATTGGAACTGATGGTTGGAGACATCGCAGGTCAGTATGATCAGTATGCCAACGTTGCGTCAAAGTTCCTCGCGCACCCTCTTCGTAGAATCCGCGAGTGGGCTCAATACGAAATCAAGAGCGCCAATAGCCGTGCCCAGTCTTGGCGCGACCACGAAGAAGATCGTGATGATTGATACGTATTCCGAGGCTTAGATTATGTAGGTAAGTTTGAGTTGGTGGCGAATCCCAGCGAGAAGAACCAAGAAGGGGAAGTCGACAGCGCGCTTGTTGCAGCGCGTTATCATCCGTCAAAAGCGACTTCGTTGGCCGTTGAGCCTCTCAATGCGATTGCGCCGCTGGTAGGTCGTGCGGTTCGTCACCACAGTGTGCCCCCAGTGTGCCCCTCCAGCGAGGTTCGAGGCGGCACACCGGGGAACAGCTTGGAATGGGTCGGGACGACGAACCCGAGCAAGTCCAAGGCGATGGCGGGTAACTGCGCGTCCTGCTTGAGGTTTCCCATCGCCCTGCCTGCGGGTTCGAATCCCGCCTTCGGCACATCATCTCCCAAGGAGCATGGGCCTCCACATGGCCCCTCCTTCACGCAGAACGATGCGAGCCCGCATCGTCCGGCGGTCCGTGCCTGTCCTGCTCGATGCGGCGATAGAGGAAGTACGAGTAGAGCACGGGAATCACCACCGCGACGGTGACCGCCGCAATCACGGGGACCGGACCACCGCCGAGAAGCCCCGAGACGAGGACGATGGCTCCCGCGAGGACGAAGAGCCTTCCTCCCAGGCGATGCGTGCGCAGCCAGACCTCGTCGCTCGCGAGCGTCCAGGGCGTCCGGATTCCACAGAAGAAGTTCTTCGTGAACTTCCCCATGTAGTTGCCCAGGATCACGAGGACCAGGCCCGCGGCCGCGGGAACCACGCGCGCCATCGGTACGGCCACGCCGATGCCCCCGAGCAGGACCAGGGCGTTGAGCAGGAACAGGAACGCGACCAACACCACCTGGATGCCCTCGAAGACGCCCTGGAATCGCTCCACGCGGTATCCCCTGGGCGAAATCCGCGGCACGGCCACCAGGACCAGGTACATGGCAGCCATCAGCAGCGGCAGGACGAAGGGTCCCCAGGGCTTGGGCGTATACCCATCCACCACCCCCTGGGCATTCCAATGCGTGGGCATCCACTCCGGCAACTGGCCGTAGAGAATGACGGCCATCGCGAACGCCGCGACGACGAATCCCAGACTCAGCACATGGGCTCGGCTGATTCTCATGACCGCCCTCCGTTCCCCTTGTCGACCTTGAAGAGGTCAAGAAGGACCGCCGCTACGTCCTCGAACACGGTCGTATTGAGGGAGTAGACGATTTGCTGCCCACGGCGCTCGCAGCGCACCAGGTCCGCGGCCTTGAGCACGTTGAAGTGATGCGATAGCGACCCCTTCGTGATGTCGAACGCCTCAGCGAGCTCTCCCGCTGACTTCGAGCCGCCCTGCAGCAGCTTGAGCACCTTGCGCCGGGTCGGATCTGAAATTGCCTTGAAGACCTCCTGCGTTCGCATCACGACCTTTTGATGTTTTGAATAACGTCAAAATAACCACCAGAAAGGCCCTGTCAAGTGGGATGCATGGGGCACCGGGCCTTGGGGGGCATGCCGGGACGGCAACCCCGAGGGCCCTCCTGCGCTCCATGAGCCAACCGACTCATGGGGCGAGGCCAAGGACCGGCGAGACACTGAGGATGGTGGACGCCTCACTGGGGCCCTTCATGCCGCTCCAAGGAGACATGCCCCCTCCCGTGGCGGACGACTACCGGGGGCCGTGGGCTCGGGATGCCCGGCGCCTGATGCCCCTGGGTGGGGCTTCACTCCAGTCTCGCGGCGCTCTCGAACCACCCGTCGTCGATGACCTCGACGCCACCGCGGCTCATCTCCGGCCCCGGCTGCTCCAACGTGAGCCCGCGCAATGTCTTCGCTCCGAGTCGCTCCCACTTCGCGCGCAGCGCGGGTCCTACCCCATGGAGGTCGTGCTCATTCATCACCGTGCATCATCCTGAGAAACCTCTCATGAGAATAAAGGCAGACAGCCTCAGGAAAGAGCTGTTAAACTGCCGGCAGGTGTCCCCTGCGGTCATCCATTGACCGCAAGGGATTCCAGCTCCCCATCACAAGGCAATGCCTGCCACCGGCCTCCCCGCGCCATACGCCTGGGGTGTGCCATCTCACGTCTGGAGCACCACCTCTTGAAACGCCATACCCTGCAACTCATGTTGGGAGTGATTGCCCTGCTCCCCTGGACCCGTCAGGCCCACGCGGCGGACTGGGAAGACCTCATCGTCCCGGAGACGTTCCGCCAGGGGCACTACGACCCCGCGAATCCAACGGTCGCCCCCCGGGGCGTGTACGTCGCGCCGTATTCCATCAACACGGGGGAGACCCCCACCTTCTACATCCAGAGCCCGGAGTCCTTCCGGCTGCGCATCTACCGGCTGGGCTGGTACGGCGGCGCGGGCGCGCAGGTGGTCCACGACTCGGACACCGCCCCCGCGACGACCTACGGGCCCATCTCGCAGCCCCGTTGCGGCACGGAGACGCCCACCACCGCCCCCAACTACCTGGCGATCCGGCAGCAAGAGGTGGACTACGGCCTGGTGGAATGCGCGTGGAGCAACCCCGTGCAGCCCTCCGTGGGCACGCTCAGCTCGGGGGTGTACTTCGTGCGGATCACCCCGAAGGTGACCTCGCCCAAGGAGACGCTGGCGACGTTCGTGGTGCGCGACGACGCGTCCACGGACCGGCTGATCATCGTCAACCCGACGACGACGGAGGTCTACAACCCCTGGGGGGAGACGCTGCACACCAGCACCACGGCTCAGCCCTGTGAGGGCTGGCCTTCGTGCCCCTGGCGCGGCATGTACGCCTACGAGCGGGCCACCAAGGTCTCCATGGCGCGCCCGTCGTGGAACGTCCCCACCCACTTCAAGACGGACGTCCCGCTGCTGCGCTACCTGGAGAAGAACGACCTGCCGTACACGGTGGCCACGGACTACGACGTCTCGCGCTTCTCGGCCCTGCTGACCTCCCGGCGCTCGGCCATCATCTCCGGTCACGGCGAGTACTGGGACATGACCACGCGCAACCGGCTGGAGTCCTTCGTCGCGGGGGGCGGCAACCTCGTCGCCATGGCGGGCAACACCGGCTACTGGCAGATCCGCTACGAGGCCTCCACCACGGGCAACCCGGGCCCCATCATCGTGGGCTACAAGGACAACGCCACCGACACGACGACCCCGTCGTCCACGTGCCGTCCTGGCGTCACCGTCCCCGCATCGAGACCGGACTGCTCGGATCCGATGCTGTCCGTCAACCCCAGCCTGACGACCACCTGGTTCCGGGCGCCGCCGGTGCACAAGCCGGAGCAGGAGCTGCTGGGCGTGCAGTACCCCATCGACCCGGCCGGCAACACCTTCGAGCTGCCGCTCACCTTCTTCACGGACACCGTGGCGGCCCGCCCCAGCCTGGGCACCGGCATCACCGCGACGGGCAACACGCTCATCGGCTCGTACGTCTCCTCGCAGAACGTCTACGTGGGCAACCTGGGGTGGGAGGCGGACTCCATCCACCCCAACCAGCTGTTCCGGATCGATCCCACGGCGTGCGTGCTGCCGCTGGGACAGGGGAAGTTCTCCGATGATCCGACGTGGGCCTCGAACAACCCGACGCCCTTTGGCAACGAGTTCACCCACCTGGTCCTGTACCGCCCCAAGGCGACCAGCGGCCACGTCGTCGCGGGTATGAGCATGCTCTGGAGCTGGGGCCTGGATGACTGGGCGACGTTGCACCCCCTGGGCGGCCCCATCGTCTCCCGGGTGGACCCGCGGCTGCAGCAGTTCACCCGCAACCTGCTCGTCTCCAGCGACGGCGCCGGCTTCGGGACCGACTGTGACCGTGGCGTCGACTTCGACGTCTGGTTCGGAGATGCCTTCACGGACACGAAGGCGGATGGCAACACGGCCCCGTCCGGTGGCGACGGCAGCCCGGTGGAGATGATCGTCAAGGAGCGCGACTACCCGGGCCGCTGGGGAAGCGTGGCCCTGGAGAAGCAGGCGGGCTCCCTGAAGCTGGTGCCCACCTTCAAGGAGGTGGCGCGGCTGACGGACTGGGCGGTGGCCAGCAACGCCTACAACCTGTTCCTGGCGGACGTGAACGGCGACGGCAAGAAGGACCTCATCGCGCAGAGCCGCGTCAACGGAACGTTCGACGTGGCCCTGAGCAACGGCGACCGCTTCGTCCCTGGCAGCACCTCCTGGCTCACGGGCTGGGCGGTGGGCAGCGCGTATGACGTCTTCGTCGCGGACCTCGACGCGGACGGCAAGGCGGACCTCGTGGCCAAGGAGCGCACCGCGCCGGGGACCTGGTACGTGGCCCTCAACACCGGGACGCAGTTCGTCCCCGCGTCGAGCAGCTGGCTGACGGGCTGGGCCGTGTCCAGCAGCGCGTACGACCTGTTCGTGGCGGACGTGAACGGCGACCACAAGGCGGACCTCGTGGCGAAGGAGCGCACCGGCTCCGGCCTCTGGTACGTCGCGCTCAACACCGGCAGCGGGTTCACGGCGCAGCCCGGCTCGCTCGCGGGCTTCGGGGTTCCCAGCGCGGACCATGACCTGTTCGTGGCGGACGTGAACGGCGACGGCAAGGCGGACCTCGTGGCCAAGGAGCACACCGGCACCCAGGCCTGGAAGGTGGCGCTCGGCACGGGCACGGGTTTCGTGCCCCAGACGTCCGCGTGGCTGACGAGCTGGGCGACGAGCAGCAGCGCGTACCGCCTCTTCGTCGCGGACATGGATGGGGACGGAAAGGCGGACCTGGTGGCCCGGGAGCGCACCTCCCCGGGCGCCTGGTACGTCGCCCCCAGCTCTGGCAGCGCCTTCGTTCCGCAGACCGCGCGGCTCGACGCACGCTGAGCGGTCCAGGGGAGCCGGGGCCCCGCGCACGCGCGAGGCCCCGGAAGCCCCGGCCCGGCGCTTCGACATACATGGGGCCCGCTTGAGCAGATGCGAGCGGGACGAGCGGAGGCAAGGAGGACTCATCGTCGGCCCAGGCGCGGGCGGAGCCCAGCGGGAGGCTCGTCCTGCACAAGCTGCTGGACAACCAGTTCCTGGAGATGGGGTGCCTGCCACTGCCGGACAACTGGGTCCTGGACAATGGCAAGGCAGCCATGAGCGGCCCGGGCAACGTCAACGTGCAGGCCAACAAGGCTGCCTTCGAGGCCCAGCAGCGCACCTTCCACGAGAAGAACGACGCCATCCACCAGGCCATCGCGGCGACCTACGCGCAGGCCAACGCCGCGTCGGACCGCATGCACCACCGCTTCGTGAACTCCCTCAAGGACGAGGAGACGGTGCGCAATCCGGGCGACGGTCAGCGCTACCAGGTGCAAACGGGCGCGAACCCGTACTGGATGAACAGCAACGGCCAGTACGTACCTTCAAACGACCCGAACTACGACCCGAACCACGATCCCCGCCTCAACCACCAGACGTGGAAGAAGACGGACATCGAAGACTGAGGGACAGGCCGCCCTGCATGTCAGCCCTTTCCAGAATGATTCCCGGCGACACCCGCTGAATCCTTCTGGAGGCGCACATGTATCGATGGTTGCTGTTCGCGGCGCTCACCGTCACCACGACGGCGGGCGCGAAGCCCAACACCCCGCTGTACGCCACCGGCGCCGGTCCTGGCGGTGGGCCGGCGGTGAAGACGTTCGACCCCAACTCCAACACCAACTGGGTGTCCTTCTACGCCTACGAATCGTCCATGAGCGTGGGCGTGGAGATGGCGACGGGCCGGGTGACGACGAACTGGCGCCCGGACGCCGTCACCGGCACCAGCGAGGGCGGAGGGCCCCTGGTCCGCGTGTTCGACGTCAACACGGGCAGCGTGCTGCGGGAGTTCTTCGCCTACGACTCGAACTTCCGGGGCGGCGTCTTCGTCACCACCGGCGACGTGGACGGCGACGGCTTCGATGAAATCATCACCGCGCCGGGACGGGGCATGGGCCCGCTGGTCCGCGTGTGGAAGGCGGTGGGCACGCCCACGCTCATCAACGAGTTCTGGGCCTACGACCCCGGCTTCACCGGAGGCGTGCGGCTGGGCGCGGGCGATGTCACGCGTGACAACGTCTCGGAGATTGTCACCATCCCGGGCCCGGGCGGCGGTCCCCACGTGCGTGTCTTCAACCGCTGGGGCGGAGAGGTGTATGGCTACATGGCCCCGGTGCCCCGCAAGCCCTGGGACAATCAGTACTACACGAACGGCTACCGCGTGGCGGTGGGCAGCGACCCGTGGGGGACGCCGGAGCTCTATGTGTCCGGCAGCGAGTGGCGCTTCTTCACCCACTTCCAGCGCAGTGATGACTGCTCCATCCCGCCCATCTTCGTGACGCCCAACTTCGTGAGGAAGGCCTACTGGGTCCTGACGCCCTATGCGCACGTCATGCGCATTCCGGACGGCGCCACGCTGGCCCACTTCGGCACGGAGGCGCTCAACGCCGGCTTCCTGGGACAGGAGGTGTCCTACGCGGACTACAAGAACCTCTGCGAGCCCAACGGTGGCGTGTCCTGCAACGTCTTCCAATACCCGTACCCGTACGGCGGCAGCGATCCTGACTATTCGCCCCAGGTGGCCACGCTCCAGCAGCCTGGCGCCGGCCCGCGCCTGCTCACCGGCAGCCCCCAGCTGAAGCTGGGGAACGGGGTGGCGGGCTGCTACTACGACACGATGTTCCAGCCCGGCACCCTCAAACTCTACGAGCGGTGGGGCGCGGCGCTCTGGTCACTCCAGCCCTACGGCGCGTTCTACGGCGGCGTGAAGCCCGCCGCGAACAACGACTGACGTCCGCCGTCGGTCCAGGCGCGACTGGCCCGCCCCGGAACGCACTTCCGGGGCGGCTATAGCTCCAGCATGCAGGTGGCGCTGCAGCCGTCGCGGCTGACGGTGTTTCCGTCGTCGCATTGCTCGCCCTGGTTGAATTGCACGACCCCGTCGCCACAGCGGATGCCGAGCAGGCAGCCCGGGGCGCATTGCCCGTAGCCCCCCTGGTTCGAGCCGTCGTCGCACTCCTCGCCCTCGTCCAGCCTGCCATTGCCGCAGGCGGAGATGCACACCCTGGACTGGTTGGCCGGCAGGAACGAGGAGAGTTGCAGCTTGTAGCTCGAGCCCGTGGTGAAGCGTTCCGCCTGGAACACGGCGACCTCATAGATACCGTCTGGCTGGAGGCCCAACGCGGACGCCCGGCCCGCGAGGTCCACGGTCGAGGTCATGCTGGTGTGAACTCCTCCCAGGTCGATGGCGAGCTTCCCGTTGATGAAGACCCAGACGTCATCGTCTCCCGTGAAGACGAGTTGCCCCTGGCCCGTGTACACGAACCAGAAACGCGTCTCGCTGGTGAAGCTGTAGTTGTGCGGTGCTCCCGTGCTGTCCGGACGCGTCGTCTCCTGCCCCTCGGCCACCCAGCCCTTGCCGTCGAGCGGGAAGAAGGACGTGTCCTCGAACAGATAGGTGAGGGTGCTGGGAGAAGAGGTCCGCGATAGGGGCAGCGTGGAAACGACGGTCAGGTTGACGTTGGTCGCGTCGCGAAACCATTGGTCGAAGTTCGTCTGCCCATGCGTCGTGGCGGAGAACACACCTGTCTTGGCATAGACGGGCTTGCCGGCCGGGCCCAGGGTGGCCTGGACGATGCCTGTCTCCTGCCCGTTCGCGTTCTGGAAGTCGACGTGGCCATTGGGCAGGTCATTCCCCCGAAAGTCGCGGTAGACGATGGGGAGACGCAACGTGGACAAGGGCTCTGAAAGGACGCAGACGAAGCCCTCCTCGATTTGACAGGTCGAGGAGCAGCCGTCGAAGTCGCGCAGGTTGCCGTCGTCGCACGCCTCTCCGGCCGTGAGGATGCCGTCGCCACAGAGGGCATCACAAATCCCATTCACGCAGCGGGGCTCCCGCTGACACAGCGGCGAGCAACCATCGCCCAGGTCGTGGTTGCCGTCGTCGCACTGCTCGGTGCCTTCCACCTTGCCATCGCCGCAGGTCGTCTTCGTGCACTGCTTGCCCACGACGTGGCACGCGTATCCTTGCTCCAGCCGGCAGGTGGCGTTACAGCCATCGCCGTTGTCCCTGTTGCCGTCCTCGCATTCCTCCGGGGCCGCGATGATGCCGTCGCCGCAGCTCGCGGCGTGGCACCTCAGGCCACCGGCGCCGCAGTTCCACCCCGGCTCGACCTGGCAGCTCGCGCTGCAGCCATCGCCGCTCGTGGTGTTCCCGTCGTCACATCCCTCGCTGCCCTCCTTCTTTCCGTCACCACAGATGACCGGGGAACCCGCGTCGACAGGGTCGGTGCCGGCATCGGTGGTGCCCGCGTCCTCAGGACCCGCGTCCAGCGCCCCTGCGTCCATGCCCGCGTCCGTGCCCGCGTCATCATCGGGCAGCGTCCCGGCGTCCGAGCCGGCGTCGTCTTCGGGCTCCGTCCCCGCATCCGCCCCGGCGTCCATCTCGGAGCCGGCGTCCTGGATCCCGGTCGAGGCATCGGGCCGGGTCCCTGCGTCGGAACCCGGAGTGGTGTCATCTCCACAGGCCGCGAGTGAGAGCAGGAGGGCGGCGCAAAACATTCGCGCCAACAGGGATTGGCGAGAGCCATTCTGGGTCTTGTTTGTCATACGGAGCGCGCATGCTGTGAGCCCTGAACGCAGGTGTCAAAGGGTTGCTGGCTTTTGTTTGTCTCGAAACCCAAGCGATTCCATACTGCGAGTCACACACACCCAGGACCTCTCGGATGCCTGACCTGAAGAACGTCATTCTTTGCCTGAGCGTGCTCCTCCTCGTGGGGTGTGCCAGCGGCCGCGACACCACGCCTTCGAATGCGGACCACCGGCTGCTGACGCTCGCGACGGACGGCGAGCCGACCGCGACGGTGGCCCTCAACCTGCGGCTGCTGAAGACCGCGAGCGCGGATCCAACCTGGAAGGACGCGGTCGAGTCCGCGGAGCAGCACCTGCTGAAGCTGGGGACCATCCCGCCCCGGCACCGGGCCCTCGTCCTAGACACGTTCTCGTCGTTCGCCGCGGGATTGATGGAGACCCCTGGCGGAACGGTGCCCTTCCGCATGTTCGCCTCCCATGGCCCGGAGGACGCGGCGCTGGAGGTCCTCCAGACGGCGCGGCTCATTGAAGCCACGAAGGAAGGCGACTACGTCCTCATCGACCCGGAGACGTGTCAGCGCCAGGGCCCTCTTCGGCTGCTCAAGACGAAGCAGCTCCTCGCGTTCGTGCCTCCGGCGCTCGCGGCGGACGTGTCGGCACGGCTCGCCCGGGAGCCCAGCCAGAAGATGGATCCGCTGTTCATCGCCCAGGCGGGCGTCGAGGTGGGCCCGGTCCTGGAGCCGTTCGTCCCAGGGCTCCTGATGCTGGCCATCCAGCAGTTCCAGGCGACGGATGCCGCCCGGCGGATCTCCTTCGCCGCCCGAGCGGACGCGAGCGGTGCCATCCGGGCGGACGTGGAGTTCATCGGCCCCCACCCCGAACGCATCCAGGCGCTCTGGGAGCGCGTGACCACCAGCGAGTCGGCGCTGCGGACCGTGGTGGCCTCCTCCACGAAGCTCCAGGCCAGCAAGGACGTCCTGCGCATCACCTTCGACGTGAACTCCCTGCGCGAGCAGTCCACCATGCTCCGGCGGGCCTTCTCTCCCTTCAGCGACGAGCCGCTGCCCTCGGAGAGCCTGGAGGACCTCCGCGAGGACGACCTGCTTTCACCCGAGGACACGGTGTCCTACCCGGAGACGCTGACGCCCGAGTCCTTCCTCGCCCTCTCCGGTGACGACTGCGGCCTCGGGAAGGGGCAGGACCTGGACGAGACGCAGAAGCTGCGCCTTGCGTTCACGTCCCTGCGCGCCTCGTTCATCACCCCCGAGTCCGACCACCTCCAGCTGACCGCCCGTGTCTGCCAGCCCCGCGACTACGTCCCAGTCCTCGCGCGACGCAAGCTGATGGAGCTGCGCATCCAGCAACCGGAGCTCCACCGCCCCCTGTGTGGTCCGCTGGCCGCGAGCCCGGACGGGATGAAGGTTGGGGAGGACCTCTCGGGACAGAACACCTCTCGCGGTCAGGTGGCGTCCCACCACGCCCAGTTCGCGCTCAAGCCCGGTGTGGACGCCCAGACGCTGCCGGCCATCTCGGGTTCGGTCACGGTGCATGTGCCTACGCGGATCCGGAGCATCCGCATCCCCTTCGCGGCGCCCTTTGCCCGGGCGGAGCAGACCTTTCCCGACGGGAAGCTGTTCGTGGAGGGACTGCGCATCCACCTGGGCACCCTGACCTTCCAGTTGGGGAGCGAGGGCACGCCGCCGACGGTGCTCGCGGTGCGGGCCCTGAACGCGGAGGGGAAGTACCTCAGGTCCGAGGCACGCCCGGGCCTCACCATGGTCCTGTCGCTCCCCCTCTTCGGCGTGCTGTCTCCCGACGCGCCGCTGTTCACCGTGGAAGGAAGGCCCGCGCAGATAGAGCTCGTCCTGGTGGACGCGACCACGCCGTACACCCGGCCCTTCACGCTCACGCCGCCCTTCCCCGCTGGGAACGCCACGGCCAGGGACGCCAAGGAGCTTCCGCTCGCGCTGATCGATCAATCCCTGTTCGAGCAACACCTCATGTCCCCGGAGTCGGTCGCGAAGAGGACCGCGTCGTTCAATGGCGCCGTGAAGAAGGACGCGCTCCCCGCGGCGCTCCCGCCGAACGCCCCTGCCTCGCCGTTCCACGCCTGGCTGATGACCGACGGTGTCTTCCGCGGGGATGTCGAGTTCTCCTGGCCGGACGACGTGCAGGAGGCCTTCGCGCAAGCGGAGACACCCGTCACGCTGGAGCTGCTCGAAGCGGACTTCGCGGACGGGACGCGCCTGCGCGCGGCGGACATCGAGGCGGTCGATGAGGATGACCGGTACGTCTGGAACAACGGCTATGGCCGGCAGCTCAAATGGAACACCACGTTCTCGCCCGGGCGGAGCCAGAGCTTCACGCTCCGGGACTACATCCCCCACCAGTTGGAGCGGGTCCCCCTGACGAGGCTCAAGGGGCAGCTCTCCTTCGCCTTGCATGAGAAGTGGGTCGCGTCATCCCCCACGGCCCTGAGCCTGCATACGGAGGCCCTGCTGGCGGGAGGCCGCTTCAAGGTCGAGCTCATCGAGCCGGGCCGCATCCGCATCCAGAGTCACGGCACGGACCAGGAGGGTTTCTCCGCGGTGTTCGACGACGCGGAGAACCGCCCGGTGGCCTCGGTCCTGACGAAGCGGACGGACTTCGATGACGCGACCTTCATGCTCGACTTCGAGACCCGTCAGCCCGCGCACCGCTGGCGGATGATCCAATCCCAGGGCGCGTCCAAGACGTATGCCTATCCGTTCGAAATCGTCGCCCAGGCGCCCGTGCCCCCCACCGCGCCCAAGTCCGTCCCCGCCCGGAAGGCCAACCCCACCCGGAAGAAGTGAGCGGGGCTGGAACGGACGAGGGCCCTACTTCTTCGCCACCTGACGGCCCGGAGGCTGGGCCACCGGGCGCTGAGGCAGGGCCTTCGCGGACGCCTGCGCGTTGGCCACGGCATCCGCGGTGGGCGCCACACTGGTGTCCTGGAGCGGGTTGCCGTTGCTGTCCGTGTAGACGCCATCCGAGAAGGGGCCCACGTAGAGCTGGGGCGTGGCGGGCAGCGCCTGGGTCAGCACGGTGAGGTAGTTGTCCATCTCGTGCCGGATGGTCGCCTCCTGCGTGCTGGTGTCTCCCAGCGTGTTGTAGAAGAGCACGTCGAACTCCACACCGACCTGCGTGTAGTTGGGCGCCAGCCACGACGGCGGCAGCGTGGGCACCACGTCGTACTGGTTGACCACGCGCACCGTCGCCGGACTCGTGACGTATCGGGCGTAAGCCGTCCCCCACGAATCCGCGAGCCCGGCCTTCGGCGCCGCGAACGTGACGGTCGTCACGCTCAGGGACGGCTGGCTCACCGCCAGGTCCAACGCCAGCAACTCCGCCAGGCTCCCGCCCAGGCTGTGGCCCGTCACGTAGAGCGTCTGGATGTTGTTCGCCTTCAGCCACGCGAACACCTGCGCCTGCATCGACTGCGTCACGGAGGTGCTCGTGCCGGTGTAGATGCCCCAGAACCCGCTGTGCACCTGAGGCACCGGCGACAGGGACGTCCCGGAGTACGGCGCGAAGGACGTAGTGGCGTACTGCTCGTCCGCGCTCGTGTCCGCCGACGTCACGGTTCCGCGCAGCGCCAGCATCGCCGTGGTCGAATCCGCGTTGGAGGTGAACCACAGGCCGAACGCCTCCGCGACGCCGCCCTTCTGCGGCACCCACGCCGTGAGGGTGTCCGCCTGCGTCCAGCCCGAGGGCACGGAGTACTCCTTGCCATTGAAGGCGGCGTAGGCCGCGACCACGCCCTGCCCCATGCCCAGCACCTGGGTCGCGTCCAGCACGGGCTCGGGTGGCGTGGCATGCAGGCTCGGCTGCGGACGGACAGCGGCAACGGTTGAGGTCGTCATGGTCGGCTCCAGGAAGGTGTTGCGGGTGGAACGGGGCGACGCCTGTCGCCATCCGTTGCCCAAGCACCGATTGCAGCGCCCATGCCGCACGCGGCGTCCCTCGGAGGCCCTCGCGACAAGGGGGTTCACGCGCGCCTTCGACGCGTCGGTCGACGCGACGCCCGACGCAAGGCCGCCCCTGGTGACTGGAAACATCAACGCCTGACGGCAGTCACCAGGCGCAAGCCCATGGACCGGGGCCGTGCCTCATGCGCTCCCAGCAAGATCAACGACTTGCGCGTGCACTGAGGGGTCCGGGGCGTTGGCATGCCCGCTGCTATGGGTGTCCTCGTCGCTGAAAGCAACACTCACTCCCCTTCCAGAAAAGAGACACGTCATGGCCATCCGCTCCGCTGGTCGCTCCACCCCCTCCATCCCGTCCACCGCCTCCAAGCCCACCACCTCCCCCACCCAGCCGTCCGCGACCTCCAAGCCGACCACCCCGACGCAGCCGTCCGCCACCTCCAAGCCCACCACGCCCAACCAGCCGTCCTCCCTCTCCAAGCCCAACACGCCCGACCTGCCGTCCTCCGTCTCCAAGCCCACCACGCCGAGCCTTCCGGGCGCCGCGGATGCCTCCCCCTTCGGGAAGGTGGGCGGCAAGATGTCCGACAAGCTGTCGAGCCTGAAGCAGGACGGCTTCGACGCGGCTGGCAGCCTCGGAGGCAAGGCCGCGAAGCTGGGCGAGCTGCTGGAGGGCGCCGCCACCGTGCTGAGCAGCATCGCGCAGCTGGTGCAGGGCATCACGCAGGGCGTGCAGGGTGTCGCTGAGGGCGTGCAGGGCGTCGCGGGCGCGGTGGGTGGCGCCGCGGGCGCGGTGGGTGGCGCCGTGGGCGCGGTGGGCGGCGCGGTCGGTGCGGTGAGCGACGTCGCGACCAGCGTGCTGTCCCTGGCCCAGGGGCCGCAGCAGGACCCGACGGCCGGCATGAGCCAGGTCCCGACGATGGAGTAGTCCGCCGCGCAGCCTGACGCGGTGATGAAAAAAGGGGTGACGGCGATGAGCCGTCACCCCTTTTTCGTGTCGTCACGGACGTCCAGCCGCCGCGCTACTCGATGGTGGCGACCTTGTCGTCCTTGCCGAACTTCACCCGCACCTTGGACGTCTTCGACTTCCAGTAGGTCCAGGTGCTGGACTGGAACGACGGCGTCTCATGCGCGGGCGGAGGGCCCCACGCCATGCGCACGGCCTCGCGGCTCATGCCGGGCTCCACTTCCGACGCGGAGACCTTCTTGCGGTCATCCACCGACAGCGCATCCAGCTTCGCGGCCTGGTCGTCCGGCGCGAACGAAGCCTGGAACAGCTTCCAGGTCTCCGAACCCGAGCGCGAGTCGTTGGTGAACTCGAGCTCCGCGCCGGTCTCCACGACCTTGAACTTCACGGAGGAGGAACCCTTGTCCAGCACCTCCACCTTCGCGTTGAACGGGATGATGGGGCCCTTGAGGTAGTTGACCCAGGACACGGTGCCGTCCTCGAAATGGAAGTTCGCGGTCGCGTGGTAGTAGGTCTTCTCCACCACGGGCGCGGGGGCCGGGGCGGCCGCGGGCTCGTCGCCCACCCGCACGACCTTGCCGTCCGGGCCGAACTCGACCTCGAACGTGGAGAACTTCGAGCTCCAGTACGTCCAGCGGGTGCTCTGGAGCGACGGCGTGCGGTGCGGCGGCGGCGGACCGGCCGTCAGCAGCACGGCCTCGCGAGACATGCCCCGGGCCAGCTCACCGGCGCGGACCTGCTTCTGCTCCTCGGGCGTCAGCGCGGCGATGCGCGAGGCCGGGTCCTGCTCGGCGAAGAAGCCGGCGAACAGCACGTTGATGGGCTTGCCCAGGCTCCGGTGCGTCACGAACCGGAACTCGGCGCCGGACTCGATGACCTTGCAGCGGACCTCGTCGCTGTCCCGCTCGAGGACCGCGACCTTCGCCCCCACGGGGATGGCCGCGCCCTTGCCGCGGTAGTTCACCGCGGAGAGCTGGTTCTTGTTCAAAAGGAAATTGGCCTGGGCGTACAGCACCTCGGCCTGGGCCCCCATCGCCGTCAACAACCCCAGCGCGAACACGGCGCTGAGAACATTCTTTCGATACACGCGAAAACCCCCTCGGGTCAGGCAACGGCGTGCTTCTAGTGGCGTCGCACGCACGGCCGCAAGGGGGTTCGCACTGCTCTCCTCCGGCCCTACGCCCCCAGCATGCCAATCACTTCCGACGACGGCATGGGGCGCGAGAACATGGGGAAGTCATACTTGAGCGCGTTGCGGTGCTCCTCCGCCGAGGTGGCGGCGGCGCAGTCCGTGAGGGTGATGACGTCGAAGCCGTGCTCGTACGCGGTGCGCATGGTCGACTCGACACAGCAGTTGGTGAGGAAGCCGCCAATCACCACCGTCTTGATGCCCTTGCTGCGCAGGATGAAGTCCAGGTTGGTGCTGGCGAAGGTGTCCAGGCCGCGCTTGCCTTCCACCACGATGTCGCCCTTCTGCGGCGCCAGCGCGTCGATGATCTGCGCCCCCCAGCTGCCCTTCACGAACGCCTTCCCGTCCACCACGCCCTTCAGGATGCCGTAGGGGTGCCGGGTCAGCTCGCCGTAGCCTTCCGCGAAGGTGATGGGCGCGTGCATCACCGTCACGCCCTTCGCCCGGGCGGCCCGCACCACCGCGAGGGTGTTCTCCAGCATCTTCGTTTCGGCCATCACGCCCTTCACGGCCGGGTGCAGGACCCCGCCTTCGGTGGCGAACTCGTTCTGGTACTCAATCAACAACACGGCGGTGGTTGAAGGGTCGAGCAACATGGCGGACTCCGAGGCAAGGGGACCGGACCATTCCGGACGCCCGCCATGTTTGTCAGTCATTCCAACAGGCCGTCAAGCCATCCCCCGCTCAGGCCGCGGCGCGAGCGCCGTCCCAGTCCTCCACTTCGTAGAGGAACTTCGTGCCGCCCTTGAGCTTGCGGTTGGCGGACGTGCTCTGGACGAAGACGACGTACTTCTCCAGGCTCGCGGGCCGGATGCGCACCGTCTCCCCTGTAGGTAGGCCGAGCATCTCCCGCGCGCGCTCGCCGCTGTAGAGGTCGCCGGACTTGCGGTCCATCAGCACAACCTCCTTGCGGCCCTGGATGGTCTCCGTCTTGGTGAACTCGTAGAAGCCGCGGCCCGTCTTGAAGCCCAGGCCGTTCTCCGTCACGAACTCCTTGATGGCGCTGTCCCCTTCCACCTCCAGCACCTGGAAGCGGCCCGGCGGCACCGCGCGCAGGTCCGTCTCACCGAAGAGCGTGGACGCGGTCCGCTTGAGCATCGTGTTGAACATCGCGTTCAGGCCGCGGTTCATGCGGCCCTCGCGGGACACCTCCGCTTCGTATGCCTGGAGTTGCGAGTCCGAGGACTGCTTGTAGCAGACGGCCAGCAGCATGTCGGTGATGTGTGAGAACTGATCCAGGCTCAGGTGGAAGCCGCCCGACTTCTCCGCCAGCTCCTTGTAGAACGACGTCGCGTGACGGCGGTTCAGCGCCTGGACGCCATACACAGGCACGCCCTGCTCCCCCAGCGCGGCCACCTCCTTGCGCCAGTCCAGCTTCTTGGGGTTGTGCTGGGGCGGGTGCGGCACGTCGTCCCCAATGAGCACGAACGCCTTCGTGTAGCCCTCCGTCCAGGACAGGCTCCGGGCCTCGTGCAGCACCAATTCGTAGCACTCCGGCGCGTCACCGCCGCCCGTCTGGCCCACCTTCTCCACGAAGCGGGTGATGGCCTTGGCGTCGTCCGTGAGGTCCAACGCCTTGGTCACGTAGGTGGACTTCGCGTCACAGTAATCGCCGTGCGCGATGATGCCGATGCGGATGCCAGGGATCTCCTTCGTGAGCCGGGCCACCGCGGCCCCCAGCTTCTTCCGCACCTGCGCGAGACACGGATACATGCTGCCCGTGGTGTCAAAGCTGAAGACGACCTCGACGCGGTTATCAATCACAGAACTCGCCATGACGTGTTCCCCCTCGTTCGTTTCTCGCTGCGACAAGAGGAACAGTACTCGCGGGGTCTGACATGGAAGGGGGCTTCGGGGCGTCGTTTTCCGGGCGGCCTCGTACCGCCGTGCGTTGCCAGGAAGGGGCCCTCGTTTCGTAGTGTCCTGGCAGGGCGTGACGCCCGGACACCACCCAGGGGGGACCATGAGGAACATCGGCATCATCGGAGCGGGCCAGGCGGGTCTGCAGCTCGGCTTCGGCCTGTTGGAGAAGGGCTACGCGGTCACCGTCTACTCGGACCGCACGCCCGAGCAGATCTTCAACGCCCGGCTCGCCGCGACCACCTACCTCTTCGGCCGCGCCCACCGGTACGAGCAGGAGCTGGGGCTCGACTTCTGGACGGGCCCGGGGGAGTCCGCCCGAGGCGGGGACCTGGACGTCTGCGCGGCGCCGGGCCAGCGGGCGCTCCGGGTCCAGGGGCGTATCCTGAATCCAGGCAAGTCCCTGGACCTGCGGGCGAAGTACTCCCGCTGGCTCGCGGAGTTCGAGCGGCGCGGAGGCACCGTGGTGGTGCGGGACGTGGACGTGGAAGCGCTGGAGGCGCTCGCGCCCGGGCATGACCTGGTGGTGGTGACGACGGGCCGCAACAGCTTCACGCGGCTGTTCGAACGGGACGCCGAGCGCAGCGTCCACACGCAGCCGCCGCGGAACCTGGCGGCAATGATTGTCACCGGCATGAAGCCGCTGCACGAGACGCCCTACCCCGCGCTCAAGTTCATCCTGACGGCGGGCCACGGCGAGTACTTCGCCATGCCGTACTTCGACCGCATCCGGGGCCCGCTGAACTGCCTCCTGCTGGAGGCCATCCCCGGCCAGGGGTTGGACCGCTTCGGCGGCGTGAGCACCGCGAGGGAGGCGATGGAGCGGATGAAGCAGGTGCTGCGGGACTTCTCACCGTGGGTGGCGGAGCGGCTGGAGGGCGCCTCCATCGTGGACGAGTCCTCCTGGCTCACCGGCGCGTTCACGCCCACGGTGCGCAAGCCGGTGGGGCGGCTGCCCTCGGGACGCACGGTGATGGGGATGGGGGATGTCGTCATGCTCAACGACCCCATCGCCGGCCAGGGGCTCAACAGCGCGTCGAAGCAGGCGCACGCGATGACGCAGGCCATCCTCGAGCACGGCGACCAGCCCTTCACCCCGGACTGGATGGAGCAGACCTTCGAGCACTTCTGGCGGACGGAGGGCCAGTTCATCACCGCGTTCACCAACCTGCTGCTCCAGCCGCCACCGCCGCACGTGCTGCGCTACCTGGGGGCCGCCTCGGCGATGTCCCCCCTGGCCGACACGTTCTTCGACAACTTCGGAGAGCCGCAGCGCTTCTGGCCTTGGATTGTCAGTCCTGCGGAGACCGAGGCGCGCATCCAGCAGGCGGCCGCCGCGTAGCGGCTGTAAGTCTTTGTCATTCCCACCCGGCCGGTCCTTCACCTCCGGTCCGGGTGGCTGAATCCTCTCAGTCCCGAGACCTGGGAGGAACATGACGATTCAGTTCGGGTTCATCGACCAGGGTGATGGCGCCAACCTCCGGACGCTTCCCGCGGAGATGAAGGGCTCCACCTGCCTGACGCCAGCGCCCCTGCCTCCGGGCACGAGGGTGAGCGTCATCCGAGACCATGCCCAGGCACCTGGCTGGTCCTACGTCTCCACCGTGGTGGGGGGCTACCTGCTGCAAGGCTATCTGCAGACCTTGCGCATCACGACCCAGCTGCCGGAGCCCGCGGCGACGCTCTACCAGGTCCGTCCAGGGGACCGCCTGGAGCCCATCGCCGCGCGCATCTATCGGCAGGCCATCCAACCGGGGCGGGACCTGCGCTTCTACGAGAATGTCATTCATCACGTGAACGTGAAGAGTGGCCGCAAGGGGGTCCAGCGCATCGACGGTGACGTCCGGCTGGTCGCGGGCGAGCGCATCTGGCTGGTGAGCATCGCCTTCGCCAACCAGCTCCAGGGAATCGTGTCGAGCGGCTCCATCACCCACGAGGCGATGGCCCAGGCACGCAGGGCCGCCCGGCACCTGGAGGACGTCATCACCTCCGTGAGGCAGGCGGACCAGTACTTCGGAGAGGTCACCGGGCAGTACGGCAAGGCCATCTTGGATAACTGGCTGGAGATCTCCGCGATGGTGGTGGGCTTCATCGCCGCGGAGGCGCTGTCCACCTTCCTTGCGGCGACGCCCACCGGAGTAGGGCAGCTCGCGGCGGCGCTCATCCAACTGGGCCTGGCGGCGTTCGGGGCCCATGGACTCATCGAGGCCGGAGGAGAGGCCCTGAAGCACGCGCAGCTGTGGCTCACCCAGGCCTGGGAGGCCAACGGCTCACCGGAGAAGCTCAAGGAGGCGAGCAAGTCCTTCCTCCGGATGCTGGTGAGCATCGCGATGGCGGCGCTGGCGCTGATGGGCGTGAAGACCAACGCGGGGCGTGGGCTCAAGCTGATGACGTCCGTGAAGATCACCCCACCCCGCATCTACATGATGGCGGCGGCGGGTCCCGGCGGTGCCTACGCGGGCGTCCCCGTGTTCCAGCCGGGCTCCATCACCGCCGCCCCCGCAATCCCCCTTCCCTTCAATCCCTGGGGAGCCGGCACGCCGTTGCTGTCGAAGGCCATCAAGGAAGGCGGCTCCTCCACGCCAGATCCCGAGCCCACCCTGACCGAGCGCACGCTCAGTGACGCCGAGTTGGAGAAGCTGCTGGAGAAGCTGCCCAACTGGGACAAGCTCAAGGACTTCGTCGGACGCCGCATCCCGCAGGAGGGAACGCCGGAGTTCAACGCGTTCAAGAGGGAGCTTCAGGCCGCCGGATACCGTCTGGAGAAGTTGAACACGGGCTCCCAGCCCTACCGGCTGAGCCGTCCGCACGGCAAGGCCCTGGGCGACGAGTACGGAGCGCTCACGGTGACCGAGGACGGACTGGTGGTGCTCAAGGTCGGCAAGGGCACGCTCCGCCTCAGCGTCTTCACCCGCTACCGGAAGAACTACCTGGACTGGGTGGAGAAGACCCAGGGCCCGGCGGCTCGGGCAGCGGCGGAGGTCCGGCTCTCCGCCGGCCATCCCATGCACCACCTCATCCCCGACGCGGTTGCCCGGAAACACCCGCTGATCCGCACGGCCATGGAGCGGCTCAAGGGCTATACGATTGACCGGGGGTCGAACATCCTCGACATGCATTCCGGGCTCACCGTGGAGGGCCAGCTCATCCACTCGGGCAGCCACCCCTTCTACAGCGAGTTCGTGAACGCCAGGCTTGATGGCGCCTTAGGGAAGCTGCGCACGAAGGGACCGTCCTCCAGGTGGACGCCGCAGGTCATCGAGGAGGCCATCCTCAAGGTCGAGAACGAGCTTCGCCAAGCCATCGAATCCGGGAGCTTGCCGGAGCCGGCCATCAAGGTGATCCAGGAGCAGCGCGGCGGTAAGGTACTCACGGGAAAGAAGCTGGCCTTGCTGGAGCTGCGCTCCCACGGGGAGTCACACACCACATGATGTATGCATTGTCGACGGATGTCTCCCACGCCAAGGAGAATGCAGATATCTACGACGTCGATCTCATCGAGTTCGAAGGTTTCGAGGACGTGACGTTCCACGACCCCGGCATCGACTATCAGCGCCAGCAGGGCGCGCCCGGGGTCATCGAGTTCGTCGGCAACCTGGAGAGCATCGCTGGGCGCGACCACCTCCTCACCGCGCCCCTGGGATTGTTGCTGCTTTCCCGGCGCATGGTGCGCGTGCTCGAAGCAGCGGGCCCGTTCCGCTACCGCCTCATCCCCACGGTCATCTACTCGGAACGCATCAGGCACCTCGTGCAAAGCGGGTACCCTCGGAGGCGAACCTGGCACTCGGTGACGGACCCGGCGCTGAAGAACGAGGACTTCGTCATCCTCCAGTTGCTGGAGCAGACCGACTGCCTCGACCGGGAGCGCACCTTCGTGAAGGGCGTGCCGTTCCACCAGTGCGGCGAAGAGCTCCTAGGCCGTGGGGAAGCCGAGCGGCTCGTGCTCCGCCCGCCACCCGGAGGCTTCCCTCCCGTGCTCTCCGTCCCCGAACTGGTCTTCTACTGCTACACCGAGGAGGCGCGGCAGGCGTGTGAGCAGTCGGGACTGAGGGGCCTGTGGTGGCACCCCCAGCCGTGAGCCCGGAAGCCCCACCCCGGGCTGGCTTTTAGCGGAGGCCCGCCCCCTCTAGGATGACGCTCCCATGGGGACGCAACATGAGTGGTGAGGGCTCGAAGCCCGTCGCGGCGGTGCTGGTGGGGCTGACGAACTTCCGGCTGGGCCGCATCCTGCTGTGGACCACGACAGTGTTCCTGGGGCTGCTGGCGCTTGTGCCGGGCCCCGACAGCGGGACGCTGTGGCGCATGGCAGCCATTCCGGGCGTGCTCGCGCTGATTGGAACCGGCACCGCGTGGTGGAAGGAGCGCCAGAGCTCCCGGTCCGGCCCCATTCCGTGGTTGCTGCCCCGGCTGGCCGTGGGGGCCGTGCTCTTCGGTGCCGCCGCGATCCTGATGTGGTGGCGGCGCCGGCGCGAGCTGAAGGCCAGCGTGCCGGTATCGCCGCCCTCCGCGGAGCAGGTGGACCAATGGGCCACCGCCGAGATGGAGCGCTCGTCATGAGCCACGCGGCATTGAAGCAACGGGACGCGGCGCCGCTCGAAGCGCCTCCGCGTGAGTCCATGGGAGGCATGGCCCGCGCGGGCTTGCGGAGCCTCCTCTCGATTGTGCCCGCACTGCTGGGCTCCGGCGTGATGGGCGCGCTGAAGGGCTTCTTCCTCTTCGGGTGCTTCGGCCTGGTGCTGGCAGGCGTCTTCGTGCTCGCGCCGCGTTGGACAGGCGCGGCCCCGACGCCCGCTTGGCTGAACTACCTGAGCTTCGTGCTCACACCCCTGCCCCTGGCTCTAGCCGGGGGCTACGTCTGGATGCTCCACGGGGTCAGCTCACGGCTCGCGAGCGAGGTCCGCGCACGAGGGTTGATGGGCTATGCGTACGCCATCCTCAAGCCCGCGACGCTGCAGGTCGCCCGGCGGTTGCGCGGGGCCAGCACGCCCAGCCGCGCGGAGCTCACCCGGGCAATCGAGGGGTCGGTGGCGGAGCGCATGCGAGAGCCCGAGGAGGAGCGCGAATCCGCGGCCTCCCGTGCCGGATGGCTGGAGGGCTTCCTCATGGACCAGTCCCGCCGGGTGCTGGGGCTCATCGCCCTGCGCGCGGTGCTGACGTCGTCGGACGTGCCTTCCGCCGTGCGAGAGCTGGAGATGTTGGCCATCGATCGATTGGAGGGAGTGTTGGAGGAGACGCTGGAGGACCTCTTCTTCCTCCAGATGGTGCTCGCGCTCGGCGTGGGCGTCCTCGTCGCCGCGCTGCCCACGTTCCTGCTCCTCTTCCTGCCCCGCTGAGCGGAGACCCGCCAGCCTCTGCTAGCCTCCTGCCATCCCACCAGGGTGGGACAGGAGGCGACGCCGGGATGGACTCACTGGACGCGCGCATGGAGCGGCTGGAAGGCCGGCTCCGACGATGGCAGGGCCTCACCCTCGCGGCCTTCGTACTGGCCGGGGTGGGACTGGGGAGCGCGGCCCTGCGTGACGAAGCGACGCAGGAGCATCCGGGAGAGCTGGTCGCCTCGCGACTGGTGCTCAAGGACGCCAGGGGCCGCACACGGGCCAGCCTGGAAGCGAACCGCCACGGCGGCGCGTCGCTGGTGCTGAACGACAGCGAAGGCCGTCCCCGGGCGCTGCTGGGCGTGGGCGAGGACGACTCGCCCCGGCTGCGCTTCTCCACGGCGGAAGGCGAGTCGCTGGCGGAGCTGATGGTGTTCTCCGACGAGGCGCCGCGCCTGACGCTGTCCAAGTCCGGAGGCGCGGAGCTGTTCTCCGTGGGACTCCAGGTGGACGGCTCGTCGCGACTGGAGCTGGCGGACGTGACGGGACGTCCCCGCGCCATCCTGGGCGCGGATGAAGAGGGCTCGCCCGGCCTGCTCCTGGTGGACCGTCGCGGCCAGGCCCGCGTGGAGCTGCGAGTGGGCAGCTCGGACGAGGCCAGCCTCGTGTTGGAAGGCCGCAACGGCCAGGTGTTTCGAGCGCCCGGCGTGCAGTGACGCCGCGTCGTCATTTCCGTGAGCCGTGCGGCGTCATCACCGGGAGGGAGACCCACCGGTGACGGCGCCCACGGACCGCATCCTGTTGATCCTGGACCTGGATGAGACCCTGGTCCACGCAAGCGAGAAGCCCCTGGCCCGGGAGGCGGACTTCCAGGCCCTGGGCTACTTCGTCCACGTGCGTCCGCACCTGGAGCCCTTCCTGCGGGAGTGCGCCTCCCACTTCCGGCTCGCCATCTGGTCGGCGGGGGCTGACAAATACGTGGCGGAGCTCGTGAAGCGGATGGTCCCGCCGGAGCTCGAGCTGGACTTCGTCTGGGGCCGGAGCCGGTGCACGTATGGGTTCGACCGGGCCGGCGTCCAGCGGGACGGGTTTCTCGATCCGGATGCGCACTACGGCTGGGTCAAGAAGCTGCGCAAGCTGAAGCGGCGGGGCTACCGGTTGGAGCGCGTCCTGATTGTCGATGACACGCCGGCCAAGTGCATCCACAACCACGGCAACGCCATCTACGTCCGCGAATACGAAGGCGAGGCGCACGACACGGAGCTGCTCGACCTGGGCCGGTATCTGAAGACGCTCTCGGACGTGGACAACGTCCGGTGCATCGAGAAGCGGAACTGGCGGAAGCAGCTCTGTCAGGACTGATTTTCCACCGCGTCCCTCATCCCCGAGAAAGGAGTGTGACGCCCATGACGAAGCGCGACGAGCCGAACCCCAACCGCCCCACCGACATGGAGCCCACTCCAGACAGCTTGGAACTGGCCATCGCCTCGTTCCACGGCTGTCCGCCCGGTACCTGACCCACGCCGCCACCCGGTAACACCGGTACGGGCATGGACAGAGGCCGGGCTCCCGAGGGGGGACTCGGCCTCAGTCATGTCCGGGTCCTCCCTCGAGGACTCAAACCCATCGGGATGTAGCTCAGTCTGGTCAAGAGCGTGCGCCTCGGGCGCGCAAGGTCGCTGGTTCGAATCCAGTCATCCCGACTTCACATCCAAGACAGCTCACGCTGGGTTGGCCCAACCGGGTAGAGGCGCCACGCTCAAAACGCGGAGGTTGCGGGTTCGACTCCCTCCGCCTCCACTTTTTGCGCTGTGGTCACGGATGGTTAGCGGCTTCCCCCCATCCGTATTGCACATATGTCGCGCGCCGAAACAGGCCGGTCGACATCGCTGGTCAGCATATGGCCTATCGGCGGTTGCCGCGTTACGTCCAGGAGGGCATATGACCCGGCGAGTAGCGCGCGCCGAAACTTCCATTCGGGAGGATCTCCGCCACCCGAGCGAGCGTGGACGCAGAGAGAGAGACCTTCGCCGCGCCGACGTTCTCCTCAAGTCGGGAACGATTCTTGGTCCCGAAGATCGGCACAATGTCGTCTCCTTGAGCCAGGAGCCAAGCGAGCGCAAGCTGCGCAACCGTCATCCCATTCGAGGTGGCGAGCTGTCGAAGCTGCTCGACTGCCGCAACGTTCGCCTGATAATTCGCTCCCTGCCAGCGATCATCCCAGCGCCGCATGTCCGATTCCTCGTATTCGGCGGCGGGTTTGACCGTCGACGTCAGGAACCCTCGACCCAGCGGCGAGTACGGAACGAAGCCGATCCCGAGTTCTCGGGTCACGGGAAGCACGTCGCGCTCGACCGCACGCTCGAAGAGTGAGTATTCGGTCTGCAGGACCGAGACAGGTTGCACCGCATGTGCGCGCCGAAGAGTGGCAGGTCCCGCCTCGCTCATTCCGAAAAAGCGAACCTTGCCAGCGGAGATGAGGTCCTTCACCGTTCCGGCGACGTCCTCGATCGGGACTGAGGGGTCGACGCGATGCTGGTAGAGTACGTCGATGTAGTCCGTCTGCAAGTACCGAAGGCTGTTCTCGACGACGAGGCGAATGCGCTCCGGCCGGCTGTCGAGCGGAGCGTGCGTGGCAGTCATCTTCGGAATGTCGAACCCGAACTTGGTCGCAATGACAACCTTGTCGCGGAAGCCTTTGACCGCTTTCCCCAGGAGGATTTCGTTGGCGCCGGTGCCCATGCCGTAGAGTTCTGCTGTGTCGAAATGCGTGACGCCAAGCGCATAGGCGCGGTGGATCGTGGCGATGCTCTCGTCGTTGTTGGCCGAGCCGTAGGCCATGGTCATCCCCATGGTTCCGAGACCGAGCGCCGATGTCTCAAGACCATTCTTTCCGAGCCTTCTCTTTTGCATGGCGAACCTCTCGTGATGCGAGTGTCGAAAGAGCTGACTCCACGCTACGCCTCGAAAGGCCCAGCAGGTAGAACGATCCTTGAAGAGTCTTGGATGATCCTCCAAGAGCCTCCTTTGACGAGGCAACCCACGAGCCCCCTGCTTGCATCGCCATGGGCCGCCGCATAGAACAATCCTTGAGGAGTTTTGAATGATTCTCCAGCGGCCTCGATCTGTGACTCGCTCCGCGAACTCCGGCCTCGCCGACGCCCGCCGCGAGCTCGCTGCAATCATCGAGCGCCACATTCCCAATGATGGAGGGTGTTCGCCTCTCCCCTCGATTGATCTTGGACGCACGTCGAAGCCGACAGGACCGCTGCACGTGCTGTATGAGCCGGCGCTCGTCGTGGTCGCGCAGGGGAAGAAGCGCGTGGTGGTCGGCGGCGAGGAACTCGCCTATGGCGAAACGGCCTACCTCCTCAACTCGGTCGCTCTTCCAGTTACCGGCCGCGTCGTGGAAGCGTCACAGGCCGCGCCGTTCCTCTGTGTGCGGATCGCGCTCTCCCCCGCCCTTATAGGCTCTGTCCTCGCGAATGTAACGCCGTCGCCGGCGACTGGTGCGACTCTCGCAAAGGCGCTCGACATCCGCGCCCTGGCGCTACCGCTGCTCGATGCCGTGTTGCGCCTCGCGCGCCTCGTCGATACGCCCGAGCACGCTCAGGTGCTCGCGCCGCTCGTGCTGCAAGAGATCGTCTACAGGCTTGTCGTGGACGGCCACGCCGCGCGCCTCCAACACATCGCCACTGTCGGCGGTCGCGCCCATCGCGTTGTCAGGGCGATCGCATGGCTCCGCAAGAACTTCGACCAGCCGATGCGCATCCAGCACCTTTGCAAGGTGGGCGGGATGAGCGCGTCGGGACTGCATCTTCACTTCCGCGCGGTGACGGGTATGAGCCCGCTGCAGTACCAGAAGACGCTTCGCCTCCAGGAAGCGAGGCGACTGATGCTCGATGAGCACCTCGACGCCGCGACGGCGGGCTTCCGCGTCGGCTACAACGATCCCTCGCAGTTCTCGCGCGAGTACCGAAGGCACTTTGGCGCGCCGCCGCTTCGAAACGTGTCGAGGATCCGCAGCGGGGCGGAGTAATCGCGGCCGGGCCGCAGCGTCTGGATGCGAGTGGATTGCGGCAAGGGGACCGAGCCGCTGGACCCGGCAGAGGAACAGGCGACGGTGGCCACCATCGGCCCGAACGTGGAGATGCGGGTGCGGGATCTCCGCGACCTCCACACGGCCTGGACGAGAGGGAGCCATTCCTGAAACCCTGGACGTACCCACGGCACAGTTGGTCCTCCGCCGTGTTGCACGTATGTCGCAGGAACGTGCGGAATGGCCTGGAACAGGACGGGACGAGGCGGGACGCGGCGGGAGACTGACTCCTAAGCATTCCAGGCGGCTACGAGGTAAGGGCGCGATTCTGCTGGGAGTTTCGCACCGCCCGGCGCGGGTTCGAATCCCGCCTTCGGCACTATTTTCCCCTGTCGTTACGATCAATTCCTTGATCACCGGACGTCCCTGGGGCCACGTCCGACCGCGCAGACGACCTTGGTGCCGCCCACCTCGATGGCGCCGACGAGAACCTCCTGCCGCTCCTGGCTCACGGCGAATCCTCCACTTCAGGAGGTGGATGCCGTGGGCGGGGTGGGTGTCGTGGTCGTGGGCACCTGCCACACCTGCTGGAGCAGCGCGAGCATGCCCGGGTCGTGCTTGCCCAGCTCTTCACGTGTGAAGGGATAGAAGTCGTTGCGGCCGAAGAGCGCCTCCGAATTCTCCGCGAAGTACTCCCCCACGTCCGTCGTGGAATAGGCACGCTCGAACGTGTGGGGCCGCCCGGGCCCACGCCAGCGCTCCGCGCAGTCGTAGCTCTTGCTTGCCATCGCGCGCTCATAGACAGCCGCGAGGCCGGCGTGCTCCCAGCCGGGCACCTGGTCATGATAGGCGTGGCTGAACTGGCGGAGCACGAACACGGGCATCCTGGGCGGCTCGGTGGCGGACGGTGTGCCGGGCGCGAAGTGGGGCCTCGCGTCGGGCCTCGGGTGTGGTGCGCCTCACCGAGAAACCGAAGCCCGGGACCGCCGCTGAACCCGGCGGACCCCGGTAGAGAGACCCTTACCGCGCCGCCGGGCTGGGGCAGGTGCTGTAGCAGTCCTCGCGCTCCGGCGCGCACTGGGCCGGCGTCGGGGAGTTGCGCAGGCAGGAGGTGTAGGCGAGGTCGCACGCGTACTCGCACGGCGGCGGGCGCATGGCCTGCACCGGGCTGGCCACCGAGGGTTGGCACCTGGCGTAGCAGACGTTGCTCTGCGCCTCGCAGGCGGCGTCCTGCTCGGGCGACGTCGACTGAATGAAGCATTCGTCATACTGGATGAAGCAGGCTCGCTCGCAGGCCCGCTGCGACCGGGCCGTCACCTCCGCGGCGGGCGCCCGGGAGGGGTAGCAGGCTGCGGCGCAGGAGTTGCTCTCGTCGCGGCAGAACTGCAGCTCCTCGGGCGTCGTCGCCTGATAGCTACAGGTCCGATAGGCCGCCAGGCATTCCCGCTCACACGGCGTCAGTATCTGGGAGTCCACGTCCCGCGACTCCATGTCCACGCTGCCACAGCCCGCGAACAGACCGACCGACAGCAGTCCCGCGATGATTGCCAGACGCACACCACGCTCCTGAGTCAAGGATGAAGGTACCCCGTGAGGGGCCGTGCGAGAGTGACAGGCATTGCCAGGACCGTCACCCTGGGAAGGCGTGCGAGTGAGAGGATTTGAACATCCCTCTCTGACGGGGATGTTCGAGGACGACCTGCACGTCAAACAAACCCTGTCCCTGTCGCGCGCGACGCTGGGGCGGTGCAGGCGGCGAGCCTGTCTCAAAGCCCGAGGGGCTCAGCTTCGCGACGTAGATGTTGTCGAGGCTGGACATCCCACCTCCGGCCATACCGGGAGTGCCGTGGGTTGCGGCAGCCCCTACCCCCGGGAGAGCATGGCCCCAATGACTACTTCTTCCGAGCACGGAGGTCCGGCGGCGCTCGACGCACCGGATGTCGTTGGCGTCTTCAAGGGCCGCACGCTGGGCGTGGCCATGGTGGGCAAGGTGCTGGTCCTGGCGCACAACGCACTGCCGCCCGCGCAGGACGAGTGGGGCCACTACTGCGACCTCGTAGGCCAGAACATCACCACCATGAGCGCACAGCTCGTGGTGGCGGAGGGGCATGGCCCGAACGCCGCCCAGCGCCAGCAGTCGCTCGACCGGGGCGCAAAGGTGAAGGGCGCCGCCATTCCGCCCACGGCCGTGCTCACTCGCTCGCCGCTGGTGCGCGGCATCGTCACCCTCTTCAACTGGTTCACCCCCAAGGCCATGCGCGCCTTCCCTCCGGAGGACCTGGAGGCCGCGGCCCGGCACCTGAAGATGAGCGACGCCGAGTTCCAGCGCCTCGTGGACATCGCCCACGCGCTGCAGCCTCAGGAGGCGTGACACCTCGCGTCCGGCGTCCGCCTGTCCGGAGGACGCTGGCAGCAGGCGCAGCTCTCACGCCGGCAGCGACGGCGGGGCGCGCGGCACGTCACCTTCAAGTCCGCGCCCTCCCGCGCCACGTCCAGCGTCTTCGCCTCGTCGAGCGGGTCGAAGCTCCCCGGCACCGACGGCTTGCTCCGGGGCGCCCAACCCTGTCGATTCAATCGGCTCCATTCGCGCTGTCGGTCAGGACTTTCGCGGGCTCGTGAACGGTCAGCCGTCAGGAGGGGTTCTCGTAGAATGACGAAACGTCATCGCGAGGAGCCCGTCATCCGTCCCTTCCGTCTCGTGAATAGCCGCCTCGCCGTGCCCGGCGTCATCGGCATGCGCGAAACGAGGAGCCTTTCCTTCGGCAAGATGCCGCACGTGCTGCTCGGCCCCGACGCGGGCTTCCCTGAGTTCCAGCCGCTGGATGATTGGAAGAACGAGGTCGCCCTGGTCGACGCGCGCGCACTTCCGCGCGAATTGCGCGAGGAGGCGGGCATCAAGGACCCGGCAGAGCAGCATGCCAGGCTCGTTGAAATGGAATGGGCTTACTACATGGGGAAGGGCGAGCTCGAGGACCTGTGCATCATGGAGCGCGCGCGGCTGACGCCCCTGGACGAGAGGGCTCGCGGCGTCCTCACGGCCCACAGGCATGCGTACTGGTTGGCCGGCTACAGCCGGCATTCGTCCATGCTGTGGGTCCATCTCATCGGTGGAGCCGCGCCACGCCAGGCCTGGACGAGCATCTGGAGCACGCCCCCGCCCCAGCCGCTCGGCGAAGGACCGCCAGCATGGCTGTCGCCGGAGGCGTACTCGGAGCTCCGGCTCGCGCGCTGGGCGGACAGGGTGCTGCGCGCGCTGAGCGACGGCATGGTGACGGAGACGGGGCTGCTCTTCGCCCGGGTGCGCGAGGCCATCTGGGACCTGGAGGAGGACGACCTCGCGCGGGCGGGCATGGAAGCGGCGGCGCACATGGCCGCGGGCGCGGACGAAGTGGTGCTCCCCCTCCACGGCCCGGCGCGGCGGGTGCGGCTGCCACCCTTCATCCTGAGTGTCCATGAACGCAGTCCGTTCGAGCGGGAGGAGCCCTCCCGCCTGAGAGAGGTCCACGTACCCGCCGAGGATGCCTGGATACTCACGAAGGACCTGCGCTGATTCCCTCACTGGCACGGTCCGGGGCGCGGGCCGCTCGCGGAGAACGGACGCGTTTCAAGAGGAGTCCGCCATCCACATCCAGGGCGAACGTCCTTTTCAGCAGCCCCGCCCAGTCCAAACGGAGTGTGCGCTCCTTCCTCGGCTCCTCCACTGTCGCGGCAACGGAGGGGCTCAAGCGGCCTGTCCACCGGCCGGGGGCATCGGAAGGAGAACAGGCCTTCCGCCGGAGTTCTGATCAGAAACACTGGCCACATTGCATGGAGACCGCGACCAGAGAGAGCATGGCCCCAGACCGGTGCGCTCAGAGAACCTGGAGCCGCGGGACGAAGACGACGTCGGGCCACGGCACGGCGTCCTGTAGGAGGACCGCGTGGGAGTAGCTGAGCCGGTACTTGCTGGTGATTGCGTCTGGTATCGCGGGCGGACGTTGAGCCTCGCCATCGCTCAAGGCACTGGGTTGTTCGTGCCGCAAAAGCATGGCTTGAAGCCGCGGTCCGCAGCGACGCCTGATCGCCGGGGCTTTGCCTGCTTCTATCGGGTCTCGGAGGATGCACTCTTCCTCGAGCGACTCCAGCTCGCGTTACCGTACAAGGAGCAACTGCTCGTCCAGGCTGGAAGAGGGCCTCTGCTCCTCGGCCTGAGCGCGCGGGTCGAGCCGGAGGGAAGGCTTCGCGTCCTGTACTCTGACATGCATGCCCCCGTGCAGTTTTCGGGAGGGATGTTGCTAGGGGACGGCTACATTCACGCTCTGGCGCTGCACGGCCGCGAACTGCAGTTGCGCCGGAACACCATTCACCCTGCTTTCGAGTGGCGCGAGGTTCACGAGCTGATTTTCGAGATGGGCCGGCTTGTAGAGGCGCAAGACTGCTCCGAGGCCGTGGTCCGGATTCGCGAGCACCTGGCCTCCGAGCAATTCGAGCCAGGATCACCCGAGTGGCAGGCCGCGCACGCGACGCTGGTCGCACAGGCATTCCGGGTGGACTACGGGCTGCCGGCTCTCTCGTCTCCGTCATCATGGATTCGCTAATCCCTCTCAGGATTCTCGCCGAAGAGCACGGAGGATGATGACCTCTCGGCAGTCCAGGGCGAACGTCCTTTGCAGCAGCCCCGCCCAGTCCAAACGGGGTGTGCGCTCCTTCATCGGTGCCTCCACCGTCGCGGCAAAGGCAGGACTCTCCTCCTCCAGCCCCGGCTCCGCCCCTGCTGTGAGATCAAGGCGATAGCCGGTAACAGCGCGACCTGCTTGGGGTTTTGCTTCCGCCTTGATGCGGGTTCGATTCCCTCCGCCTCCACAAGAAGTAACCCACCGCCTTGAGCCGCGCCCCCTCCAACCGAGGGGGCGCGGTTTGACTCCAGGGACCAAATCCGGTCAGTTGGGACCGAAATTGGACCAAACTGGAGTCTTTCTGCATGGGTAGCGGCAAGGTCTGGACAGGCAAATGGCAGGGCGGGCGCACGTTCACGGCGAAGGACGGCCGCCCGGTGTACGTGCTGCGCAAGATGGTCGCGGGCAAGACGTATACGGTCCACCTCGACGCCCGCAGCGAGACGGAAGCCGAAGCCGAGCTGGCCCTCTTCATGCGAGATCCCGAGGGCTACCGGACCAAGGGCGAAGCCCAGAAGCTCAAGCAAGAGTCCGCCGTCTACCTGGATGCGCCGACCGTGGGCCGCTACCTGGACTTCATGCGACGCGCGGGCACGACCCCGCGCTACGTGAGCAGCGTTGGCTTTTACTTGGCCGCGTGGGCGGAGGCGTTCTCGGGCCGCGATTGGCGCACCGTCACCCTCCAGGACCTTCTACGCGAGTTGAACCGGCAGGCCACCGCGCGCAAGAACCGGGTCACGGCCCTCAAGGCTTTCTGCGCGTGGCTGCGCGAGGAAGAGGGCACGTTGACGGTGGCGGAGGACGCCACCATTTCCCTCAAGGTGCCCGTCAGCCGTCCCGAAAAGTCGGTGCGTGAGAAGGGCTACAGCATCGAAACGATTGAACGGCTCTACCGCGCTATCACCGGCTGGGAGTTCACCAACTTCGACCGTGAGGACATGCGCCGGGTGACGGACGTTCAATGCGTGCGCGACGTGCTGTGCCTCCACGCCAAGACGGGGATGCACGGCACGGAGATTGAGCGGCTTGCCCAAGGCGAGGGCAAGATCACGATTTTGAAGGAGCCGGGCGAAATCGCCGCAACCCTTCGGTTCGTCCACAAGAGCGGGCGTGTTCACGTCCAGAGCATCGACCGTCAAGCGCTCGCGGCCGCGCAACGGCTCCAGGCGCGCGGTGCTGCGCCTGTGGACAGCCACATCCGACGCGTGGTGCGACGGGCCTGCAAGGCCTTGGGCATGGAACTGGTGCGCTTTGGGGAACTACGGCACAGCTTTGTGACCTGGGCTTCTGAATGCGGCCAGGAAGTGCGGCCCAAATCGGGAGGGCTGCCGCTTGCTGCCATTGCCGCCGTGGTGGGGCACACGTCGCCCGCGACCACCAAGCGCTTCTACGAAAACGTTGCGGTGCCGCCCATGATCAAGGTGCCGCTCCGGCTGGAGCATCCCGAGGATCCGGCAGTGCTGCCGATCAAGGCTGCCGCAGCATCCTGAGAATCGCTTCCCGTGTCTCCCGCCCGGTGGAAGTGCTCCGGGCGGGCTGCCGCTTGAGCTTGGGGGTTGGCTCGCGGCCGAAGCGCTCCTGGAGTGCTTCGATGCTCTCCACCGTCACCATGGCCGTCTTTCCCACCTTGGGGGCACGGCTCAGCGCGCCCGCCTTGAGGAGTGCGAAGACCTGGGAGCGCCCGCAGCCGAGAAGGGCCCTTGCCGCGTCAACGGTGACGGCGCGGGCGGCCTGGACGGGAGCTGCTTGGGTGATGCGAGCCTGAATCACACCCACGGCCTCCCGCAGCCTGCGAAGTTCATGGTGGATCTCCCGCAGCAACGTGGATTCGGTGCCGCTGTCCATGGCGGTAAGATGCTGCGTGCTGCTGGTGTCCTTGTTGGTGTCCTTCATGGGTGCCGACCTGATGGCGTCTGGATGCCCCGTGGGGCGTCCTGGCGGTGTCCGTAGTGAGGAGTGCCGAGCGTCGGAGCTTTCTCCGTCCGAGGGCCCGCCTTCCAAGTGGAAGGCACCCCGCAGCCTCACTGCGCCCCCTAATTTTCTCGCACAAGACAAACAATTGTCAAACACCAGACCCCAAACACTGCTCCCCCTGCACGGCGTGAGTTTCGCCGTATTGAGCATGTATTTTCGCGCTCTGGCGGAGACAGTTTCGCGCCGGAGTTTCGCCGTTTGGCGCGAATCATTTCGCCGGCTGTAATTGCGCCACAGGGGGCGCGAAATAGTGGCGTGCAATTGCGCCGCAGGGCGCGAAACGTTTCGCGCCGTGCGGCGATACAGCGGCGCAATTTCGCGCGTGCGTTACGGCGGGCGCGTCCTCCGGCGAAATGGCGCCGCGCGGCCAGTTTCGCGCCGCTTCCGGAGCCGGAAACGCGCCCACAGGAGCGGCGCTTTTTCCCCCGGCGCCACTCTGCCGCATCTCAGTCGGGCGGACCTCCCGGCGCGTGGGGACGCACCTCCGGCCGCTGCCGGGATTTCGCGCCGACCCGCGAGCAGCGGCGCCGATGGCGTAACGAAATGCGCCCACCGAGGGCGCGAATTGGCCCCGTGCTGCCCTGGTGTGTCCGGTAGGGACATTTCGCCGCGTGATCAGTCCCCACGCGCTGCGTTTCGCGCGCCGTGCAGGGTTTCGCCAACGGCCTGCCGGGGTGCTCGGGTGCCCTACCGGATTTGCGCCGATGGGTCTGACGCGGGCGATCCCTCCCCTCCATTTTCGCCCGCGTTCGTGATGATGCCGCCTGCTAGCCCGCTTGCCCGTCGGGGCAGATGCCGTGCCCCGTTCCATGACGCGCGGTTGCGCTCGGCGCGCTGTCGTTGGCGTTCGGTGTGGGGTGTTGAGGCTCCACGGGCTCCGAAATGGCGCGTTGCCCCAGGGTCCGGACCGAGAGGGCGCGTTGCTTGGGGCTGGCTGCTGCACACCGGCTGGACTCCACTGCCTCGGGGGGGGGCCAGCGCGGCTGCTAGCCGATGCGTACCGGCCGGACTCCACCGCCTCCGAGGTGAAACTCGGCGCGCATGCTGGCCGCTGCGCACCGACCAGACTCCACGCCACTGCGCACCGGGCGGACTCCACCGCCTCCGAGGTGAGCCTCGGCGCGAAACGGCTCCACGGCCTCCCGGGGGGGCGCGAAACGCGAGCGGGGCGGCGCGAAACGGCTCCACGGACCGAGGAGGTGCTCGGCGCGAAATGGCGCCACGGCCCCGAGGGGTGCTCGGCGCGAAATGGCGCCACGGCCCCGAGCGGGTGCGGTGCATGGGTGTGGCGGCTGCGCACGGACTGGGTTCCACGGACCGAGGTGATGCTCGGGCGCGGCCGGTGCTGGCTGCCGCTGCACCCTGGTGGCCTCCCGGGCCCGAGGTGGCGCGCGGCGCGAAATGGCTCCCAGGATTCCGAGGGAGGGGGCGCTCGGGGCGGGAGGCTGCCGCGCACCGGTCGGATCCATAACCCCCGGGGGGATGCTCGGCGCGCAATAGCTCCACGGTCCCGAGGTGGGGTGGTGCTCGGCACGGGTGCTAGCTGCTTCGCACCGGCCGGGCTCCGCCCGCGCCGAGGGGGCTCGGCGCGAAACGGTTCCACGCGCCCCAAAGTTGCGCGGTCCTCGGGTGCTGGTTCACGGCTGCGCACCCGCTGATTCCACGCGGCTTGAGGAAGTGCGCAGCGCGAATCTGCTGATCGCGGCATGACTCCAGGCGCGTAGCGCCTGGCCAAAGCATCGCACCCCCTTGGTGCGCAGGAGCGCCGAGTCTCACCACGGACATGCGCCGCATCACCCCGGCGCCGAGCCTCACCACGGCCGGGCGCAGCATCCCCCCAGCGCCGAGCCTCACCACGGGGCCCGGGAGGCCGCCAGGGCGCAGCGGCAGCCAGCACCGGCCGCGCCGAGCGTCACCTCGGGCGCATAGAGCGCGGCCGATGCGCGGCGGCCGTATCCGCGCCGCGCCCCCTCGGAGCTGTTTCGCGCCGCGCATCACCTCGGAGGCCGTGGCGCTCGGCCGGTGTGCCCACCTCGGGGCGGGTGGAGTCCGCCAGGGAGCAGCCCCCGCACGCCGCCCCCTCCGGGGCGCGTGGAGCGCGGCCGGTGCGCAGCGGTCAGCACTCGCACCACGCACTACGCCACCTCGGGGCCGTGGATCCTTTTCGCGCCGAGCACCACCTCGGAGCCGGGGAGCCCTTTGGCGTTGCGCCACCTCGGAGGCTGTAGAGGGCAGCCGGTGCGCCGCGTCCAGCACCCGCGCCGAGCACCACCTCGGAGCCGTGAAACCTTTTCACACCGTGCCACCTCGGGGCGCTTGAAGTGCGAGCGGTGTGCAGTCGCACCCGCGCGCCGAGTCTCACCACGGCCGGGGCGCAGCAGCACCCCGGCGCCGCCCCCCTCAGGCGCATGCTGCCCGCTTCATCGAGCCGCCTTGCCCAGTGACTGACAGCCGCCTCGCTGACCCCTCCCCGGCGCGCCACTTCCGCCTGCGACAGATGCCCCTGCCGCGACAGCCGTCCAGCTGCACGCCGTCGCTCCTCAACCTGCTACGCCTTCCAGCGCTTGGGCTGCCACGCCATGGTCAGTCTCCTCCATGGCGTAACCCTCTTGCCCCTAACCCACTTCCCTGAAAGGGGTTAGATGATCCTGAGCTGCTGAGAACGGCACGCCGTGCACGAGCGGGTGCGAGAGTGCCCGCCCTCCACGCCGGCTCACGGTTCCTTCGATGCCTGCTTCGGCGACTGCGATTCCGCGGCGCCCTGGACCTCCGCGCCAGCGGACACCTTCGCCAGGAACTCCCACGAGGAGTGACCATCCGGATTCGTGGTTCCCCTGCCGGAGCACGTCACCCCTCCATAGAGGATGGCTCCGAATGCGAGCCCCCACGGAACAAGTCGCGCCAGCCGACAGAACACCGTCTTCGCCGTCTTCGGCAACTCGACGGTACCTTCCCGGCGCCCAGCCATCTTCACCTTCATCGATGCCGCCGCCACCGTACGCTCCTTCCTCTTCGTCATTGCGTTTCCCTTCCGTGGAAACTTCTTGTCCGTCCTACGTCGTCGACTCGTCAAACGCGTGTTCACGAAACGATTTCAAGGCGTACGGCTCTCGTTGCGGTGCCGTCCGCTGACCACCTTCCTGGATTGGGAACATGCCTGGGCCGGGTCTCGGCGAATCACCATCCCCGACGAAGCGAATTGCCGAGGAATGCAGGCCTATAAGGGACGCGTCCCGGCTGAACGCCAGAGGCTTTCCATGTTCATTCCCTCGCTCTGACCGCACCCCCTACTGGGCCCTTTCAATTCAGGCGGCGACCACGTCGCCATCCCGCTCCTTGGGAGGTGCCTTGATGCGCAGTCCCCGGCGCGTCCGCGCGCCCTGCGCGCTGTGGGCCGCGGTGGTGCGCCGCGTGAGTTCTTCCTGGGCGAGCTGGTTCAAGCGCCCGACGAGCCCGCTCAAATCGTACTCCGGAGTAGTGTGCGAACCGTCGAAGCGCAGCCGGGGGTGCTGGACGATGAGGTTCGCGTTGCGCAAGCGCGAGAGCGATCGCTGCACGGTGCGCAGGCTCACGCCCCCCATCGCCTCGGCCATCTCCTTCTTGCCCAAATAGGGTTTTCGGTTGGGGTCCCACCAGCGCGCGATGAGGTGGAGCAGGACGTTCAGGTCGCTGGGCTCAAGCCCCAGGCGCGCTTGATGTGTGATGAGGACGCTCGGCACAGCCATCCACCCGCTCTTCCACGCCGTCTGGCCCCACTTCTCGATGTTCCGCTTGTCACGGCCCTTCACGGTGGCGGGAGCAAGCTCCGGCGGTTCAGGGGCGGTCGCCTCCACGGTGCTCGGGGGCGTGGGAGGCTCCGCCGTTGCTGCGGGAGTCACGACCTCCCTCGTGGACACCTTCTTCTTCCTGCCCAACTTCACCTTCTGGATTCTCATCTCGAACCTCAAAGCACGCTGCCTGCGCGAGTCGTACGCGGGCAATTGATAGTCCTGTGGCGGGCGCATTCCAAGCAGTGGAAGCTAGACACTCCTGTCTACCCCGGGTGCCAACCCGCTAGGGTTTCCTTGGTGTCCTTGGCTTGAGTCTCCTGTTCCTTTGGTTTTCCTTCTTTATTGGCCACATGGGACCAGTAGCCCTAGCCAATTTTGGCCCCCCATACTGGACAAATCTGTCTATGTTCTCATCGGCCCGAACTCGCCGCTTGGCGAGTCTGCGGGGCTCAGTCCCAGCACAGCGCCAGCGTGGCCCGCATCACCCGCACCGCCTCGTCGCACGAGCGCGGAACCAAGTCACACGCTGCGGCCACGTCCTCACGCCAGCTCGGCGCCTGCTCGACGTGCTGGAGCACCGGCCATGTCTCCCCCGCCGTCCAATGCTCGTGGACGAGGCCCGCGACGAACCTTGTCCACTCAGACAACCGCACGCGGGAAAGCCCCAGAGCGTGTGGTGTTGAGTCCCAAGCCCCACTCTGACCTGGAAGCCCACGCCCTGCGGCCCGCCGCCAGGCTGGGCCGCTTGGGCCGGGGAGTGCCTCAAGGGGCGGCACGGCCTCTGCTGCGGCTCAGCACACTGTCCGCGCGTCACCTTCCCGCCATCCTTTTCAACCCCTTTGCACCAGCCCACCTGCATGCCCAGGCGCGTGCGAGCTTCCTTCGCCTGGGGCACCGCCATTGAACTGTCGCCGCCTTCTTCCATCGTGTCGGGCTGAGCCTTAACGGACTACCCTGAAGAGGCTAGGGCATGGCCGCTGCCAGCAGCCGAGCACCACGCCACCTCGGAGCCGTGAGACCCTATCGCGCCGCGCCAGCTCGGAGGCTGTGGATCGCGCCCGGTGCGCAACCGCCAGCACCCACGCCGAGGACCACCTCGGGACCGTGGAGCCCTTTCGCATCGCAGCACCGCGGGCCGGGCATCCGTTCGCGCCGAGCCCCCTCGGAGGCCGTGGAGCCTTTTCGCGCTGAGCATCTTCCCGGGGCCTATGTCTCCTGCCGGTGCGCGGCAGCCCCCCGCCCCCGAGCGCCGCCTCCCTCGGAATCCTGGGAGCCGTTTTGCGCCGCCCCCTCGGACAGAGGAGCCGTTTCGCGCCGCGCCCCCTTCGAAGCCGTTTTGCGCCGCATCCCCTCGGGGCCGGAAAGACGTTTCGCGCCGCGCTCCCCTCGGAGCCGCTTCGCGCCGAGCCTCACCATGGGGCGTGGAGTCCGCCAAAGGCGCAGCGGCGGCCAGCACTGGCCGCACCGAGCGCCACCTCGGGCGCATAGAGCGCGGCCGATGCGCGGCGGCCGCATCCGCGCCGAGCCTCACCTCGGAGGCGGTGGAGTCCGCCAAGGCGCAGCAGCGGCCAGCATGCGCGCGTGGAGTCGGCCAGTGAGCAGCCGCCAACAGACGCGCCGAGCACATTCGGGGGCCGTGGAGTCCGCCAGGGCACGGCGACAGCCAGCACCGGCCGCGCCGAGTATCCCCTCGGTCCGTGGAGCCCGGTCCGTGCGCAGCCGCCAGCACCCAAGCACCGCGACACCTCGGAGTCCGTGGAGCCTTTTCGCGCCGCCCCCCCTCGGAGTCCGTGGAGCCTTTTCGCGCCGCACCCCTTCGGAATCCGTGGAGCCGTTTCGCGCCGCATCACCTCGGGGCCGTGGGGCATTTTCGCGCCGCACCCCCTCGGACCGGGCATCCGTTCGCGCTGAGCACCCCCTCGGAGGCCGTGGAGTCTTTTCGCGCCGCGCATCTTCCCGGGGCCTATGGAGCCGGTCGATGCGCGGCAGCCCCCCGCCCCCGAGCGCCGCCTCCCTCGGAGTCCTGGAAGTCGTTTCGCGCCGTGCCCCTTCGGAGCCGTTTTGCGCCGCGCACCAGCTCAGGCGCGTGAAGCCTTTTCTCGCCGCGCCCCACCTCGGGCCCGGAAGTCCGCCAAGGCGCAGCGGCAGCCAGCGCCGGGCATCACCTCGGGCCATGGTGTCAGGACACGGCGGCAGTCAGCATCGGTCGCGCCGAGCATCACCTCGGGCCGTGGCGCCCGGTCGGTGCCCAGTCGCCCACTACGACCCGAGCACCGCGCCGCCTCGGGGCGCGTGGAGCCCTTTCGCGCCGATCGCCACCTCGGAGGCCGTGGCACCCGGCCGGTGCGTTCCCCTCGGGGCCGGTGGAGTCCACCAGGGCTCAGCCCCCGCACGCCGCCCCCTTCAGGGGCGCGTGGAGCGCGGCCGAGCCACCTCGGAGGCCGTGGAGGGTCGCGGGTGCGCAGCGGCCAGCACTCACGCCCGAGCGCCACGTTGGGCCGTGAAGCCCTTTCGCGCCGTGCCACCTTGGGGCACGAGGAGTCTTGCGGGTGCGCAGCCGCCAACACCCACCTCGAGCCTCACCTCGGAGGCCGTGGAAGTCCTCCAGGGCATGGCGGCTGCCAACACCCGCGCCGAGTATCGCCTGGGGCCATGGACCACTATCGCGCCGCGCTCTATCGGGGCGCGTGGAGTCCGGCTGATGCGGAGCAGCCAGCGCCTGCGCCGAGCATCGCCTCGGGGCGGTGGAGTTCGGCCGGTGCGCAGCCGCCGGTACCCGCGCCGCGCACCACCTCGGAGGCCGTGGAGCCCGGCCGGTGCGGCGGACCAGTACCCGCACCTGGAATCACCTCGGGACGGTGGAGTCCGGATCGTGCGCAGGAGCCAGCGTCCAGGCCGAGCACCACCTCGGAGGCTGTGGAGCCCGGCCAAGTTGCAGCAGTCAGCACCCGCCGCACGCCACCTCAGGGCAACCCTGCGAGTGCACCCAATGGCTCGCACCAGCTCGGCACACCTTCAGACCTGGCCCTCGCAATCGCACGTTGCCAGGGGCGGGCGCACGCTCGGGCAGGATGGGCGTCTGTTAGGGTCAACGCATGAGGTCTCGCCCCTTGCCACGACTCTCCGGGCTCTTGTTGGCGCTCTTGTCCTTCGCGGCGTGGGCAGCGGCAGCGGAGGACTCCGCCCTGCCCAGGTTACGGATGCGAAATGTCGCGCTCACCGCGAAAGCCGAGGGAGTGCGCGTCTCCACGCGCATTCCTACAACGCTCACTTTCGACACGCCCATCAACGCGCAGGCAGTGAAGTTGGGCGAAAAAGCGCCTGTCGAAATCCTGGACGTTGGAGAACGCTCCCTCACCCTCCGGGCGCTGGAGGAATTGAGCGAAGCGGTGACGTTGCGCGTGCCGTTTCTCAACGAATCCATCCTGACGGCGCCCGTCTTCAAGCTCACCACGGCGGCGGACGTGGTGGACGCGCAAGTCCTGGTGTTCCGCGCCGCCAGCGCGCCAGAGTTGATGCAGGTCCGGCTGGCTGCATTGGAGGCACGCTGCTCCGCATGTGAGGCGGCACTCACCGCGCAACGCGAGCGCGGCACGGCCACGGGCCCCTCCGGTTGGATTGTCTCGGGGCAGGTGGAGGAGGGCATCGGCGTCCAGGTCAAATGGCTCCGTGCGTCGCCCCCCAGTGCCACAACGGGCCTGGAGGTAGCGTCCGTCCACCGCTTCAAGGCGGATGCGTGGGTGGTGCTCGCCGTGAAGGTGTCGAACCTCACCGGGCCCCCTTGGAGGCCGGGCAAGGCATGGCTGGAGAATCCGTCCACCGGCCGCCGCGTGGAGGCGCGCACGGTGGCCATGGCGCCGGACGTGCTGCCGCCTAACGGCACGGGTCGCGTGGCGGTGGAGTTTGACTGGAAGCGTAGGGAGTCCGGGCCGCCCGGGGAAGCCTTCCGGTTGGTGATACAGGAGGCGGCGGACGGCGCCCGGCCCCTGGCCATTCCGGGCGTGGTGCTTGAGGACGGGACTTCAACGCGGGAGAAGAACGGACCATGACGACGGCGGAAGTCTTCAGCTACCTCAAGCCCGGCTCCCGCCTGGGGGCCTACCGCGTCCGCGAGTGGAAGGGCGGGGGTGCCTATGGCGACGTCTACCGGGGCGTGAAGGACGGCAAGCCCGTCGCCCTCAAGCTCTCCAAGCACCGGCAGCACAGCGCGGATCCGGGAAAGACGGATGAACGCCTGCTGCGCGAACTGGTGTGCCTCGTTCACGTAGACCATCCCCATATCGCCAAGGTGCAGGGCTGGGCGCGCACGCCGCAGGGACGTGGGTATCTGGTGCTGGAGTACGTGGACGGCTGGACGCTGGCGCACTGGCTCCAGAACGCGCGGCCCACCTTCCAGCAGGTCGCGCGCCTGTTCGCGAAGCTGGCCCATGCCCTGGAGCACATGCACGGCCGGAGGGTGCGCCACAGAGACTTGTCGCTCTCCAACGTCATGGTGCGCAAGGTGGACGGTGAGCCCGTCCTCATCGACCTGGGCGCGGGGGAATACTCGGGAGCCCAGGAGTTGACGGACGCGCCCCTGCCCCCGGGGACCAACCGCTACCGCTCTCCGGAGGCGGCGCGCTTCTTCAAGGAGAACCAGAACAACCCCGACGCGCGTTACCCCTTCCCGCCCGAGGATGACCTCTACTCGCTGGCGGTGTGTCTGTATGACGCGCTGACCGACGCGGAGCCCGCGCGCGGCGGATGGGAGGCGCGCAAGGCGCCCCGCATTGACGTCAACAGCCCCATGTGGGCGCCCCCGTCCGCGCGCACCGCCAACCCTCGCGTGCCCGAGGCGTTGAGCGAGTGGGTAGAAAAGTGGATGGCGCGTGACTTCGAGAAGCGGCTTCCCTCGCTGGCCTCCATGCGGGAGGCGCTGGAAGCGCTGGGGGCCCAGGAGGGCGCGGAGTGGCTGGCCCCCGTGCAGGCGCCTCCGGAAGCGGTCTCCGCTGTCTCGGAGGCCACGGGCGACCCTCCAGCGAAGGCACGGCGGCGCGTGCTGGCGGGGGCAGTGGCCGCCGTCGTGCTCGCCGTCGGCGCCTTCGCATTGCTACGCGAAGCCCCCTCACGCGAAGCGCCGTTTGTCCCAGCCGTGCCGGAGTCGTCCAGCGGCCCGCGTGCGAAGCCCCCCCAGGCGCACCCTTCACCGCCCGCACCGTCCACCAGTGCAGTACCGTCCCCGTCCGAGGTGCCCCCCGCCGTGAAGGAAAGTCCCTCTGTGCCTGCCCCCACGAATCCGTCCTCGAATCCGCCCGTAGCGAAGCCGCCCATGAAGTCCGCGCCCGCTTTCAGCCGTGGATTCCTCAAGAAGTGCGCGGGGGCGGGGGCTTTGGCCGCCGCGCTGTTGGGCTGTCCCGCGCAGCAGGTGCAGCCCACGCAGGAGCGTTGCCCCGCAGCGGCAGCGGAAAACATTCGGAGGCTCGGCCTCGATGACGGCTCCCAGATCACAATCCTCGTAGACGTTAAGCAGCCCATTTTCAGATCGCCCGACGAATGCAAAGCCACAGGCCGCGTGTGGAGCGACGAGGGTTGGTGCTTGACCCTGCTGGGCGATGGGAAGCTCGAATCCGAAACTGAGGAGAAAATCGGCAGGTTGCCCGAGGGCTCGCGGCTCTACGGGCGAGTGTGGACAGAAGGGGCGACAGTGGTGGGCCGCTACACGCGAGCCCGTAAGCCCAATGGCGAGGAAATCGATGTCTGCATGTCCCTCTCAGCCAATGGGGGCTTGGACAAGATGCCCGGCTCCAAGCCCGGTGCCGCGCTCGTGCGCCCAAGAGACGCTGCGACATCCATCACAAAGCAGTGGCATTGAGGCCGGGGCGTAAAGGCGCGTTACAGAGAGACACCTGAAAACCGTCCCCAATGGCTTCAGCCACAGGGTTGCAATAACGCCGAGTCTTCAACCCGTGGCGTCCTTCTCTTTCGGGCCTACCTGCCAGTAATTTCCTTCCTGCGTGGGCGCGGAGTCCGCTCCCGCTCGCCTGCAAGGAAATGGCCCTATGCCGTACTCTGGTACTTCCCTGTTTCCCGAAGGACTGGTGCTCTTTTCGCTCAAGGGTGCCACTTACGAAATGCTGGAAGACCTGGGCCCCGGCCATCATGGCGAGCGCGTCCTATCGGCCCTCCAGCGCGTCAAGGACAAGGTGGTCCGCCGAGTCATCCTCAAAGCGCTGCCGCTGTCTGACTCTGCGGCAGTGTGTAAGGAGGCACGCAGGCGACTGGAGGAAGAGATCCAGTTGGCCACCTTCCTCCGACACCCGAACATCGCCTGCGTCCATGGAGCGCACAAAGCCAAGGGCACTCTGTTTGTTATTACGGAAGCTGTCGCCGGCTTCTCGCTGAATACACTCCTTGAAGTCGCGGCAGCGCGGGGGAGCTACTTCCCCGAATCCTTCATGCTGTATGTCGGGGCCAAGATTACGGGGGCACTGGCGCACGCGCACACCTGCCGGAGTGCGCAGGGGGAGCCACTAAAGATCGTCCACCGGGCGATTGACCCGACACGCATCCGCGTGACCTTCGATGGACAGGTCAAACTGACGGACTTTGGCGTTGCGTCCGCACGACTTCCCGGCCAGCGCACCACGCGTCGGCCCGCCACCCGGGGAGAAGTCTTTTGGGCTTCTCCAGAGGCATTGCTCGGCCAGTCCGAGGACGCGCGCTCTGACTTGTTCACGCTGGGAATGGTGCTGCTGGAGTTCGCCACCGGCAAACACCTACTCAGTGCCTACCACCTGCTGACAAAGGATTTATGGGTGCTGGTTCCGGAGGGGGAAACGGAGCCGCTACGCGGAGCCATCGCACAGATGAGAAACGCATGGGCCGGGGTGGACCCGGAGGAAACGATATTGCGTGCGGCCACTTTCACTCCAGCCGATGTAGAAGCGACAACACAAACGCTGTCAGAGCCCACCCGGGCTGTCTTCCGCAAGCTGCTGCGGCGCAACCCGGCTGAGCGGCATATGTCCGCGCTGACTCTGCAAGACGACTTGGCGAAGGTGCTGCGAGCGCGAGGGAACTACACCGCCAGAATGGCTGCGCAGGAGATTCAAGCGGCACTGCGAGGAGCTGGCCAAGCGATGGCTGAGGATGAAGAGGGCCCAAAGAGCTTGAAGCATCAGGACTTCATCACGACGGAACCAAGCCCGGCATGAACCTGCCTTTCAACGGCCAGCGCCATGGGGTGGGCGCCACGTCATTACGGCGGCAGGAAGTGCAGCACCAGCCGCTCGCCCAGTGCCTCCAGCGCCTTGCGCGTCTTCTTGCTGGAGTGGGTGGCGGCATTGTCGAGGATGAAATGCAGGCGCTTGGCTCTGGGATAGGCGGCGTCCACGGCGCGCACCAGGTCGATGAAGAGCGCACTCGTCTTCTTCTCTCCCTGCACCCAAGTCATCCGGGCCGTGCTCGCATCCAGCGCCCCCGCCACGAAACGCTTCTGGTTGTTGCCCGGTGTGACGACCTCTCTGCGCAGTCCAGGCAACGTCCAGTCCGGGCCGATTTTCGGGTTGAGGTGCACATCCATCTCATCCTCAAAAAGCACGGGCTCGTCGGGCCGGGCGAAGGCCGCACGGCATTTCAGCCGCCAGAGGCGCCGTCGACGTCGGCGCTCCGGCCAAGGGCAGCGCACCACGGGACGCGGACGCCTTCTGTGGGCTCCCACCGAGGCCAAGGCGCGTCCCATCGTCGCGGGCGAGACGCGCACCCGGCCTCGCCTCTCTACCTCTCGCACCAGCAGCTCACGGGTCCACGTGGTGCGTCGCCAGCCGGACTGCTGGGGCGTGCCCTTCAACACCCTGCGCAGCGTCTGTCGGAAACGCTCATCCACTTTGCGTCGCCCATTCTGGGCGCGCCTGTCCAAAAGGCCTTCACGGCCGGACTCCTGGTAGCGCTGGACCGCGGCCACCACCGTCGAGGGGGCGCACAGCAACTCCCGTGCGGCCTGCGCTCGCGACTGGCCACTGGCGACCTTGGCCACCGCCATGCACCTCCGCAGGGTGAGCGGGCAACCAGTCCACTCACCCCAGCGAATCAGCCGCCTGCGGTCATGACATCGCAGACGCAGCTGTTGCCGTCCCTGAGGCAGGGCTCGCTTCTTCATCCGGTTCTTGCGCACACAAGGCCGAACGAAGCGAGCTCCTGCCCCTTCCTCCCTCTGCCTGCGCCTGCCTACTCTCCGAGCCGTTCGAGAATCGCGAGCGGTCGTTTAGGGGGCCATGAGTTCCTCCAGGCATCATACAACTAACTTGGCCCTCACGGACTGCGCCTCTCAATCCCTAGCTTTTTCATTGCCATAACAGACAAACCCCCACGCCACCTCGCCTCCCAGCTTGAGATCAGTTTTCAACCCGGCCTTCGGCTTGGCAAAGGAATTCAACTCTTCACGGGCTCTGGTCGCCAAGCCCCCATGAAAATGGCACCAAGGCGCCACCATCATGCCAATCCTCTACGGTGCTGTCGCGAAACCAGGACTCCTCAAGCCTCGCATGATCAACAACAATTATCTGAGGCCGTTCTTCCCCTCGAGAAGATTGGTAGAGCAGATTGTACACTTCGCGCACCGCACTTAGCTCCTTGTCGTCAGATGGAATTTTGAGCTGACTGTTCTTAGCCCGCTCGGCGGGAAACCAAGCTTGGCTCGGTTGATCCAGCATGAGCACAGCGGGAACCGGCGAGTGAATTCTCCGGAAGAACAAGTGGAGAGCAAGTGTCCCAGCAACGTGATATCCGAGCCAGTTGGCACCGCTTCCCAGTTCGTTAAGTCCAACCCACTGACCATCCAGCTGAATCTCAAAAACAAAACTGACAAAATTAATCCGAACTGGCGCCCCGCGGAACTCGACATCCAACCGCTGCGCAAGCCGCGTCATTAGGTCGCCAAGCTCCTTCTCAACGCCCTCCCTCAATTCATATATTGCCTTGTCACCAACCTCTGCCTCTAGCTCATGAATCCTCACCAATAGCTTGTCGCGCTTGGTGTCTATTGTCGCTTCCATTCTCTTCATTGAGGCCAGGAACTCCTTGATACGCCCAATGAGTTGCTCGCGGCGGCTAGCTTCCTCGAAAAGGGGGCGATTCTGCTCCCAGTTGTCAAAAAGAATCTTGAGCCTAGCATGCAGATTTGCCTGGCGTTCTTTTAGCTCTTCTGTCTCTTGCTTGAGCCGCCTGCGCTCCTGCTCAATTTTACCGCTAATTCTCTTGGGCGGCTTTCGAACGGCACTCAGCGCAGCGGCAGCGTCAACAAGGAGCTTGTCAATTTTCGCTGTGTCGACTGAGTCACTGCCACAAACGGGGCAATCACTCGGCTTCGAGTTCGGCAGCAACTCGCGAAGTGCCAGTCTGCCCAGTTGCTTGTCGGTAATTGCCTCATGCACTCCCGCGCCGAGAGAAAAGCGCTCAACCTCCGACAACTCAAGCTCTCTTTGACGCAGTTGCTGCCTAACGATTGCCTCCTCCGATTGAACAGCGCCTAGCCCCATTTCGGTGGTCAACCTATCCAGGGTGTCGATTTTTGTATCTGCAATACCGCGAAGCTCCCTTAGCAGGCTTGAAATCAGGACTGGCGCAGTTGGCCCCTTCGCCAAGCCAAGTCCAATCGCTTCACTCCAAAGACGTTGACCGTGATCGAATCCTTCTGATTTAAACCTAGCGCCTTCTCGCGCCTGCCGATCGATTGCATTGCGCTCTGCCTTCAAGGAGCGCAGTTCCCTCCTCTTTCGCAGGCGGTCAATAGTTAGAATGCCCTGGAAGTAGTATGCAGCATCTGCTGCATGTCTTTTTTTATAGAAATCTTCTAGGCCAGCAAATGCCACGTTGCGACTAGCAATAACGTCCTGAGGCTGGAAGACATAAAACGAGCAGTGCCTGATGTTCGCTGGACTCCTCGCATCCGGTGCCGCATCGCGTTCGTTCGTCAGGACAGGGAGCGATTCTATTCCCGTGAAGTCTGACAGCAATTCCCTAGCGGCCTCAACATTCCAGCGAGCCTCTGGAGGGGACTGTGGAAGTGTCTTCTCTGCCCCTTTGGATATATATACATCAGTCGATGTTAGTCGGCCCACATCGGGAAGTGCCCTTGTGATGATGAGCGACTCATCTCCACGAACAAGCAAAATGCCGACATGTGAAACGTTTTCGCGTATGAAGCCTTTGGATATCGGACATCTTTCCGACATTAAGCAGTAGTCCACGATATCAAGAACCGATGATTTGCCTCTGCTTGACGGTCCTGTGATGATGTTCAGCCCCTCGGCTTTGAATTTGACATCACGAAGCATTCCGCCCCGCTTGGCATAGACCCCCAATCTCAAAATTCTCCAACTCATGGCACTACCGCCAGTCCGAGAATTAGAGATATTGCATTGTCATCCGCCTCTTTAGCTAAAACCTTCCCAAAGACAATTGCACGCTTCTTTAAATCTAGGTCCGAGAGGCGTACGGGGTTGTCGACATTGCCCTCGGCGTAGAGTCGGCTGCCCTGCATAGATAACGTGCCAGTTCCGATTCCTAGGCGCACAGCCAGCCAGAATGGAGCGGACCAGAATCTCAGCGTTTCTGGCAGTCCCAATCTCCACCGAGGGTGTTCATGAAACAGAAGAGATAGCTTTCCATTGGCGTTTCGCGGCAATTCTGAGCGCACTGATTCGGGCGCCAATAGCGCCAAGCAGAGTATCCCCCAAGGCCACAAGAATCCTTGCAGCGCGTCTTTTCTTTCACGCCTCTGTTGCTGATATCCCTGACAGGTCCACCTCACGCAAGACAAGCAAAAGGCTGGATTGGTATGCGCGAATTCATCAACCGACTCCGCCATGTCACTCACCTTCCTTCTTGCTGGGTGACAATAGATTTAGGTAGTCGGGATGCCATCCAATATATGGTGAAGAGCCAGGTTCATTAGTGAGCATATAATGAGTCCCATTGGCGACATGGACAGGAACAAGCATTCCGCTGATGTTTCCATGGTAGTTCATGCATTCCTCATGTATTCTCCAGCCGCATTCAATCAGATTGCTCGCATCTGATAGCTTGGTCCTCAAGGCGCCAAGTCGAATCGTCCTCCACTTGGCCTTCAAGTCACCATCGTAGCTTTGGAGTTCGAGAGCTGCGTTCGGGCGCGTCTGCCGCCAACTCTCGCGCTCTGCCCGGGCCCGATAGAACATGGCTACCGCATTCACCAAGTGCTCATCCGGCGCATCGAGAAGGTTCAGCTGCCTCAGATAGGGAGGATCAGAACGACGCTCCTCATCCAGAGGAGGGTGTTCGGCCTCTCCTTGAGTGCTAATTAGCGCCGCAGGCGCTTGGAGCGAAAACAATTCCGCCAACTTCCCCACAACTTCAGCGACTGTAATCTTGCAGCCTCCACTCGATAGGCGCGCCGCAACAAGCCCGTCGAACCAGCCAATTAGACTCTCGCGAAACAATCGCACCGCTTGAGGGCGGACAGCACTCCGGAGCAGTCTCTTGTCGATGAGTTCATCGACTTCTGCCAAACGAGGTTGTGCCTCTTGTATTGTGATTCTCTGAGCTAGGAACTCGCGCTGTGCTTTCCCCAGACGCCTCCAGTCTGACATGGCGTCAGCGACTTCCTTGTTGCTTGATATTCTTGAGGTCTCATCCAGTCGTCGTCGGATATTCTCGACATCGGTCTTGCCCCTCGGGGCATCAACAAGTTCCCTCAAATCAGGCCCGACACGGGCGGTCGTGCTGAGAATAAGCATCGAATCGTGGGAGAGATGCTGCTTTGCAAGAAGGTAAATCCAGACGCGCAGGGTTTTCCATAGCTCAACGGAGTGCCCCGTCAGAAGGTCGCCACTCCATGAGTGCTTAGTCTGTATCGCGGCTATGATGTGGTCGCTGCCCGAGCTGACAACAATGTCGTCATGCGTCTCCAGGCTCACGGCAAAATCGAGTTCTTCCTGCCTCAGTAAATACAGGAGCAACGAGCGCAGTTGCCAAATGAACCCGGCCATTGTTGGGGCTGCGGAGAATGGGCTCTTGCGCATTTGATTTAAGTGGAACGCCACTTCGCCCTCAAGTCAAGGCAGCGCATACTGAACGTCCATTCCGTGGCAGGCTCGATTGAGGATGTTGTAGGGGCTAAGCTTTACGAGGGTGGGTATTGAGCAACCCGGCACTTGCGCATGTCCACCGGGCCGGTAGCCAGCAGGATTCTCACCGAGGCGGACAGAGTCAGCACGCCGTGCGCCCCAGCGCAGCCACAAACAAGGCCACGTAGTCGACGTCTGTGCCCGCGCAGAAGCGCACCTACACGCCCCCTGCGAGCGCGGCCTCCACGCGGTCGCTCGCGCTCACTGCGGGCACGCTGCTCACCTGCGCCGTCAGCAGGAGCATGGCCGGCTCGGCCACCGCGTTCCCATGGCGCCTGTGCCGGCAGACCACGACTACAGCGTGCTCAGGCGCAGCCTCGGCGCTCGGCGAACTCACGCTGCGGCCACCCACTGGCTTCGAACTTCTTGGCGACCCGCAGCCACTCTGGCTTCTCGACTCTTTTCAGCACCCGACGAGGGATGACCTGCTCAGGACCGCAATGCCCCGCTCGGACATCGCCCGTCGGACGCCCCCCCCCTCAACATGGCCTCTATCTCGCCTATCCATGCTCAAGCGCGCAGCGTGGCGCTCAAGTCAATCTACAGATTGTCTCAATAGGGACTCTCGTCCTCGTCCTCACACCAGTACGGCGACTCATCTTCATCCTCGTATCCGTACAACATCTTCTCGTCTTCAATGCTAAGCATCAATTCGACGTGAACCAGGCCATCCTCCTCCTGCCGAACAGTGAATCGAAGGTCACATCCCCCATCACACTCAATGGGCACATCATACTGAGCGTCAGACACTGGGTGAACAATGCCACAACTCTCGCAACGAACACTGACGCCGCCACACCAATCGCAATGCCCTTCTCCCAGAGCAAGCTCGCCCCACTGCCCGCCGCGAATGAACGAGTAACTTACCTTCGACGGTGGACGCTCATCTCCAGGCGCGCACAATTCGCATACTGTGTAATCCTCGCCTTCATTCGGCTCCCACTTAGCATCATGCCGAAGTGGCTTTATTGTTCCATGCGTGAAGTAGCGACACCAGAGGACTAAACGCTTCTTTTTGGGTAGCTCTAACGCCTGAAAGGTGGCAGGAAGGCTGTTTACTGGCAATGGCAGGGCTTCGCGGGAGTGGGGGATACTGAGCCCTTCGCAGAATTCAACCAACTGCTGGAGTGCTATGCGATTTTCCACCCTTGTATACGACCGCGTCTCCACTGGAACGTGAATGCCATAGGTTCGCAGTTCGTTCTCAACTATCTCCTGAAGGCTCCAGCCAGAAACTCGGAGGGGCTCAACGCGCACACACTTCAAGAACTCAAGCGATATCGAGTTATTGCCGCAAGATAACTCGCAGAACGAAAAAGCTGGGTTGATTTGGTTGTGCGATCCATCCACCCGCAGCAACTCCTCGATCTTTTCCTCCGACAGGAACGCTTGCTGCTTCCAGTCTTGATTTAGATTGACGATGCTTTTAGGTGTGACGCATATGTCGCGCATTGAGGAGAATACCGCAGGCGCGAAAATCAGCTGGATTGGTCCATAGACGTTTGGGATGGTTTTTCGTGCTCTCTGGAACAAGCTGCCAAAATCATGCAGGTTTCCGAACGCTCGTCCCAGAACGCCAAGGCTTCGGTCGCGATCGTCCGAATAGAACACCGTGAATCCGTTCGGGTTTCGGTTCATCAGCTCGCCGCGACAAAGCAACTTGCCTGCAGCGCAATAGGTCCGAAAGTTCTCCAAGTTCTCTGCGTGATAAAACTGCAAATTTCTCGAACCGAACCGCTGTGCGATGTATGAGTCTAGACTCATGACTCCCCCGATCTTAGATGCCGATCATACATGCTTATGCCTCCGTGTCATCCTTGCCCAGTTCGCTATATGTATACGTTCGTGGCACAGATGGGGCCCAATCGCCTCGTCCGCCCTTCCCATTGCCGCGTCCCAGGCATCTTCCTCCCGGCGCTATGCCGCGTGGTAGGCACGCCATGCCACGGCGGGGTGTCATGGGCGCCCTATCGGATCGTGCGTGGGTCACCTCCTCGGATCGCTGTCTCGATTAGCCCGACCAGCCCGCGTGCTCGGTAGCCTCAAGGGTCGGCTACGCCGAAACCTGAACGGTTCTGCGCCCTTGGCCCTCCCTTCGCGTGCGGGCGAAGGGCAACCGGCCGCAAGCGGCCAGTCCTGAACGATCAGGAGGCGCGATCCGTTTGGCCGACCCGGATGCGGTCCATGTCCCCGGCCCCTGACAACCAGACTGAGCCCTTTCACGCGACAACTACCTTGACGCTCACCGCCTGGGGGTTGATGGGCCCGAAGGGACCAAAAAAGAACCAAATCCAATGGATGGGCCTGGACTCGCCCGGACAGAAAGCCGCCTACTTCCTCAGAGAGAAACTTGGTAGGCGGCCGGTGGACCGAGCAGGGACCAAATCCGCCTACGAGGCTTCGATTCCCGCCGCCTCCATCCCGAGAAGCCCAGCAATCCTGAAGCGGCCTTGCTCCCCGCTATTGTACCGTCACGGAGATCGCCGCGGACGTGGTGACATTGCCCGTCACGTCGGTGGCCCTGGCCGTCAGCGTGTGTTTGCCCTTGGCCGCGCTCAGGAGGTTCCAGCTCACGCTGTAGGGCGCGCTGGTGTCCGTGCCGAGCACGGTGCCGCCATCGTAGAACACCACCTGGGTCACACCGGCGTTGTCGCTCGCGCTGGCCTGGATGGTGGTGCTCAGGAACAGAGACAACAGCGTCGCCCCATTCGCCGGAGAGGTGATGGCCACGGCCGGAGCGGCGTTGTCCACGGTGACGTTGCGCGAATCAACCTTGACGTTCCCGACGGCATCATAGGCCCTGGCGTAGAGCGTATGACTGCCATTGGCCAGCCCTACCGTGTCCCAATTCATGGAGTACGGCGCGGTGGTCGCGGTGCCGATCAGCACCGAGCCGTCATGGAACTCGACCCTCGTGACGGCCCGGTTGTCGCTGGCGCTGGCCGTCAGCTGCACGCTCCCCCGAACGTAGGTGGCCGCCGGAGCGGTGAATGACACCGTGGGAAGGGTGTTGTCGACGATCACCAGGACCGCCACGGAGGTCCCCGTGAAGCCAGCGCCGTCGTAGGCCTTCGCCGTGAGCGTATGAGAGCCCGCCGCCACGCTCGCGGTATTCCAACTCACGCCGTAGGGCGCCGTGGTGTCCGTCCCCAGCAGCGTCGCGCCGTCGTAGAACTCGACCTTCGTCACGCCGGTGTCGTCCTGC